>JAXDLV010000031.1:0-10333 GCA_034666445.1 Chloroflexota bacterium | reverse complement strand
GGTGGAGGCGGCGCCATGGCCGCCTCCACCATCGCCTGCAGGCGCTCGGCCGCCAGCGCCCGGTTCTGGGACAGCGCCCTCACCTCCTGGGCGCTGATCCGCAGCGGGCCGCGATCCAGGCCGAGCGCCGCGCCCAGGCGCGCCGCCAGCGCCTCCGGCAGCCCCTCGAGCGCGTCGGCTTCGAGCGTCAGCTCGGCGCGGGTCGAGGCCTTGTCGCGGTGCTGCCCGCCGGGGCCGCTGGACCGCGAGGCGCTCCAGCGGGCGCGCTCCAGCAGGAGCGCGGTCACGGTGTCGGGGGAGAGGTCCTCTGCCGGCGGGCTGCCGGTCAGCGCCGCGCGGGCTGGGCGACGGGCCGCAGCCAGGCGACCAGGGTCGCCGTCACCGTGGCCATCAGCGCGATCGCGGCCAGGATCAACGGCAGGGCGTCGTCCTGCTCGGTCGAGGCCGCCTGGGCGCCCGCGCTGGGGAGGCCGGGGACGTACGTGTTGGGCAGGAGGTCGCTGAAGTCGGCGGTGGTTGAGCTGGGGGAGCCCACCTGGGTCGGCTCACCCGGGGTCGCACCGGAGCTGCTCACGTTGGGCGCCGGCTTGACCACCACGACGCCGTTCATGTTCAGGACGCCCGAGGTCTGGTCCTTGCCGTGGTAGGCGCAGAAGTAGCTGTAGGTGCCCGGCCTGGTGAAGGTGAACGTGAACGATGTCGCGTAGGGGCCGGGCTGGAAGAAGGGAACCGTGCTGCCGCGCAGCTGGCCCGACTCGAACTTCTCGGGGGTCGAGCCCGGGTAGCTGGCGGTGTGGCCGGGGCAGGCCACGACGACGTCACAGCCGGTGTCCTGGTAGTTCCAGGTCACCGTCTGGCCCTCGGTGATGGTCACCGAGTGGTTGGCACAGTCCCCGTTCACGCAGAACTGCGGGTTGGGGAAGTTCTGCATCGTGATCGTGACGTCGGCGGCCGCCGCCGGCGCCGGGCCCGCGACCGTGGCCAGGCCGGCGGTGAGCACGCCGAGGACGCCGCTGGTGGCGAGCCCACCAATCACGCGGCGATACCGCTGCCTGTTCTCAGTTCGCGTGTTCAAGCCGAACCCCCGTTCAACTACGGCCCCGGTGGCCGTGGATACCATCCAAGGGTACCCGACCCCCCTGTCCTTGGCGATGGCCTGTGATCGGGCTGTTGCTTCGGCCCGCGGCTAGAATCTGGCCGATGGCGACGGCGGCGGAGGCGCTGAAGACGGGTGCCGAGGAGATCCACTGGGACCTTTCGCACCTCTACCCGGGCGACGCCCGCGCGGGCGTCGAGGCCGACCTCAAGCGCGCCGACGACCTCGCCCTCGAGTTCGAGCGCGAGTACCGCGGCCGGGTTGGCGGCCTCGACGCCGGCGCGCTGGTAGAGGCCCTGCGCCGCCTCGAGGTGATCCACGAGCTGGTCGGCCGGGCCGCCTCGTACGCGTTCCTGAGCTTCAGCACCGACGTCGCCGACCCGCCTCGCGGCGCCCTCCTGCAGAAGGTCGAGGAGGCTGCGACCCAGACCGGCACCCACCTGATCTTCTTCAGCCTCGAGTGGATCGGGGTCGAGGACGCGGCCGCGGAGCGGATGCTGGCCGACCCCGAGGTGGCCGCCTACCGCCACCACCTGGCTGCCGCGCGGCGCTACAAGCCCCACGTCCTCAGCGAGCCGGAGGAGAAGGTCATGGCCGAGAAGTCGGTCACCGCGCGCTCCGCCTGGGACCGGCTGTTCGAGGAGGCCACCACCGCCATCCGGGTGCAGACGCCGGGCGGCGAGAAGTCGCTCGACGAGGCCCTCGCCAGCCTCCACTCGGGTGACGCCGGCGAGCGCCGCGACGTCGCCGCGGCGGTCACCGAAGCCCTGCGGGCAGACCTCCGCACCCGGCGCTACATCCTCAACACCGTCCTGTCCGACAAGTCGATCGACGACCGCCTGCGCCACTACCCGAGCTGGGTGGCGGACCGCAACCTCGCCAACGAGGCGTCCGACGAGTCCGTCCAGGCCCTGGTCGACGCCGTCACCTCGCGCTACGACATCCCCCAGCGGTACTACGCGCTGAAGAAGCGCCTGCTCGGCCTCGACCGGATGTACGACTGGGACCGCTACGCGCCATATGGCGGCCCCGAGCCGGCCGTCAGCTGGGAGGAGGCGCGCCAGACCGTGCTGGACGCCTACGGGTCGTTCTCACCGCGGCTGCGCGACCTGGCCGAGGAGTTCTTCGACAGCTCGTGGATCGACGCCGCCATCGGCAGCAACAAGCGCGGTGGCGCGTTCGCCCACTCGACCATCCCCGGCCTCCACCCCTACGTCTTCGTCAACTACACCGGCAAGCGGCGGGACGTCCTGGTGCTCGCCCACGAGCTTGGCCACGGCGTGCACATGTCCCTCAGCCGCGCCCAGACGTACCTCAACTTCAGCACCCCGCTGACGATGGCGGAGACGGCCTCGATCTTCGGCGAGACCGTCACGTTCTCCCGTCTTCTGGCCGGCGAGACCGACCCCGCCCGCCGCCTCAGCCTGATGGTCGGCCGCATCGACGACGCGATCGCCTCGATCTTCCGGCAGGTGGCGATGAACCGATTCGAGGACGCCCTGCACACCCAGCGCCGGGCCGAGGGCGAGCTGTCAGAGGACGCCATCAGCGCGGCCTGGCTGCGCACCCAGCGCGACATGCTCGGCGAGGCCGTCGAGGTCACCGACAACTACGGTGTCTGGTGGAGCTACGTCCACCACTTCATCGCCGTGCCGGGCTACGTCTACGCGTACGCCTTCGGCAACCTGCTCGCGCTGGCGATCTACCAGCGCTCCCAGGAGGAGGGCGACGGCTTCGTGCCGAAGTACTTCGACCTGCTCACCGCCGGTGGCTCCGACTCCCCCGAGGAGCTCACCCGCCGGATGGGCGTCGACCTTGCCGACCCCGGTTTCTGGAAGGGGGGCCTCGACGCCATCGCGGTGCTCGTCGACGAGGCCGAGGAGCTCAGCCGCAGGCTCTGAGTCCTAGCTGGAGGCCCTCCGGGGGCTCGCAGCGTGGCGCGTCAGGAGCTGGTCCGCCAGCGCCCTGATCGCCCGGCCCGCCGGCTCCGCCCCGTTGTCCATGATGTAGGGCCGGCCCGCGTTGACGGCGGCCTGGAACGCGTCGCCGCCATAGGGAATCGTGGTGGACGGCTTGCCCAGGAAGCGCTCGATGTCGGTGGCGGGCACCCCCGCCTTGGCGAGCAGGTGGTTGATCACCAGCAGCACCTTCTCATTGTCGATGTCGACGCGCGTGAACGCCGAGAGCAGCGCCTGGGTGACGCTGACGGAGGGGACGTCTGAGGGGCAGGGCACGACGAGGCTGTCGGCCTGGTCCCAGAGGTCGATCATGAACTCCCGGTACGACGGCCGCCCATCGATGATGAGGTGGTCGTAGGTCTTGCGCAGGCGGGCGATGAGCTGCCCCAGGGCGGCGTCGTCGACCAGCTCCGAGTCGCCCGCCCGTGCCAGTGCCGGCAGCAGGCGGACGCCGCTGGAGTGGTGCAGGAGCATCGCGTCAAAGGCCTCGTCCGAGGGCTCCTCGACGCTGGCGCGGGCCAGCTCGCTAAGGGTCGCGCGCGGCTGCAGGCTGAGGATCGTGGCGGTGGTCCCGAACTCCAGGTTGAGGTCCAGCAGGGCCACGGTCTCGCCGCTGAGCTGGGCGATCGCCACGGCCAGGTTGCAGGCCAGCACCGTCTTGCCGCTGCCTCCACGGGCGCTGAGGATGACGACGGTGTTGGCAAGGTCGGCGGCGGGGCTGTCGCCGCTGTGGCGGTCCAGCATGCGCCGCACCCGCGCCAGCATCTCGGCGGGTTGCACCTTGCGGCTGATGGCGTCGTTGGCGCCCGCCTCCAGGGCGTCGCGCAGCTGGTCGCTGCGTGAGCCGCCGCCTACGAGCAGAAGGATGGGCACCTGCTTGGTGGACGGCTTGGCGCGGAGGGTCTTGATCACCTTGGCCCCGGTGCTGCCCTCCACCTTCTCGTCGCAGAGGATGAGGTCGGGGCGGCTGTCGGCGGAGAGACCCTCGATGAACGCGGCGCTGCCCGCCACCGAGACCTCGTGGCCGTCGGCCTGGAGCATGGTCCGGAGCGCGGTCCGGAGCTTCTCGTTGGGCTGGACGACAACTATTCGCATATGTCCTCCGGGCTCAGGCGGTGGCCGCCACCGGCGCCAGCGCCTCGAGGGTGCGCAGCCGGGTCTCCTGGTCGAAGGCGTTGATTCCGAGCACGGGCATGGTGGCGCCCGCGGCGGCGAAGCGCTGGAGGTCCTCGTGCACCTTGGTCGCCGGGCCGAAGGCCGACGTGTCGTCGACCAGCTTGTCCGGCACCAGCGCGGCGGCCCCGGCCTTGTCGCCGCCGAGGTACAGCTCCTGGATCTGCTGGGCCTCCTCGACGTAGCCGTAGCGCTGCACCAGCTGGTTGTAGAAGTTGCGCTCGCGCGAGCCCATGCCGCCGATGTACAGCGCCAGGTACGGCTTGATCATCTGGCGGCAGACGTCGAGGTCGTCGTAGACCACCACCGGGACCATGGGCGTGATCTCCAGGTCGCCCCACTGCCTGCCGGCCTTCGCCAGGCCGGCCTCGAGGTGGGGCTTGAAGACGTCGATGTGGCCGGGGTCGAACAGCGTCGGCATCCAGCCGTCGGCGATCTCGCCGGTCATCTCCAGGTTCTTCGGGCCGAGGCTGGCGATGATGATCGGGATCTCCGCACGGACCGGGTGGTTGATGAGCTTGAGGCCCATGTCGAGCTTGATCGTCTCGCCGTCGTAGAGGACCCGCTCACGGCGGAGCGCCATGCGGATGATCTCGATCGTCTCCCGGGTGCGCTGCAGCGGCTTCTCGAACTTGACCCCGTGCCAGCCCTGCACGACCTGGGGTCCGCTGGTGCCCAGCCCGAGGATGAAGCGCCCGCCCGAGAGCATGTCGATGGCGCTGGCGCTCTGGGCGATCAGCGCCGGTGTCCGGCTGAAGACGTTGAGGATGCCCGCGCCGATCTTGATCCGGTCGGTCTTGGTGGCGAGGGCGCCCATGATGCTGACGGAGTCGTAGCTGTAGGCCTCGGCGACGAAGACAGCCTCGAAGCCGAGCTTCTCCGCGGTCTGCACATAGTCGACGACCTCGCCCCAGGGCAGGTCGGTGTACGGGAGCATGACAGCGAGCTTCAACCGGTCTCCTCCGTGCCTTCCATCGCTTCCACCTGAGATGGTAAGCCGTGGGGCGCGCGCTGGATCAGCCTTTGTCGCGGCGCCTGCGGGAGGCCCGGCGTGGGCCCTCGCTGCGCTCCTTCCCCTCGCGCCCGTCGCGCCCGGCGCGCCCCTCGCGCAGCTCGCTGCGTTTGCGGCCCACCCGCGCCTGCTGCTCCCGCACACCCTCCAGCGCCTCGTCGATCGCGTCGGCGATCGATTGGTGGAAGGTGGCCACCAGGACCTCACGCGCAAGGGGCCGCAGGCGGTCGAGGGCCTCGCGGATCTCGGGCCACTGGTCGTCCGGCTCGCCCGCCTCGTAGAAGGGCTTCCAGACGTGCTCCAGGAAGAGCTTGACGAACGCGTCGGCGACGCCGTCGGTGTGGCGGCGGACCTGCTCCTGCACCCCGAGGCGGGCGTTGATGTCGATGCCCAGCCTGTGCAGCTCGGCGCCGGCACGCAGCAGGGTCGGGCTGGGCACCTCGAACTGGCCATTGCCGATCGGCACCAGCACGCCCAGCTTGATCGCGCGCTTGGCAACCGCGGAGTCATCGGTGCCCACGATGGCAGTGAGCTCGTGGCCGTCGATGATCTCCGGCTGCTCCTCTCCCCAGGGAGTTCGCACCGCGCGCTCGAAGCCGAGGACCTCGCCGGCCGCGCCCGGCGGCATGCCGTCGAGGATGCGGCGGATGGAGTTGAGGTTGAAGCCATCGGCCTGCATCTCGAGGATCAGCTGCAGCCGCGCGAGGTGCTCCTGGGTGTAGAAGCCCGTGCGGCCGCGGACCTCTGGCGGGGGCATCAGGCCGCGTGACTGGTGGGCGCGGATGTTGCGCACGGTCACACCGCTGGCCTGTGCCAGCTGGTCGATCGTGTACTCGCCGTCCTCGGCGGTGGGTGCTGCGACGCGTAGAACGTTCATGCTATGGATCATAGGCTGATGTAACCGTTGAGCCCGCCGGGCCAGAGGAGGATCGACCATGTCTGAGCAGACCCCGCAGGACACGCAGGAAGCCGCTCCGTCGACCGGCGCGGCCGGCGCGATGCCGGACAACCCCGGGACCGCCGACCTCGTCGCCCTGATCGGCGACAAGAGCGACGACGGCATCAACGCGCTCATCAAGGAGCTGCAGCCGCAGAACGGCGGCCTGATCAAGGCCATCTTCGAGGGCATGGAGCAGCGCTTCCTGCCCGACAAGGCGGCGGGCAAGTCCGCGGTCATCCAGTACGACATCACCTCGCCGGAGGGCACCGAGAGCTGGCAGGTGGCCGTCGCCGACGGCAAGGCGGTGACCTCCCAGTCGACCGACAAGGAAGCCAACGTCGTCCTCACCGTGGGGGCGCCCGACTTCCTGCGCCTGGTCGCGGGCAAGCTCAACGGCGTCCAGGCCTTCATGTCGGGCAAGGTCAAGCTCAAGGGCGACATGATGCTGGCCCAGTCCATGCAGACCTGGTTCGACCAGAGCTAAGAGCCGCGGCCGCCCGGGGTCAGGCGCCCTCGGGCGGGCGCTCCATGAACATCCAGCGGTGGCCCTCGGGGTCCTGCGCGCGGTAGCGCCGGCCGTGCTCGTCGGCCTCGACGCCGCTGAGAACCGTGGCCCCGTTGTCGACCGCGCGGGCGTGGTGGGCGACCACGTCGTCCACGTAAACCAGGGCGCCGTCGATGACGTAGGGCACCTCCGACCAGCGCCGGGCCGCTTCGCACTCCTCGCAGTGCCGCCGTGGCGATTGGTAGGCCGGGGTCGGGGTGGCCAGCATCACCACGCCGCCGCCCTCGGTCTCGAGCTCGCCGTGGCTCAGCCGGCCGCCGTCGACCATACGGGTGCGCTCGCGGAACCCGAAGGCCCGCACCAGCCAGTCCATCGCGGCGGGGCCGTCCTCGTAGGCGATCATCGGTATGACGGCGGGGTAGCTGTCGGCCATGGCGTCGACCTCCTCTTGTGTCTCGTCGATTCTGCTACCGACGCGCCGGGGCCACCGCCGGGGCGCCCGGCGGCGTTCCCCCTACAATTGGGCGACCCCACGCGCGGGGAGGTGGCTGAGTGGTCGAAAGCGCTCGCCTGCTAAGCGAGTAGGGGGCTTTGACGTTCCCTCCCGGGTTCGAATCCCGGCCTTCCCGCCACCCCCACAAACCATGAACGAGACAACGCAGGGCCAGGTCTGGACCAGCGGTGACGCCTACGAGCGGTGGATCGGCCGCTGGAGCCGCGTCGTCGCGCGGCAGTTCCTGCCCTGGCTGGGTGTGCCGGCAGGGGCGCGGTGGCTCGACGTCGGCTGCGGCACCGGCGCGCTGACGGAGGTGATCCTGGCCTCGTGTGAACCCGCGTCGATACGCGGCATCGACGCGTCGCCGTTCTTTGTCGAGCACGCTCGCGGCGCCATCGACGACGCCCGCGCGGCCTTCGACGTCGCCTCCGCCGACTCGCTCCCGTTTCCGGACGCGTCGTTCGACGCCATTGCCTCCGCGCTGGTGCTCAACTTCGTCCCCGACCCCACGGCGGCGATGGCGGAGATCCGCCGGGTGGGCGCGCCCGGGGCGGTGGTTGGCGCCTACCTCTGGGACCTGTCCGACAGGATGGACATAATCCGGGCTTACTGGGACGCCGCCGCCGAGCTCGACCCCGACGCCAAGGCGCTTGACGAGGGCGACCGCTACCCCCTCTGCCGCGAGGACGCGTTCCGCGAGCTGTTCACCGCCGCAGGGCTGCGGGACGTCGAGGTCCGGGCCATCGACGCCGAGGCCGTGTTCCCCGACTTCGAAGATTTCTGGACACCCTTACTGGGCGGCCAGGGCCCGGCACCGGCCTACAACATGACGCTCGACGAGGAGCACCGGGGGCGGCTGCGGGACCTTCTGCGCTCACGCCTGCCGGTCGCCGCCGACGGCTCGATCAGCCTGCTCGCCCGGGCCTGGGCGGCGAAGGGTACGAACCCCTAGAGCTTGACCACGTACCTCAGCACCAGGCTGAGGACAAAGATCACCACGGCGATGCCGGTGAGCACCAGGCCGGCGATGGCCTGCTCGCGGCGGGTGCGGGACTTGATCCCGCGCTGCCCCGACACCGCCGCGAAGATGATCGCCAGGATCGAGAGCCCGCCCAGGAAGAAGGCCACGAAGATCGCGATGATGCCCAGCACCAGGGTCGACGTGGCCGAGTAGCGGAGGCTGGCCTCCTCGGCGGTGGCCATCATGAAGCCGGTCATGTCCTCGGAGGTCGGTGCGGCCGCCGCGGCGTGGTTGATCGCGGCGGCGATGGTCTCCTTCTGGTAGCGCTTCTGGACGTTGAGGCCCACCCACTGACGGATGGACTGCTCATCGAACGTCTCCAGCCAGGCCGGTGCCTGGTACTTCATCGCCCTTCCTCCGGCGCTTAGATTACGATGCTCGCCTACGTTTTGGGCGCCGGCGCCAAGGAGGAGAGGTCGTGGGATTCTTTGATCGGAACCAGCAGCAGGGTGGCGGCGGCGGCCTCGCCGACATGATGAAGATGGCCCAGCAGTCGATGGAGGCCATGAAGACCGCCGGCGAGATCCAGGCGGCCACGGCCGGCGAGACCGTCGGCTCGTCCGCCTGGACGCGCAAGGTGATGAACATCCTGGGAGCGCCCGACCCGGGGTACGTCCGCCGCGTCGATTGCCCCACGTGCGGCGCGCCCAAGAAGCTGCCGTCGGTCACCGCGTACGTCTACTGCGACTACTGCGGCACCTTCGTCGACTTCGACCTGCGCAAGGCGGCCGAAACCGACGCGCCGCCCGGCATCGAGTACGCCAACATCGTCAACGGCGGCTACCAGGCGTCCCAGGCGGCCAAGGCTGCGGGTGACCGCGACGCCTACCGCGCGACCCAGCGGCCGATCTGGGAGGCCTTCGTCCAGTACGTCCCCAACGCCGTGTCCCACCGTGCCAAGAACGACGCGCGCTACCGCGAGGAGTACGTGACCTACATGTCCGAGGCGGCGACCGTGCGCGCCTTCGACCCCGAGGCGCAGCAGCTGGAGGCGGAGATGACCCAGCGTGTGATGGGGCTCAAGTACACCGGCTCGATGATGGCCCAGCAGGTCGAGCCGGAAACCTTCTGGCCGATGGTCGACACGCTGGAGAAGCAGTTCACGGTGACCGCGGCGCTCAACAAGAAGAGCGGCGTCGACGACCTCGACCCCGACCGCGCCTACCAGGTGGGCAACAAGATGGGCTGGTCCGGGTTCCTCCAGGGCTGGCTCGGGATGCTCCCGGACGACGCGGCCGCGCAGCTGGTCGAGCGGTCTGGCCTCAAGACCGAGTACCTCCCCGTTCAGGTCGAGGACGGCCAGCCCCGCAAGTGCGGCGGCTGTGGCGGCGAGGTCACGGCGATGCCGGGCGCCAAGGTCGTCGTCTGCGACGGCTGCGGGCGCAAGCTCGACGTCGGGTCGGCCGAGATCCCCTGCCGCAGCTGCGGGGGGCACATGACGTTCGAGGAGGGCGCCGAGCGGACCAAGTGCCCGTTCTGCGGCGTCGACGTCGAGAAAGTGGGGATGTACTGATGTCCGGCAAGGGCACCAAGGAAGATCCCTGGAAGCTGAAGACCCCGCCGCAGACGTCGGAGTACGAGCTGTACAAGGACGAGGCGGCCGACCCGCCGCAGCTCGTGTGCCAGGTCGGCTCGACGAAGCTGACCTACGACCTGCGGATCATCGACGACATGCACGCGATGCTGAAGAAGCACGGCGACTGGATGCCGCTGGGGTCCGCCGACGAGCAGAAGGAGCCCGCGGCGGGCACGGTGGAGGCCTGGGGCCGCGCCGCCGACAACCCCGTCGGCGGCTGGTACGGGCTGCGCAAGGGCTACCGCGGCCGGGTGGGGATGTACCTCCCGCCGCTCCTCGAGGAGCTCGGGCTGGCCGAGGTCGAGCACAACCCGCGCAACAACCGCATGCGGGCGAAGTAGGGCCTTAAAGCGAAAGTGGGGCCCCCGAGGGGGCCCCACCATGCTCGCGAGAGCGCCTGCGCGGCGGTTAGCTGGCGACCGACTCGACGGCGTTCTCGATCCTCTTGCCGAGGTTCTGAGCGCCCTCCTGGACCCGGTCGGCGGCCTTCTCGAGGCCGCTCTTGCTCTCGTTGGCGGCGCGGGTGGCGGCCGCCTTGGTAGCGGCGGCCTGGCGC
>JAXDLV010000030.1:0-3458 GCA_034666445.1 Chloroflexota bacterium | reverse complement strand
CGGCGGCCCGGCGTCGGTGTACGAGGACGGCGCGCCTCACCCCGACCCCGGCCTGTACGAGCTGGGCGTGCCCATCCTCGGCATCTGCTATGGAATGCAGCTCATGGCGGAGGCGCTCGGCGGCGGGGTGGAGCCGTCGACCAAGCGCGAGTACGGCCTGGCCTCTGTGACCATCGACGACAAGGCCTCGATCTTCGGCCGCATGCCCGACCAGATGCCCGTCTGGATGAGCCACGGCGACATCATCAGCCGCCCCCCGCCGGGCTTCCACGTGCTGGCCCACTCCGGCAATTCGCCGGTGGCGGCCATCGGCGACGACCGGGGCCGGGTGGGCATCCAGTTCCACCCCGAGGTGGTCCACACGCCGCTGGGCAAGGAGATCCTGCGCAACTTCCTGTACGACGTCTGCGAGTGCACCGGTAACTGGGAGCCGGCCAGCTTCATCCAGTCGGCGATCGACGCGATCCGCAAGCAGGTGGGCGACGGCCGCGTGATATGCGCCCTCAGCGGCGGCGTCGACTCCGCGGTGGCGGCCACCCTGGTGCACCGGGCGATCGGCGACCAGCTGACGTGCGTCTTCGTCAACAACGGGCTGCTCCGCCTCCAGGAGGGGGAGCGGGTGATCGACGTAATGAGCCGGGGGCTCAAGATCGACCTCCGCTACGTCGACGCCACCGACCGCTTCCTCACCGCCCTGGGCGGCGTCACCGACCCCGAGACCAAGCGCAAGACCATCGGCCGCGAGTTCATCAACGTCTTCGCCGACGAGGCGCGCAGCCTGGCCGAAGGCGACGTCAAGTTCCTCGCCCAGGGCACCCTCTACCCCGACGTCATCGAGTCGACCTCGCACGACACCAACCATGCCCACAAGATCAAGAGCCACCACAACGTGGGGGGTCTTCCCGAGGACCTGGATTTCAAGCTCATCGAGCCACTGCGCTACCTGTTCAAGGACGAGGTCCGCCAGGTCGGCCTGGCGCTGGGGCTGCCCGAGGACATGGTCTTCCGCCAGCCGTTCCCCGGCCCGGGGCTGGCCATCCGCGTGATCGGCGAGGTCAACCGGGAGCGCCTCGACACCCTCCGCGCGGCCGACTGGGTGGTCATCGACGAGATCAAGCGCGCCGGCCTCTACCGCAAGGTTTGGCAGAGCTTCGCCATCCTCACCCCGATCTCCTCGGTGGGAGTGATGGGCGACCTCAGGACCTACGCCAACGTCGTCGCCATCCGCGTGGTCACCAGCGACGACGGGATGACCGCGGACTGGGCCAAGCTGCCCTACGACGTGCTGGGGGCGATCTCCTCCCGCATCGTCAACGAGGTGCCCGGCGTGAACCGCGTGGTTTACGACATCTCGAGCAAGCCCCCGTCCACCATCGAGTGGGAGTGACCGCCGCGCCTTGAAGGTGCTGGTTCTGGGGTCCGGCGGCAGGGAGCACGCCCTGGTCTGGAAGCTGCGCCAGTCGCCCTCGGTCGAGCTGGTGATGGCGGCCCCCGGCAATGGCGCCACCCAGGACGTGGGCGCCCACGCGACCATCGACCCGACCGACGTCGCTGACGTGCTGTCGCTGGTCCACGAGCAGGACATCGACCTGACGGTGATCGGCCCCGACGACGTCGTCGCCGCCGGGGTCGCCGACCACCTGGCCCACGCGGGCCGGGCGGTGTTCGGGCCCACCGCGGCGGCGGGCACGGTGGAGTCCAGCAAGACCTTCGCCAAGGAGCTGATGGCGGCGGCGGGGGTGCCCACAGCCGGCTTCGCGGTCTTCGATGACGTGAAGGCAGCGCGGGAGCACGCCCGCGACGCCGGCCGGGGCCTGGTGGTCAAGGCCGACGGGCTGGCCCTGGGCAAGGGCGTGGCGGTGTGCGCGACGGTGGAGGAGACCCTGCAGGCCATCGACCACGCGATGGTGGACATGGCTTACGGGGACGCCGGCGCGCGCGTCATCCTCGAGGAGCCCCTCAGCGGCCCGGAGCTCAGCCTGATGTGCTTCTGCGACGGCGCGACCGCCGTGCCGATGGTCCCCGCGCGTGACTACAAGCGCGCCGGCGACGGCGACGCCGGGCCCAACACGGGTGGCATGGGGGCGTTCAGCCCTCCGCCCGACGCCAACGCGGAGGTCGTTGACCTGGTGCGCCGGCTCTGCGCCCAGCCGGTGGTCAGCGAGCTGGCGGCCAGGGGCACCCCCTATCGTGGCTGCCTCTACACCCAGGTCATGCTCACCAGCACTGGCCCGATGGTGATCGAGTACAACGCGCGCTTTGGCGACCCCGAGGCCCAGGTGGTGCTGCCCCGGCTGGAGAGCGACCTGGTAGCGGTCATGCTGGCGTGCGCCCGCGACCAGCTGGCGCCGACCGACCTGGCCTGGAGTCCCCGCCCGGCGGTGGGGGTCGTCCTCGCCAGCGGCGGGTACCCCGGCGCCTACGAGACGGGCAGGGTGATCGGCGGGCTGGACGACCTCGACGACGGCGTGCTGGCGTTCCACGCGGGCACCCAGCGCACCTCCAACGGGTACGTCACCAGCGGCGGCCGGGTGCTGACCGTCGTGGCGTCGGGCGAGAGCGTCGCCGACGCCCGGGCGCGGGCCTACGACAACGCCGCCCGGGTAAGCTTTGACGGCGCCTTCTACCGGCGGGACATCGCCGCGGAAGCAGTGGCGTCGCAGACGTAGAAGGAGGCAGTGTTGGTAGAGGTCGGCATCGTGGTCGGGAGCAAGTCCGACCTACCCGTGATTCAGAAATGCGCTGACACGCTGTCCGACATGGGCATCGAGTCGGAGGTCCGAGTCCTGTCCGCGCACCGCACGCCCAAGCTCATGTCGGAGTGGGCAGCGGGCTGCCGCGAGCGCGGCATCAAGGTCATCGTCGCGGGCGCCGGGATGGCCGCCCACCTGCCGGGCGCGGCCGCGGCCTGGTCGACGCTGCCGGTCATCGGAGTGCCGATTGCCTCCGGCCACCTCAACGGGCTCGACTCCCTGCTGGCGATCGTGCAGATGCCGCCGGGGGTGCCGGTGGCCACCGTCGCGGTGGGTGAGGCCGGCGCCAAGAACGCCGCCTACCTGGCGGCCCAGATCATCGGTCTCAGCCGCCCCGAGGTGGCTGAGAAGTACGAGGCCCTGCGCCGGAAGTTTGTCGAGGACGCCGCCAAGGGCTAAGCCGTCTCGGCGCAGGTCCAGGTGATCGTGCCGGTCTCGCTCGTCCCCGGCCGGCCCTGGAGCTGGTCGAAGTGGAACTTGCCCGACCCGTCGGCCTCGACTGTGACGGCCACGGTGGCTGGCGTCACCAGGCCGAAATTCTGCTGGTCGACGCTGAACGCGGCGCGGTTCATCCACGGCTCCCCGGCCGCATGGTCGCCGAGCAGCTGCCAGGTCCCCGGCCCGCCCGGGTAGGAGAGCAGCGCGCCGCCCGAAACCGAATGGCCCGAGATCGTCGCCTTACCGGGAGGCAGGGGAAAGTACTTC
>JAXDLV010000029.1:0-4071 GCA_034666445.1 Chloroflexota bacterium | reverse complement strand
GTCCAGGGCTGGACCGCGACGTGGGCCGGGAGCAGCGGCTCGTCGGTGGCCTCGGTCGCCCTGGGCGTCTCGGCCTCCTCCCAAGCCAGCCCAGGGTCACCTGCTGGCTCCCCGTCCGCGATCGCCTCCTCGGCCACCACTGGCTCGGCCGGCATCTCCTCGGTGGCCGCCTCGTCGTCGGCGGCGACGTCGGTTTCGGCTGACCACACGCTGTGCCAGGGCTCCGGCGGGGGCTCGACCCGTGGATCCGCCCCGATCGCGGGAACCACCGAGGCGTCCGGGGTGATGGCGGGCTCGTCGAACGCCGCCTGCTGAATGATCTCCTCGGGCGGCGCCTCAGGCGCGGCCGCCAGCTCCTCGGCCTCTTCGCGGACCGCCTCCACCGAGGCCTCCATCGCCGCGTCGATGGCTCGCCGCCCCTGCTCCTCGAGGTCGGGGCTGTCCGCCGACGCCGCGTCCAGCCACGGTGGCCGCAGCTCGTGGGGCGGCGCGTCTGGCGGATGGGCCAGCGGCTCGTCGTCGACAGGGCCGCTGGGGATCGACGTCCCGCTGGCCGGCCGGAGGAAGCGCATGTAGTCCTCGGGGAGCGACACGTCGGCCGCCTCCTCTGAGGCCGCAGGATCGCCCACGGCCGCCGCCGGCTCGGCCTGGACAGCCTCGACCGGCGCCACCGGCGTGGCGTTCGCGAGCGGCTCGAACTCCGGCACTGGCTCGGGCTCGGGCTCGACCTCGGCGACCGGCTCGGGCTCGACCTCGGCGACCGGCTCGGGCTCGACCTCGGCGACCGGCTCGGGCTCCGCCACTGGCTCGGGCTCGGGCTCGACCTCGGCGACCGGCTCGCGCTCGGTCGCGCGCTGTGGGATGGGGTCGAGGAAGGGCGTCCAGGTGGCTGCCGCGATCACCGGGTCCGGGACGGGGCCGTCGGTCGCGTCGGCGGTCCGCAGCATCGCCTCTTCGGCGGCCATCGGCGGCGCAGGCGCTGCGATCTCCATCTCCGGCTCGGGGTCGGGCGGCATCTCGGGCAGCACCTCGACCACCGGCCGCGTGTCGCGCGCCAGCTCCACCGTCTGGCTGAGCGCGGCGCCGCCGATCCCCGCGCGCTCGGCGACCAGGTCCAGGGCGACCTTGAGGGAGTCAGGTGGGATCGAGGACCGCCCCATCTCGCGCACCCGCTCCGACGCCACCGTCACCTCGTCGAGCATCGCGCCGCATGAGGGGCAGCTGCGGAGGTGCTCCTCGACCTGCTCGTGGACGTCGTCGGGGAGCTCGCCGTCGAGGTAGGGGGTGAGGGCGCGCGGCTGGCACTTCACAACCTAGAACCTGATGTAGTCGTAGGCCTGCTTGAACTCGTGCCGGGCCCGATCGAGGTCACGGGGCACGCTGCTGCGGCCGATCCCGGCCGCGCGGGCGACCTCGTCGTAGCTCAGGCCGCAGTAGTCGTGCAGCAGGAGGATCACCTGGGAGCCGAAGTCCAGCGTGCTGAGCGCGCGCTGGTCGGTGTCGTTGGTCAGCGCGCTGACGTCGTCCTGCGTGAACTCCACAGCGGGCTCCACCGGCCTCGCGAAGAGCCGCTGGAAGAGGCCTGGCTTGTCGCCCTTGCGCAGGTGGTCGCGGGCACGGGCCGTGGCGAGCAGGTAGAGGAGCGCCTTGGGCTCGTTGGGTACCCGGTCCTTCCGGTAGTACCGGGCGAGCTCCGCGTAGGTCTCCTCCGTGAGCCGGTGCGCCTCGGCGACATCCCCAACCAGGCGGAGCACGTAGCTGAAGACCTGGTTGAAGTCATCAAGGAACAACGCGTCGAAGGTCGGCTGGGTGCTGGGCAAGTTCAGCACAAGGCTAAGTTCATTCATTACAAAAGCGTGGAGGAGACGTTTGGCGTCAGTCTAGTCGGCGGTTGCTAGCCGGTCAACTCGGGTTCGGGGAGCTCCACGATGTCGTCCTCGGCAAACAGGTCCTCGACGCCTACCCCCGCCTCCGCCAGCAGGGTCGGTGGGAGCCCGATGTCGCACACGAACAGGCGCCCCACCCACCGCCGCGCGCCGGGGACGACCAGCCCGGCCTTGGGCAGGGCCAGGGTTGCGGTGGCGGTCGCCTGGACGCAGTCGTCGGCGGGCGCGCCGGTGAGCGCATCCAGCCCGGAGGGGCTGTCGACCGCCAGGATGGGCGCCCCCGACTGGTTGGCGGCGGCGATCATCTCGTCGACCGGCGGGCGGGGATCGCCCGTCGCGCCATAGCCGAGCAGCGCATCGATCACCAGGTCGTAGGTGGCCAGGTCGGCGGCGTCGGCCGCCGCCTCGTCCTCCTCCACCTCCGCGGTCGAGTCCGGGTCGAGCTCCTCGTCGGTCGGTTGCCACGGGTCGACGGTCACGCCGGCGGACGTGGCGAGCTCCACCTGCTGCCGGGCGATGTCGTGGGCCACGCCAAGGTCATAGGAGGTGTAGACGGTGACGTCCACCCCCCACGCCAACAGGCGGCGAGCCGCTACCAGTCCATCACCGCCGTTGTTCCCCGGCCCTGCTAGGATCACGACCGCCCGCTCGGCGAGCGGCGGGCGGAGCAGGCGTCGGGCCACGCGGGCGACGGCGAGGCCGGCCGACTCCATCAGCAGCATCGTCGTGAGCCCGTACCGCTCGTCGGCCAGCCGGTCGATCTCACGCATCTGGCTCGGGCTCACGCCGTCGCGCCAGGAGCCCAGGGGAGATATATAGGTGTCCACCGCGATCAATGTAGTCCAGGCCCGAGAGATCCTCGACTCGCGCGGCAACCCGACGATCGAGGTCGAGGTCCACCTCGACGGCGGTGGGTTCGGCGCAGCCAAGGTGCCGTCCGGGGCATCGACCGGGGTGCACGAGGCGGTCGAGCTCCGCGACGGCGACGAGAAGCGCTATGGCGGCAAGGGCGTCCTCAACGCCGTGGACAATGTCAACACCACGATCGCGGCCGCCGTCCGGGGCCGCGACGCCGCCGACCAGGCCGGCCTCGACAACGCGTTGCGCGAGCTCGACGGCACCCCCAACAAGGGACGCCTCGGCGCCAACGCCATCCTCGGCGTCTCGCTGGCCGCCGCCCACGCCGTGGCGGCGTCTGGCGGGAAGGCGTTGTATCAGAGCCTTGGCGGCGACGCCGCCGTGACGCTTCCCGTCCCGCTGATGAACGTCATCAACGGCGGCGCCCACGCCGACAGCAACGTCGACTTCCAGGAGTTCATGGTCGTCCCGGTCGGCATGGACTCATTCGCCGACGCGCTGCGCGCCGGCGCTGAGGTGTTCCACGCGCTCAAGGCCGCGATCAAGGCGAAGGGCCTCAGCACGGGGCAGGGGGATGAGGGCGGCTTCGCCCCCAACCTGGACTCCAACCGCGAGGCGATGGAGCTGCTGGTATCCGCGATCGAGGCCGCCGGCTACCGGCCGGGCGACGACGTCGCTATCGCCCTCGACCCGGCGACCAGCGAGCTGTACCGTGACGGCGCGTACCACCTGGAGGGCGAGGGTCGGGTCCTGTCGAGCGAGGAGATGATCGACCTCTGGGCGGAGTGGGTCGGCGCGTTCCCGATCGTCTCGCTCGAGGACGGCCTCGCGGAGGACGACTGGGACGGCTGGAAGCTGCTGACAGAGCGCCTCGGTGGCACCACGCAGCTGGTCGGCGACGACCTCTTCGTAACCAACCCGTCGCGCCTCCTGGAGGGCATCCACAGGGGCGTCGCCAACTCCATCCTCGTGAAGGTGAACCAGATCGGCACCCTCAGCGAGACGCTGGAGGCCATCCGGGTCGCGTCCAGCGCGGGCTACACCACTGTCATGTCGCACCGCTCCGGGGAGACCGAGGACACCACGATCGCGGACCTCGCCGTCGCGGTGAACGCCGGACAGATCAAGACCGGGGCACCTTCGCGGTCCGAGCGGGTGGCCAAGTACAACCGCCTCCTTGTCATCGAGGAGGAGCTCGGCGCCCGCGGCGTGTACCCGGGCCGGGGGGGCGTTCACCCGCGGCGACTGACCCCGCGATCTGCCGATAGAGCTACCATCAGCGACCAATGGCCGCCTTCCTGAAGAACAAGCGCAACCTCGTCATCGT
>JAXDLV010000028.1:0-8440 GCA_034666445.1 Chloroflexota bacterium | reverse complement strand
GCGGTCGATCAGCAGCGCGGCGCTGACGGTGCTGAGGAAGGGCGACGGCGCGACGGCGTAGCCGAACTCCTCGAGCAGGACTGCGAGCTCGACCAGGCCCAGCCCCTGGCCGCCGTGCTCCTCGGGGATCGCCAGCCCGGGCCATCCCAGCCGCGCCACCTCCTTCCAGGCGTCGTCGTCGTATTCACCGGCCTCGGCCAGCTCCCGGACGCGCCGCATCGGGTAGCGCTTGGCGAGCATGTCGCGGGCCGAGTCGTGGATCGCCTTCTGCTCATCGGCAAGGTCGAACCTCATCGCCCTACCGCAGCTTGGGGAGCATGAGCACCCGCTCGGCGAGGATGTTCTTCTGGATCTCGGTGGTGCCGCCCTCGATCGAGTTGGCTCGGGCGCGCAGGAAGCGGTAGGACCACGACGAGTCGGTCAGCGGGGCGTCGGCGCCACGTACCTCCATCGCCAGCTCCGTCAGCGCCTGGTTGATGTCGGCCCACTGCCACTTGGTGATCGAGCCCTCGGGCCCGGGGATGCCCTCCTGGATGACGCGGCTGAGGCCGCGGTAGCCGTTGAGCCGCATGGTCTCGGCCTGCGCCACGAGGCGACCGAAGCGCTGGCGGATGTCGGCGTCCTCGGCGAGGCCGTACTCGCGGATCAGCGCCGCCAGCTCACCGAGCTGGATCTTGATCATCACCGCGGACGCCGCCGCGATCCCGGCGCGCTCGAACATCAGGGTGGTGATGCCCACCGCCCAGCCGCGGTTCTCCTCGCCCACCAGGTTCTCCTCGGGGACGAAGGCGTTGTCGATGAACACCTCGTTGAACTCCGACTCCCCGGTGATCTGGCGCAGCGTGCGCACCTCCACGCCGTCATGCTGCATGTCGAGGATCAGGTAGCTGAGGCCCTCGTGCTTCTTCGCCTCGGGGTCGGTCCGGGCCAGCAGCATCATGTACTTCGCGTGGTGGGCGAACGACGTCCACACCTTCTGGCCGGTCACCCGCCAGCCGCCGTCCGCGTGCGTCGCGCGCGTCTTCAGGCCGGCCAGGTCGGAGCCGGCGTCGGGCTCGGAGAAGCCCTGGCACCAGATCTCCTCGGCGCTGAGGATGGGCTTCAGGAAGCGGCCCTTCTGCTCCTCGCTGCCGTGGGCGATGACCACCGGGCCGCCCATCACGAGTCCCAGCACGTTGGCCGGCATCGGCGCCTGGGCGCGCGCCATCTCCTCGTTGAACAGCGCCTGCTCCATCAGCGAAGCGCCCCGGCCGCCGTACGCCTCCGGCCACGACAGCCCGGCGTAGCGGTCCTCGTCCAGGCGCCGCTGCCACTCGCGCTGGAAGGTGAAGGCCTCCTCCTGGCCCTTGGGCGTCGGCCCGGGGTGGTTCTTCTCGAGCCAGGCCCGGAACTCGTCGCGGAAGGCCTGCTCGGAGGGCGAAAGGCTCAGGTCCAAGGTCGGGCCATTCTAGACGAGGCAGGGTCGCGGCCGCGCGGCCCCAGAGCCGCCGGGCTCCGACGGGTCAGCCGACCGGGGCGGTGTCCCGGATGAGGGCCTTGAGCAGGTCGCGGATGGAGAGGATGCCCTCCAACCCGCCGCTGCGGTTGAGCACGATCAGGTGGCGGACGCCGCCGTTGGCCATCTGCTGGGCGGCCTGGCGCAGCTCCCAGTCCTCGAAGGCCGTGATCGCACCGGCGGTCATGTAGTCCTCGACCTTCGCTTCGTCGAGGTTGCGCCCGGCGGCCACCGCGCGGAGGATGTCGCGCTCCGTGATGATGCCCGGCCCCTCGTCGGTCATGACGATTGCCGAGCCCACCTTCTTCGCCACCATACCCCGGGCCGCGACGGCGATGCTGTCTGTCGGGGACACCATCAGGACCGCGCGCATGACGAGGGGCCCGATGTTCACGCTTACTCCTCGGCTTTCGCCTTGGTGGGCTTGTCCACGGGCTCCGAGAACTCGTCCTTGAAGTTGCGCGCGGCCTTCACCGACGCCTCGCCCGTCTCACGTGCCTTGCGGCCCGCGCGGCGCCCTATCCCCGGCAGCGCGCGAGGGCTGACGAACAGCAGGACCAGCAGCCCGATGATGATGAGCAGGATCCACCAGTGGGTGAAGATGCCCAACATCAGATCTCGTTCGAATGGCGCATCGCCACAAGTATGCGCTCAGGCACCCGGTGCATCGCCCTCACCGTAGACCAGCGGCCACGCGCCCAGCTCGACCGCTGCGGCCCTCACGGCCTCCCGTACACGCAGGGTGAAAGCCTGCGGCCGCTCCCCCTCCGCGATCTCGATCGGGCGTCCCACCTGCACGCGGATATGGGCGGTGCGCGGCAGGCGGCGGCCCTTGGGCAGCGCCTCGTGGGTGCCCCACACCGCCACCGGCACGACGGGCACGCGCGCGTGCTTGGCGAGGAAGCCGACGCCGGGGGCGAACTCCCGCAGCCGCGGGGCGCCGTCGAGGCGGCCGCCCTCGGGGAAGATGATCAGCGCCGCGCCCTGGCGCAGCACCTTCACGGCGGTGCGCAGCGACTGGCGGGGGCTCTCGTGGCGCTCCAGCGGCAGGGTGTTGAAGGCCAGCGAGAACAGCAGCCGCCGGGAGCCGCTCTCGAAGAAGTAGTCGGCCGCCGCCGCCGCCACCAGGTCGTGGCGCCAGGCCCGCGGCAGGGCCTCGCGGATGGCGATCACGTCGACGTGCGAGGCGTGGTTGGCGGCGATGATCAGGGGCGGGTCGATGCCGCGAACGCGGCCGCGGCCGAACGCCTCGAAGTTGCCCGCGACCCGCACCGCGGGGGCCAGCAGGCCCTCCTGCACCACCTGCCGGGCGAGCAGCATCGACGGCTCCCGGGTCCAGCCGGGGGCGAGGTCGCGGGGCGCGCCGGCCCCCGACTCGACAAATGCGGCCATCGCCATCGCCCCGTCGACGTCGACCCGGCGGAGACGGCCGGCACGTTCGGCCGGGTCCGCACGGGGGCGGGGCGTCCGGCGGCCGTCTATGTCACGTCGCAAAGGAACAGCGGGGGCGCGTGGAGGTAGGTGATCGAGGGATTGGAGCCGACGATGTCGCTGGCCATCTCGAGCGCGTCCTTGAGGCTGGTGGCCGACATGAACCCCATCTGGTGGCACGTCTTCGGGTCGCCGCCGACGTAGATGGTGCGGGCCACGTGGCGCATGCCGTGGGCTGCCCAGTACCACATATAGAAGGGATGCACGCCGTGGTAGGCGTGGCTGGTGCGGTAGAGGTGGCGGTACCAGGGGTCGTAGGCGAAGTCCTCCTCGAAGCGCGCCTCCAGCTCGGCGGGGTCCTTCGTCTGGGGCAGAACAGTGTCGAAGAAGTCGATGTAGCTGGGGTGGTGGATCGGGTGCCACTCGTAGTCGACGGGGTGGAATGCGATCATCACGCCGCCCTCGCGGACCAGCGGCTTGCCCCGGTAGAGGTTGAAGAAGTAGCCCAGCGCCATGGTATTGACGAGAATCGGGTTGAGCACGCCGTTGACGTTGTACGGGCTGAGGTAGGCGATGCCCGCCACCAGGACGTCACTCTGCCCCTTGACCGGCACGAGGTGCTGGCGGTGGAAGTTGCGCAGCGTCGACGCATGGGTGGCCTCGGTCTCGCCGGCCTGCACCGACGTGATCTGGTACGGCGCGGCGATGTTGTGGAAGATGTCCCGCACCCGCCGCCGCGGCAGCGTCGTGGTCGCCTTCTGGATCCCGGCGAACGCCGCCCGGTCGGCGGGGGTCCACTTGTTCTCGTGCTTCTGCATGAACTTCATGGGGCCGTCAAAGGTGTCGTTGTTCAGCGTCGTCTCGATCGTGAAGATCTTGAGGTGGTCGGCCAGCAGGCGCCCCTGGCGGTCGACCGAGTGGCTGATCGCTGAGCGCGGCGGGTCCATGTAGGAACGCGACTCGTAGAGGGTGGCGGTGTTGTGGTGGGCGCGGACGCTGCGGTACGTGCCCAGCCCCACTGGGACAGACTTGTGGCCGCCGTCCATCGCCACCAGGTTGATGTTCACGTACACGAGGAGGTCCGAGTCCATCGCCCGCTTGGGCATGTCGACGTACTCACCGCGGTCGGTCACGCCGACCTCGATCATCTCGTCGGGATCCTCGGCGTCGTGGTTGTAGAGGCGGTGGGGATGGAAGGCGTCGAAGACCCGGTCGCCCACCGCCCGGCGCAGCTCTGCATCGGTCATCCGCCGGTGCAGGGACAGCGCGGCGATCAGGACCACGTCGGTCACGCCGTGGGCCGCGGCGCGCGTGAGCACCTGCTCGATGACCCGCTGGCGGACGTCCGGCAGCTGCATCGGCGGCAGCGGCAGCGAGATGTCGTCGAAGGCGATCGTCAGCTTCATCCCGGGGCGCAGCAGGGCGTTGAGGGGCTCCGAGTTGAGCGGGTGGTCGAGGGCCTCAGCGATCGCCGCCTCGGGGTCCTCCACCCCGGCCAGCGGCGCCGGGGGATAGATCACCCTGGTGCCCTCGGGGAAGCGCACGCGCTTGAAGCCCTCCCCGAAGTGGACCAGCAGCGGCGGGGTCTTGCGGGTGACCTCCACGACGCTCCCGGGAGCGGTGACCGACGAGGTCTCGGTCTCGACGCGGGCGACGCGCAGGGCGCTGGGCAGCTGCCGCGGGGTGGCCTCGGGGACCGGCGCAGGCAGGATCTTGGGGCTGGGCGGCGCCGTAAGCGCGGGCGGGGTCGGCGGCGCCGCCAGCTTGGGCGGCGCAGGGGCGGCCGGCAGCGCCGGGCGGGGCGGCTTGGCGGTGCCCCGAGCGGGCGAGGGCTTGGTCGCCGGCTTCTTGGCCCCCGGCTTGCGGGGCCGCCGCGCCTCCGCGCTCACGTGGCCACCGGGAGCTTGAGGCCGGCGCCGTAGGGCAGGGTCCAGTCGGCGACGGCGAAATCGCGGCGGCGCGACTCAGCGCGCAGAGGGTCGTCGGGGTTGACCGCGACGGGATGGCCCACCGCCGCCAGCATGGGCAGGTCGGAGATGCTGTCGGCGTAGGCCCAGCAGTCGGCCAGGTCGATGTTCCGCTCGGCCGCCCAGAGCCGCATGTGCGCCGAACGCGCCTCGCCCGCGATCGGGGTCTCGTCGAGGGCGCCGGTGAACTCGCCGTGGTCCTCGGCGAGGCGGGCGCAGATGACCTCGTCGGCCAGCGGCCGGAGCGGCTCGACCAGGAAGTCCAGCGCCCCTGTGAGCAGCACGACGCGGGTGCCGTTGCGGCGGTGGGCCCGGATCGCCTGGACCGCCCGCGGGTACATCAGCGGCAGGGTGACCTCATCCAGGGTCTCGCGCGCCAGCTGCCGGACGAGGCGCGCGTCGAGGCCCTTGTACACGCGGTAGAACTGGCGGTTGAAGGCGGCCCGGCTCTTCTTGTCGAGGCGCTGCCAGGTGAGCAGCTCCGGGGCTATGCGGGTCAGCAGCGCCGGCCACTCCGCCACGGAGCGCTGGCGCAGCTCGAGCCAGAGGTAGTAGTGGACCACCGTCGTCCGGACGATGGTGCCGTCGACGTCGAAGAACGCCGCGGCGGGGCGGCCGGCGCCGTCGCCGGGCTCCGGCATGACCGGGGCACGGGCGACCGCCAGCCGCCGCTGCCGACCCTGCTCCATCATCTCCGAGACCGCCGGGAAGTGGCCGTCCATGAAGTAGTCGTACCAATCAAGGCCACTGATGTCGAAGCCGAACTCCTCGCGCTCGGCGGGCACCAGCGACTCGTGCAGGGCGACGGTGTTGCTGTCATCGAAGGTGGTCTCCATCTCGACGTAGTCGCCGTAGATGTCGGAGTAGTAGCGGGCCTGCTCGATCACCTTGTCGAGCTGGTTGACGCGCGTCCGCAGCGTGCGCCCCGCGGGCAGCGCCGCGGGTACGACGCGGCTGAGGCTCTTCGCCACGCGCAGCGCCCGCCCTGCCAGGCGCACCTGGGCCTCGAGCTTCTCGCGGCCCTTGAACTCCCAGTTGGGCACCACGATCGGGTAGCCGTCGGCGCCGGTCAGCGGGTGGGCCCGGAAGTAGTCGCGGACGAGCGTGAAGATCCCACCGTAGAGCAGGGGGTTGCGCTTGCCGGTGCTCACCTGGAACACGCGCTTGCCGCCCTCCAGCGGCGCCGCCGCGGCGGCCAGGACGGCGTTGATCACGCAGTCCACGGGGATGATGTCGACCAGCCCCTCGGCGCGGCCGGGGAAGTCGGGGATCTCGCCCCGGCCGTAGCCGAGCAGGATCGGCTCCATCACCTTGAAGCCGTCGAGCCACCCGGGCTCCGGCTGCTTCCAGGCGCTCTCGATGATGCTGGGGCGCACGATCGCCAGCTCCAGGTCGCCTGCCTCAGCCAGCACCGCCCGCTCGGCCAGCGCCTTGGTGAAGTTATAGACGTCGTTCCAGCCCAGCGCGCGGGAGCGGGCGATGCCGTGGGCGACCAGCTCCTTCTTGACCCAGTCGAGGCGGCGGCGCTCGGTGGCGGCGGCGATCTCGGGGCCGCCCGCGGGGCCGATGGCATTGGTGGCGGCGCGGCGGAAGGCGTCGAGCCGGTCGGGCTGCCGCGACGTCATCTCGACGTGGTCGCAGGTGGCGTGGAGGTCGGCCACCTCGGCGCGCCAGTCGAACTGGGGACCCTCGGGGAGCATCCCCGGCAGCACCTCGGGTACCACGCCGCGGCGGGCGCCGCACGTGTAGCAGGTGGAGACGTGCACGAGCCGGGGCCTGGCGCCCGCGGCCTTCATCATCGAGATCAGGCGGCGGGGACCCTCCAGGTTGGTGTCGAGCGCCTGCCGCAGGGGGGCATCGAAGACGACGGTCGCCGCGCAGTGGAGCATGATGTCGACGTCGCCGAGGCGCTTCTTGGCGCGGTCGTCGAAGCCCAGGTCGGGCAGCATCAGGTCGCCCTCCAGCACCTCCACCTTGGCCTCGGCGAGGGTCGCCAGCTCCATCCCCATCGAGTCGCGCAGGCCCTTGAAGGCCGCCGCGCCCATGATCCGGCGGCGGAGGCGGTCCTCCCCGCTGTACTTGGGGTTGCCGCGGACGACCACCAGCACCTTGCCGACCTCGGGCACCGAGCGCAGCAGCTTCTCGAGCACGCCGCTGCCCAGGAAACCCGTGACCCCGGTGAGGAGGACGGTCTTGCCCTTGAACGCGCGCCGGATCGACGTCTCGGCCAGGACCATCCTCCTTCAGTGCCCGCTGCGGATACGCCTCGGCCAGCATATCGGATCAGGCTCGGCCGGTACGCTAGCATTCCTGCCGATCCAACTCGGAGGAGGAACAGGCCTGTCGGACGCGCTCCACGCCCTCGCGAACGATCTCACCTGGACGTGGGACACCCGCACCCGAGAGGTCTTCCAGCGGCTCGACGCTGATGCCTGGCGCGCCGCCGGCGGCAACCCGGTGGCGATGCTCCGCGCACTCGGCCCCGACGCCGCCACGGCCGCGCTGGAGCGCACCGGGGGGCTGCCGCCCGGGTTGGCGCGCGTCCAGGTGGGCCTTCCCGGCCGCGAGGCCTGGGGCGCGGAGCTGGGCGGCGGGGTCGCCTACTTCTCGATGGAGTTCGCCTTCACCGACCACCTGCCGATCTTCTCCGGCGGGTTGGGGGTGCTGGCCGCGGACCACGTGAAGGCCGCCTCGCAGCTGGGCCTGCCGGTGGTGGGCATCGGGCTCCTCTACCGCACGGCGTTCGCGCGCCAGGCCATCGACGCGGACGGCGCGCAGCTGTCGACCTTCCCGGCGACCGACGTCCGTGACCTGCCGGTCGAACCGCTGCAGCGCGACCGCCGGCAGGCCCGCGTAACCGTCCCGGTAGGCGCCGAGGAGGTCCACGTCGACCTCTGGCGAACCTGGGTGGGGAGCCTCCCGATGATCCTGCTCGACACCGCCACCGAGGACAACCCGGAGCACCTCCGCGGGATCACCGACCGGCTCTATCCCTCCGACCCCGAGGCCCGGCTCCGCCAGGAGATCCTCCTGGGCATCGGGGGCGTCCGCGCCCTGCGCGCCGCCAACCTAGCCCCCACGCTGTTCCACCTCAACGAGGGCCACAGCTTCCTCGCCCCCTTCGAGCTGCTCCGGGAGCGCATCGCCCGCGGCGAGGACCCTGACCGCGCCCGGGCGGCGCTGCCGGGGAGCACGATATTCACCACCCACACGCCCGTCGCCGCCGGCAGCGACTACTTCGAGCCCGGCCTGGTGGCCGGCCTGCTGGGCCCCTTCCTGGAGTCAGCCGGCGTGGGCGTCGACGAGTTCATGGGCTGGGGACGCCTCCATCCCGACGATGGCGGCGAGCGGCTGTGCACCACCTACGTCGCGCTGCGGGCGGCCGGCACCTCGGTCGGGGTCAGCCGGCTCCACGGGGCGGTGTCGCGGCGCCTGTGGCGGGGCGCCGGGCCGGCGATCGAGGGCGGCGACGACCAGGTCCCCAGCGGCTCCGTCACCAACGGCGTCCACATGCCCACCTGGGTGGCGCCCGAGATCGCCGCGCTGC
>JAXDLV010000027.1:0-3109 GCA_034666445.1 Chloroflexota bacterium | reverse complement strand
CCGCCGCCGCTCCGCCCTGGCGTCACCGGTGCCCCGGGTGGCGCGCATGAAGCGCAGCAACACCAGCGTCCCCACCAGTAGCAGGACCCCGACCACGATCCCGATCTCGATAAGCGCGAACAGTGGCGACCCGCCGGACGCGGCACTGAAGAGGCGTGCCAGCAGCCGGAGGAACCAGTCGATCAGCTGCTCCACCAGGTTGGGCCCGGCCTCGGCGTAGCGCGGCTGGGCAAGGATCTCCTTCAGATTGCGATCGGCGTCATCCCTGCCCGGGGCGTCAGCGGGCTGCTGCAGCGAGGCGTCGAGCGCATCGAGGCGCTGGCGCGCGTCGGCGATGTCCGGCGGCGTGCTATCGAGGTCCGCCAGGACCTGCTGCTGCGAGTCCCCGGTGCCGGCGCGCAGGGCCTGGGCGGCACGGCGCGCGGTTGCGGTGTCCGCCGGGCCCGCCCGGAGGATTTCGGCCGCCTGGCGCACGGCCGCGCGGTAGGCGGTGACGTCGGCGGCCGCCACCGGGCGCGCCGCCGTGGCCGTCAGGCACGCGCCCGCGAGCAACACGAGAACCAGCGCCCGGACTGCAACGACCACCGCCGGCCTCAGCTGGTCGGCACCACGGGCGGCGGCAGCGCGGGGGTGGCCATCGGCGGGGGCAGCGCCGCGGCCAGCTGGTCGAGGTCGTAGCCCTCCTGGCGGACGCGCAGGTCGAAGTACATCAGCGTCGTCACGATCGGGAAGATCGGGCGGCTGAAAACCCCGACCAGGGTGAGGATCAGCACCAGCAGGGCGCTGCGCAGGTCGGTGCTGAGGCCCGGCACCAGCAGGATCACCAGGCCGAGCAGGGCGCTCAGGGCGCTTTCGATCGCCGCCGCCAGCGCGTAGGTCACCACCAGGACCAGGAACAGGCGCCACCAGTTGTGCCGCACCAACGACCAGCTGCGGCGCAGCGCTCGGATGGGGCCCAGCCGCTCCGCGCCGAGCGCCGGGACCGCCACCGACAGCCGCACCACGAGGAAGACGTATAGCGGGACCAGCGCCAGAGTGACGCCGAAGCCGGCCAGTATCGAGACCAGGCCGCCGGCCTCGCCGCTGGTCTGCGTCAGCAGGCTGATGCCGAGGATGTAAAGCCCGGTGAACGGCACGAAACCGAGCACGACCCCCGCCACGAACAGCAGCAGCAGGCCGGCGAGCGAGAAGTACCGGCGCAGCGTCCGGCCGATCGCCAGCGGCACGGACGTGGGGCGGCCCTCGGCCACGTCGAGCGCTGCTTGGACAACCGCCCCCAGGCTCAGCGGCGCCAGCAGGATGGCGAGGACCAGCCCGAGGGCGTAGATGTAGCCGTTGTACTCGGGGGCGACGTAGAGCGCGCCGGGGTTGGAGACCGCGCCGAAGATCGCGAAGAACACCGAGAAGGCGCGGTACTCGCCCGACAGCATGGTGGTGACCAGCGACGGAACGGTCAGCGCCAGCGACACGCCGATGAAGAGCGCGAAGTGGCGGCGGTACATCCGGAACAGCTCGTCCAGCAGCTCCGAGAGCTGCAGCGGTCGGAGCCTTGTCGCGGGCGGCGTCTCCACCTCGCTGATGCTACGGGTGCTAAATCGCCGCCGCGGGCGGGGGCGCGGGCGGAATCGAGGCCGGCGCGACCGCCTGGCTGGCGAGGATGTCCAGCTCCAGCGCTTCGGAGCGCACCCGTCGGTCGAAGTAGAGCAGGCAGGTGATCACCGGCACGACCGGCGCCACCAGCGCGCGGGCCACCGCGGCGGCAAGCTGCGTCATCGTGAGCTTGAGCTCCACCGAAAGCGCGGGGATCAGCCCCAGCACCAGGCCGAGGAAGAACTCGGCCGCGAGGCTGATGACGAAGACCATCAGGGCGCTGAGGATGAGGATGCCAAACAGCCGCCACCAGCTGTTCTGCGACAGGTCCCAGCTGCGGCGCAGCGCGTCCATGCCGCCCTTGCCCTCCGCGAAGAGGGCCGGCGTGGCCAGTGAGACGGCAACCAGCAGCCACACGGTGACGACGATCCCGACGCACGTGAACGCGGGCACGACGCAGAGCCAGGTGATGATCGTGACGATGAGCATGTCGGGGTAGCGACGCAGCACGTTGGTGAGGACGGTGCCCACTGAGGGCCGGTACCCGGCGGCGATATATATGGTGGCCTGGTAGAGCAGCCCTGAGCTGATCGGCGCCGACACCAGCAGGATCAGGAACCCAAGCGCCAGGTAGGCGAAGTTGAAGCTGGCGAACGGGTCGCCGCTGACGCGGCTCCCGCCAAGGAAGCTGCCGTTGGCGCCGCCCAGGGCCTGGACGTACAGCAGGTTGTAGATCAGCCCCGGCACCACGCTGATGAGTGCCAGGGCGACCAGGTTGCCGAAGTTACCCCGGTAGAGGCGGAACGACTCGTCGAATATCTCCGACACCGTGAGGGGACGGAGCCGGAGCGGGGAGGCCGCCACCTCGCCCTGCGGTGGCTGGGTGCTGGACATGCGCCCCCATAGTAGGTCGCCGGACTACGCTGTGGACGATGGACGTCGCCATCATCGGGGGCGGGGTCACGGGGGCAAGCCTGCTGCACTGGGCACGTCGGCGAGGCCTCGAGGCGGCGCTGCTGGAGCGCGAACGGCTGGCGTGGGGAGCCACCGGGCGCAACGCCGGCTTCCTGCTCGCCGGGGTGGCCGCCAACTACGCCGACGCGGTGGAGGTCCATGGCCGGGCCCTCGCCCGTGAGGTGTGGGAGTTCACCATCGACAACCACCGCCGGCTGGCCGAGGTCCTGGCCGGCGCGGACGCCGGCTATCGCCGCGCCGGCTCATGGGTCGCGGCCGCCGACGCGGACGAGGCGGCGCAGCTGCAGGCGGCCGTGGAGCTGATGCGCGAGGACGGGCTGGACGCGACCTGGGTGCCGTCGCCCGCCGTCCGTGGCGCTGACCTCGGTGCACTGCTGTCGCCCGGCGACGGCGAGCTCGACTCCGGCGCCGCCGTGCGCGCGGTGGCCGGCGGCGGCGACGCCCGCGAGCTGTGGCCGGGGGCCAGCCGCAGGGCAACGCCACTCGGTACCGCCTCCAGCCCCAGCACCTCCACGCCCTCGCGGACGTCGCCGCCGCCGGCCAC
>JAXDLV010000026.1:0-9709 GCA_034666445.1 Chloroflexota bacterium | reverse complement strand
GCACAAGAAGATGCTGAAGAAGACCAAGTGGGCGAGGCGCGCCAAGTAGCCGGCTGACCTCGCGCCTCCCAGGGGAGGCGTAAACTTGACGGGCTCGTCAGTTTTCGGCCGAGTCGCCTAGGAGGATCCTGCCCAATGCCTGATGCTGTAATCGTCGATGCCGTCCGCACTCCCGTCGGGAAGCGGAACGGCGCACTGAGCAAGGTCCGCCCCGACGACCTGCTGGCCCTCGCCATCCGCGAGGTCGTGGACCGGGCCAAGGTCGACCCCGCGCTGGTCGACGACGTCGTCGCCGGCTGCGTCACCCAGGTGGGCGAGCAGTCAATGAACGTGGCCCGCGAGGCGGCCCTGATCGCCGGCTTCCCGATCGAGGTGCCCGGCACCACGGTGGAGCGCTTCTGCGGCTCCGGCCAGCAGGCCGTCAACTTCGCCGCCCAGGCGGTCGCGTCGGGGGCGATGGACATCGTCATCGGCTGCGGGGTGGAGTCGATGAGCCGGACACCGATGGGCTCCGACGCGCTGTCCAACCCGGATCCCCTAGGCGACAGCGTCGGCCCGATCAGCCCCAAGCTGTCCGACCTCTACGAGATCATCCCCCAGGGCCTGTCGGCCAACCGCGTCGCGAAGAAATACGGCATCGACCGCGAGGCGATGGACCGCTTCTCGCTGCAGAGCCACGAGAAGGCGCTGCAGGCCCAGGACGAGGGTCGCTTCGGCAACGAGATCCTGCCGGTGCACGTCGCCGACAACGGCAACTCCCACACGGTCGACGCCGACGAGGGTCCCCGCCGTGGCAGCAGCTTCGAGAAGATCTCGTCGCTGGCGCCGGCCTTCGAGCCGGACGGCATGATCACGGCCGGCAACTCGAGCCAGATCAGCGACGGCGCGGCCGCCGTCCTGGTGATGAGCCCCGAGAAGGCGAAGGAGCTGGGCCTCCGGGCGCGGGCGCGGATCGTAGCGACCGCAGCAGTCGGCGTGGATCCCACGCTGATGCTGGAAGGACCCATCCCCGCCACCGCCAAGGTGCTCAAGAAGGCGGGCCTTGAGCTGAAGGACATCGATCTCTTCGAGGTCAACGAGGCCTTCGCCTCCGTTGTCCTGGCCTGGCTCAAGGAGACCGGGGCCGACCCCGAGAAGGTGAACTACAACGGCGGCGCGATCGCCCTGGGGCACCCCCTCGGCTGCAGCGGCGCCCGCCTGATCACCACCTGCCTCAACGAGCTGGAGAGGCAGGATGCCCGCTACGGCCTGGTCACGATGTGCATCGGCCACGGGATGGGCATCGGCACCATCGTCGAGCGGCTCGAGAGCTAGAGGTTGGGCCAAGGCGACCCGGCTTGCGCCGGGCCGCCATCAGCCAGCGGGCCGGTATCTACGGGAACGCGTTCTGGATATCAACCCACAGGTTGCGCGCCTGGTTTCCGATGATCACGACCACGACGATCAGGATCACCACCACCAGGCTGATGATGAAGGCATACTCCACCATGCCCTGGCCAGACTCTTCGTCCTCCGGCTCCAAGAGCCGCAGGTACAGCCTGGCCGCGTATGAGGCCAAGGGATTCATGGCAAGCATGATAGGCGCGGATGGTGCCGCAAACGTCCCACAAGGGGTATCGGAATTGGTGACGAGGCCATGACGAACTCGTATTTCACAGCCGAGCACGAGGAGCTCCGCAAGGGCATCCGCAAGTTCGTCGAGAGCGAGCTTGCCCCCCACGCCGAGGAATGGGAGGACAAGGCCTACTTCGACGACTGGGTCTTCCCGCGCATGGGCGAGCTCGGCTACCTCGGCCTGCACTACCCGACCGAGTACGGCGGCCAGGGGGGCGACTACTTCGCGTCGGTGGTGCTGTCGGAGGAGATGTCGCGCTGCCGCGCCGGTGGCCTGGGCATGGCGGTCGCGGTGCAGACGGACATGGCCACCCCGCCGATCCTCAAGTTCGGGACCGAGGCGCAGAAGCAGCAGTACCTGGTCCCCGCGATCAAGGGGACGAAGGTCGCCTGCCTCGGGATCACGGAGCCCAACGCCGGTTCCGACGTCCAGAACATCCAGACCTGGGCCAAGCCCGACGGCGACGACTGGATCATCAACGGCAGCAAGATCTTCATCACCAACGGGATCCGCGCCGACTTCATCACGCTCGTGGCGCGGACCGACCGCGGTCGCGGCTTCGAGGGCGTGACGCTGTTCGTGGTCGACTGCGACACGCCGGGATTTGTCCGCAGCCGCAAGCTGGAGAAGGTGGGGATGCTGGCCTCGGACACCGCGGAGCTGGCCTTTGAGGACATGCGCGTTCCCAAGGACGCTGTGCTCGGCGAGGTCGGCCAGGGCTTCTACAACATCATGTGGGAGCTGCAGGGGGAGCGGATGATCGGCGCCGCCGGCGCCATCGCCGGCGCCCAGCTGACGTTCGACGCCACGCTGGAGTACGCCAAGCAGCGGGAGACGTTCGGCAAGCCCATCGGCCACCACCAGGTGATCAAGCACATGCTCGTCGACATGGCGGTCAAGATCGAGCTGGCCCGCGAGTACAACTACATGGTCGCCCGCCGTTTCGGCGACGGCGAGTACCCGGTCAAGGAGATCTCGATCGCCAAGCTGGTCTCCGGCCAGGTTGCGCACGAGGTCGCCGACATGGCGCTGCAGATCTGGGGCGGCTCCGGCTACATGTCGGACAACCCGGTGCAGCGCAGCTGGCGCGACACCCGCCTCATCCGCATCGGCGCCGGCACCGACGAGATCATGAAGGAGGTCATCGGCAAAAGCCTCGGGCTGTAGCGCCTCGGGCTCTAAACTGCGCGGGTGAAGCCAGAGACCAGGTACGCGCGCCTCGGCGACGACCACATCGCATACCAGGTCGTGGGCGACGGCGAGATCGACCTGCTGCTGACCCTTGGCTCCTTCGGCCATGTCGACGCCTGGTGGGACTTCCCCCCGGTGGCCCACTTCCTGAACGGGCTGGCGTCCTTCAGCCGGGTGATCCTGTTGGACCGCCGCGGGTTCGGCGCCTCTGACCCGCTCCCGGATGATCGCCTGGGTGATTGGGACGCCTGGGCCGACGAGCTGGTGGCGGTTCTCGACGCTGCCGGCTCGGAGCGCGCCGCCCTGTTCGCCGAGGCCCAGGGCATCGTGCCGGCGCTCACCTTCGCCGTCCGCGAGCCGGGGCGCGTGCTGGCGCTCATCATCGGCAACGCCTCGGCGGGCTCGCCGCTGGACCAGGACGGTGGCCCCGGCGTGACCCCCGACGCGTTCGAGGGCGTCATGGAGCAGCTCATCGAAACGTGGGGGACGGACAGGGCGGGTCTGATGTTCAACCCCGACAAGGCTGCCGACACGCATTTCATGCGCCAGTTCGCGCGCTACACACGCGCCATCACCGGCCCCCGCCGCGCCGCCGACGCTATCCGCGCTGCCACCAGCTGGGACGGCCGGCCGCTGCTGCCGCTGGTCAAAGCCCCCACGCTGGTCATCCACCGCCGGGAGATGCCGCTGGTGCCCATCGAGGCGGGCCGGTACATCGCCGAGCACATCGAGGGCGCTCGGATGCTCGAACTGCCCGGGTATGGGGCGTTGATGGGGAATGACGACGCCGACGAGGTCCTCGAAGAGGTTCGCGGCTTCCTCACCGGCGTCCCCGGGCGGCCCCGCGGGGGGCGTGCCCTGGCTACGCTGGCGTTCACCGACATCGTGGGGTCTACCGCCCGGGCGGCGGCGCTGGGTGACAGCCGATGGGCCTCCCTGCTGGCCACCCACAACCAGGTGTCGCGCCAGTACATCGACCAGTTCGGGGGGCGCCTGCTCAAAGACACGGGGGACGGGTCGCTCGCCACCTTCGACAGCCCCGGCCGCGCGATCAACTGCATGCGGGAGCTGGGGGCCGCACTCGAACGCCACGGTCTTGACATCAGGGTCGGCATCCACACCGGCGAGGTGGACGTGGGCGAGGTCGACGTCGGCGGCCTGGGAGTCCACATCGCCTCTCGCATCGTCGAGGTGGCGGCGGCGGGGGAGATCGTGGTCTCGGGCACGGTCCGCGACCTGGTGACGGGCTCCCGCTTCGCCTTCGCGGACCGAGGTAGCCACGAGTTCAAGGGTGTGCCAGGCGAGTGGCGTCTCTTCACCGTCACCCAGGGCTGACAGCGGGACGCAGGCTGCGCGTCGTCAGCGCTCTCACGGTGGCCGCCGTGCTCTTCGCCGGCGCCCCGGGCGCCGCCAGCGCGCAGGCGAGTCCCGAGGAGTGCTCAACGCTGGCCTACCCGTATGCTCCGCCGGAGGCGCTGCTCCTCGGCGGCGGCGAGCTGCGGGTGTTCGCGATGCACCACAAGCAGTGCCTCCAGGATGTCGCGACGTACGCCACCATCCACGACGCCTTCGACCGCGAGATGCGCTTCCACGTCGATCCCCATCGGAGCGACGACCACCCCAACCTGGTCGTCTTCAACGAGCTGACGGGTCTCATGTTCGGCGTCGAGGGCAGCCGCGGCCAGTCGGCGCGTGAGGACGCCGACCAGGTGATCGCCGACGACCAGCTGATCGGCCAGGGGGGTGCCGAGGCGATCGCGCGGGTGGCCGCCGGCTACGCGGGCCCGGTCGCCTACTACGACAGCCCCGCCCGGTTCGGCCCCACCACGGGCGCGCCCGCGACGGTGCAGCGGCTGTTCACCGCGATCACCGACACCATGGTCCGCGCCGCCGTCGAGCAGTTCTCGGCGCTGGCCCGCGAGCATGGCGCCTACATTGTCATCACCGCGCCGCTGCCGGTGCTGGAGCACCAGGCGTGTGCGGGCGACTACGCCGGCTGGGTCGCCTGCCCCGGCTGGCATCGCAGCGCGGACCCCGTCGACCGCTGCGCTCTCGGCGACCCCGACCTCGGCGGGGGGCCGTTCCCGCTGACCTGCACCGTGCCCTACGTCTACGTCGCGGACACCCCCGATATCGACAACGTCGCGATGTTCTTCGCCCCCGACGGGACGCTGTACGACATGCAGCCCAAGGTCAACATGGTCGCCGAGGAGGAGGATGTCCTTGGCTGGCACGAGGGCTCGCCGTCCACCATCCACGCCATCGGCCTCCATGGCGACGACGCCGCGCGGCTGCCCCAGGTGCGGATGGGGGTGGGCATCAGCCTCGACGCGTTCGAGCACGCCGTGGGCGACGAGGCGTGCCCGCCCGACAGCGCCGTCAACGACGGCCCCGGCGTCGACGACTACCCGTGGTTCATGCACTGCCTCGACAGCAAGGGCGTCAACGTGTTCCTCCAGCCGGAGTTCAACAGCGCCAGCCGGGACTGCATGGGCTGGGCCGACTACTCGGAGGGCGGCTGCGCGCCGGGCTCGTGGCAGCCGGTCGGCTGGATGCACAGCGCCTGGTTCGCGGTCCAGGGCCGCAACCCCGACGGCGGCTACGTCCACCAGAACTTCCGCTATGCCGTGAACCCGTTCCTGGTCGGCAACCTGTTCGACATAGCGGGTGACGGCCAGAGCGCGATCTTCGCCCGCGACGACCCCCGCGCCTTCACCGGCTGCTACGCGGGCAACTGCGCGACTGGCATCTATGACGATCCCACCCTGGGCTTCACCAGCCACCCGGATGCTGCCTTCCTGGCCCCGTGGCAGGGGCCCAAACCCGGTTTCCTCGCGCTCACCGCGTGGACGATGACGCCGGCCGACGCGAGCTGGCCGTACCGCGCGCGCGCCGGCCAGGTGGCGGGGTCGAAGGACTCGCTGCAGGCCTGCGAGAAGGGGCTGGCGCCCGGGTCGGGTGTGCTCAGCGGCGACTGCTCGGAGAACAATGAGCGCCCCAGCGCCCTGGTGGCCGACCTGCGACTCCCGGCGGCGGCCGCGCCCACCGCGGCGGGGCTGCCAGGCACCGGCGCTGCCCCGGGGCCGGCACCGCTGGGCGTTGCGCTCGTTCTCTGCGCGCTGGCGGCCGTCGCGCCCCGGCGGCTGCGGCGCACGGCGCGGGGAGGGGAGGCGGCCTAGAAGACCTCCCGGATCTTGGCCAGGGTTTCCTCAACGGCCTCGCCGATGGTCTTCCGGCCGGCCAGCACGGGCATGAAGTTGGTGTCGCCCACCCAGCGGGGCACGATGTGCTGGTGGACGTGGTCGGCGATGCCGGCGCCTGCCGCCTTGCCCAAGTTGTAGCCGATGTTGAACCCCTCCGGCCGCTGGGTGGCGGTCAGGGCCGCCATCGAGCGCTTGGTCAGCTCGAGGATCTCGGCGCCGACCTCAGCGTCCACCAGGTCGAGGTCGGAGAGGTGCTCGATGGGGGCGACCATGAGGTGGCCGTTGCTGTACGGGTACAGGTTCATGATCACGAAGGCGCGCTCGCCGCGATGGAGGATGAGGCGGTCCTCGGCGAGCGCCTGGCACAGCGGGCAGCCCTCGGGCTTGGGGCCCTTCAGGTACTCCATGCGCCACGGCGCCCAGAGCGGGCGGGACGCCTCAGGCGTGGGGGAGAGGCCGTCGTCGTCGGTCATCGGCGTAATTATCCGGGCGCCGCGGCGAGCGTCTTGCGGAAGTGGTACTCGACGGTGCCGCTGAGGTCGTGGAGCTCGCGCGTCTCGCCGGTTCGCTCGAAGCCGCAGGCCGCGTACAGGGCATGCGCGTCGGTGAAGCGGGTGTCGGTCCAGAGCTCGATGACGGCGGCGCCGCGGGCCGTGGCCTCCTCCTCCACCAGCGCGACCAGGCGCCGCCCCAGGCCCCGGCGGCGGGCGCGGTGGGCGACGTAGAGCTTGGTCAGCATCCGGGTCGAGGCCTCGGCTGCGGCCTGGATCCCCACCGACCCGGCGAGGCGGCCGTCCAGCTCGGCGACCCAGACGCGGCCGTCGTGGGCCCTGAAGTAGGTGTCGATGGCCAGCAGCTCGGGCACCTCGCCGTGCACGTCCATGACGCAGCCGGGGTACTCGGCCCAGCACTCGGCGACCAGCCCGACCAGGTCCCAGGCGTCGCCGTCGCGGCCCTCCCGGATCTCGAAATCCACGCCGGGAGCCTAGCGCAGGGTCGTCGCATGATCGGGGGCGGCCGAATAGGGGCGCTGCTAAAATTCGGCCCTGCGGCGGGGCCTTAGCTCAGCTGGGAGAGCGCTTGCATGGCATGCAAGAGGTCACCGGTTCGATCCCGGTAGGCTCCACCACCGCCGCCGCGACCGCCCCGGGCGGCGATTGACCTCTACTCTCTTCTCGGATGCCGCAGAGCTACAACCCCAACGAGATCGAGCCACGCTGGCAGCAGCGGTGGGCGGCCGATGACCTGTACCGCGCCGCGGACTTCGCCGACGACCGTCCCAAGTGGTACGCGCTGGTGATGTTCCCGTACACCTCGGGCGACCTCCATGTCGGCCACTGGTTCGCCTATGTCGGCCCCGACGTGCACGCGCGCTATAAGCGGATGCGCGGCTACAACGTGCTCTTCCCGTTCGGTTTCGACGCCTTCGGGCTGCCCGCCGAGAACGCGGCGATCAAGGACGGCATCCACCCGGCCGACTACACCCGGGACAACGTGGCCAGGATGATGGCCCAGCTGCAGACCCTGGGCGCCGCCTTCGACTTCAGCCGCAAGCTGGAGACCTGCGATCCCGACTACTACCGCTGGACGCAGTGGATCTTCCTGCAGCTGTTCAAGCGCGGCCTGGCGTACAAGTCGCGCGCGCCAGTGAACTGGTGCCCGAAGGACCAGACCGTGCTGGCCAACGAGCAGGTGATCGACGGCCGCTGCGAGCGCTGCGACACACCGGTGGTCAAGAAGGAGCTGGAGCAGTGGTTCTTCAAGATCACCGACTACGCCGACGAGCTGCTCAAATTCGACGGCCTCGACTGGCCCGAGAAGGTGGTCACGATGCAGACCAACTGGATCGGTCGATCGGAAGGGCTGGAGGTGGACTTCAAGGCCATCACCACCAGTGGTGACGAGGCCCCGATGCGCATCTTCACAACCCGGCCGGACACGCTGTTCGGGGTCACGTTCATGGTCCTGGCGCCCGAGCATCCCCTGGTCGCGCGGGTGACCACCGACGACCGGCGCGCCGACGTCGATGCCTACGTCGCGGAGGCCCGCAACGCGTCGGATATCGATCGGCAGTCGACCGAACGGGAGAAGACAGGGGTCTTCACCGGCGGGCACGCGGTCAACCCGCTGAACGGCGAGAGGGTGCCGATCTGGGTCGCCGACTACGTGCTGATGACCTACGGCACCGGCGCGATCATGGCGGTCCCCGCCCACGACGAGCGCGACTTCGCGTTCGCCCGCAAGTTCGGCCTCGAGGTGCGCCCCGTGATCTCCCCCGAAGGCGAGCCGGTGGCCGAGATGACCGAGCCGTACATCGGCGAGGGGACGCTGGTGAACTCGGGACGGTTCGACGGCCTGCGCGCGCCGCAGCCCGCGATCGAGGAGATCAACGCCCACGTCAAGGCACAGGGCTGGGGTGAGCCCACCGTCGCCTACCGCCTGCGCGACTGGCTCATCAGCCGCCAGCGCTACTGGGGGGCGCCGATCCCGGTGGTGTACTGCGACGAGCACGGCACCGTCGCGGTGCCCGACGACCAGCTCCCCGTGCTGCTCCCGCGCGAGGTCGACTTCACCCCCGAGGGCCACTCCCCGCTGGGATCCGTGCCCGAGTTCGTCGCCACCACCTGCCCGACCTGCGGCAAGCCGGCGCGACGCGACACCGACACGATGGACACCTTTGTGGACTCCTCCTGGTATTACCTGCGCTACACGTCGCCCGGACTGGCCGGGGCGGCGTTCGACCCCGCGGCGGTCGACTTCTGGATGCCGGTCGACCAGTACATGGGAGGGGTGGAGCACGCCATCCTGCACCTGCTCTACAGCCGCTTCTTCGTGAAGGCGCTGCGCGACGGCGGCATGCTGGCCTTCGACGAGCCGTTCACCCGCCTCCGCAACCAGGGGATGATCATCCATGGCGGCAGCAAGATGTCCAAGTCCAAGGGCAACGTCAAGGCGCCCGACCTGATGGTCCATAGTCACGGCGCCGACGCGGTACGCCTCTACATGCTGTTCATCGCCCCCTGGTCCGACGGCGGGCTGTGGTACGACGAGGGCATCGACGGCACCCGCCGGTTCCTCACCGGCGTGCACCACCTCGTCACCACCAGCTATCCGGCGGACGACGCGGCGCCGCTGGAGTCGGCGGAGGAGCGCGAGCTGGTGCGCCTGACCCACCAGACGATCCGCGCGGTCACCGAGGACATCGAGCACTTCAAGTTCAACACCTACGTCGCCAGCCTTATGAAGCTGCGCAACGCCCTCCAGGACGCCCATCGCACGGAGCTGGCGCGCTCGGTGGAGTACCGTCGCGCGATCGACGCGCTGCTGCTGCTGCTGGCGCCCGCGGCGCCCCACCTGGCAGAGGAGCTGTGGCGCGTCACCGGCCACGACTACTCGATCCACCAGCACGCCTGGCCCACCTTCGATGAGAGCCTGGCCGCCGCCGACGAGTTCGAGCTCGTGGTGCAGGTCAACGGCAAGGTCCGCGACCGCGTGATGCTCCCGGTCGGCACCGACGAGGACCACGTCCGCCAGACCGTGCTGGCCCGCCCCAAGGTGGCCGACCTGCTCGACGGCAGGTCGCCGAAGAAGATCATCTACATCCCGGGCCGGGTCCTCTCGATCGTCCTCTGAGGCGGCCCCTGCCGCGCTGGTAGACTGATAGGTGGTTTTGTCGTGACCAACAGGTCGCGGCGACACC
>JAXDLV010000025.1:0-4037 GCA_034666445.1 Chloroflexota bacterium | reverse complement strand
GACGGCAGCATCCATATCGCCTCCAGCGACGGTGAGTCCACTCAGAAGGCGATCGATTGGATCAAGGGCCTCACCGACGATGTCGAGGTCGGCCGGGTCTACAAGGGCAAGGTCGTCCGGCTGATGCCGTTCGGCGCCTTCGTGGAGCTGATGCCCAAGAAGGACGGCCTGGTCCATGTCAGCAAGCTTGCCGACTGGCGGGTGAACAACGTCGAGGACTTCGTCCAGGTGGGCGACGAGATCCTGGTGAAGGTCGACGAGATCGACCGCCAGGGCCGCGTCAACCTCTCCCGCCGCGAGGGCCTCAAGGACGCCGAGAAGTGGGGCCTGAGCGAGGCGGACGAGAAGTTCGCCAACCCGCCGGTGCGGCCCGAGGGCGCCGAGGAGCAGCCGGCCTTCGCCGGTGGCGGCGGCGACCGTGACCGCGGTCCCCGTGACGACCTTGCCCTTGTAGACCCGGCCGACCTCGACATCGTCGGTGAGGCCCTTGATCCAATCGATCGCCTTCTGAGTGGACTCACCGTCGCTGGAGGCGATATGGATGCTGCCGTCGTCCTCGACATCGATCGAGACGCCGGTCTCGGCGGTGATCTGGCGGATCATCTTGCCGCCCGGGCCGATGACGTCGCGGATGTTGTCCGGGTTGATCTTGATGGTGGTGATGCGCGGCGCGTAGGCGCTCATCTCCGCACGTGGCGCAGAGAGCACCTCGTTCATCTTGCCGAGGATGTGCATCCGGCCCTCACGGGCCTGGGCCAGCGCCCGGCGCATGACCTCCATGGAGAGGCCCGTCACCTTGATGTCCATCTGCAGCGCGGTGATGCCCTGCTCGGTGCCGGCGACCTTGAAGTCCATGTCGCCCAGGGCGTCCTCGACACCCTGGATGTCGCTGAGGATGGAGTACTCCGCCCCCTCCGACGCGTCACCGTTGCGGGTGATCAGGCCCATGGCGATGCCCGCCACCGGCGCCTTGATCGGCACCCCGGCGTCCATCAGCGACAGCGTGCTACCGCAGACCGAGGCCATCGAGGTGGAGCCGTTGGAGCTCAGGATCTCGCTGACCACGCGGATCACGTACGGGTAGTCGGCCTCCGCGGGGAGGACGTTGAACAGCGCCCGCTCCGCCAGCGCGCCGTGGCCGATCTCGCGACGGCCGGCGCTGCGCATGGGCCGCGCCTCGCCGACACTGTACGGCGGGAAGTTGTAGTGGTGCATGTAGCGCTTCGACGTCTCGAGGCCGAGGGCGTCGATCTTCTGGGCGTCACCACTCGAGCCGAGGGTGACCACCGACAGCGCCTGGGTCTGGCCGCGCGTGAAGAGCGCGGAGCCGTGGGTGCGGGGCAGGACCCCGACCTGGCACCAGATGGGCCGGATCTCCGTCGACTTGCGGCCGTCGGGCCGGCTGTCGCGGTCGATGATGGCGTCGCGGACGACGCGCTTGACGGTCTTCTCGAAGACGCCGGCGACCTCGCCCTCACGCTCCGGGAAGCGCTCGGCCAGGGCCTCGACCACGCCGCTGCGGATCTCGTCCAGCGCGTTCTCACGAGCCAGCTTGTCGGGCGAGCCGAGAACCTCGGTCACCTTGGTGACCGCGATCTCCTCGACGGCGGCCTTCAGCTCCTCGTCGACGGCCGGGCCCTCGATGACGCGCTTCTCCTTGCCCAGCGCGCGGGCGAACTCGTTGATGGTGGCGCAGATCTTCTTGATCTCGTCGTGCGCCATCTCGAGGGCGCGGACAACGGTCTCCTCGTCGACCTCGCGGGCGCCGGCCTCGACCATGATGATCGCGTCGGCGGTGCCGGCCACGACCAGGTCGAGCTGCGACGTCGGCAGGGCCGCGACCGCCGGGTTGACCACCAGCTCACCCTCGACGAGGCCCATGCGGACGGCGCCGATGGGGCCCTTCCAGGGGATGTCGGAGATGGCCAGGGCGGCGGAGGCGCCGTTGATGGCAAGCGTTGCCGGGTCGGCGTCGTTGTCCACCGACAGCACCGTGGCGACCAGCTGCACGTCGAGGCGCAGGTCCTTGTCGAACAGCGGCCGCGTCGGGCGGTCGATCAGGCGGGAGTTGAGGGTGCCCTGCTCGCCGGGGCGGCCCTCGCGGCGGAAGAAGCTGCCGGGGATGCGCCCGGCGGCGTAGATCTTCTCCTCGTAGTCGCAGGTCAGCGGCAGGAAGTCGATGCCGGGGCGCGGGCTCTTGGACATCGTCGCCGTGGCCAGCAGCATGGTGTCCCCGCTGCGGATGAAGACGGCGCCGTTGGCCTGCTCGGCCACGCGGCCGGTCTCGATGGTGATGGTGCGATCGGCGATCCGATGCTCTATGGCTTTGGGTTCAGGGGTCATGAGTCTCCTCTTGCAGAGACCGCCCACCCGCGGTGGCCAGGGTCAGGAACTGGGGGCAACGGAGAGGTCGACGAGCCGGTGGCTCAGTCCTGCTCCGCTCTCACCAATCTCTGGCCACAAGGCCTTGGCCGATGGGGACGGTCCCTATATGTTGTTGTGAGCCGGGTGCCCGCTGTTCTTAGCGGCGCAGGCCCAGCGTCTCAACGAGGGACCGGTAGCGGGAGATATCGCGGCGGGCGAGGTAGTCGAGCAGGCGCCGGCGCCGACCAACAAGCTTGAGCAGCCCAAGGCGCGTGTGATGGTCCTTGGGGTGCTGCTTGAGGTGGTCGGTCAGGTACCTGACCCGTTCCGTCATCAAGGCCACCTGCACCTCCGGCGTACCGGTGTCGGTGCCGTGGGTCTGGTGCTTCTTGATGATCTCGGACTTCTCGATTGCTAGTGACATGCTCTCTCTATCGTTCTCTCTTTGAGTTCCCGAGGAGTATACAGGCTGAACTCGGCCTGAACTCGCGGGCTCATGTCGGGACGACGACGTTGAGGACGCTGTGGAGGTTGGTGAAGGTGGCCGGGAGGGTGCCGGACATCTCGCCGTCGACGTCGATCAGGACGCGCTCCGGGGAGGCCACCTGGAGGGTCTGGGTTCGCCAGGTCTTCACCTTCGGGTTGCTGACGTGCTTGGCCTTGTAGATGTCCTGGATCGACCGGATCGCCTCGAAGCCCCCGATCTCCCCGAAGATCACCACGTCGAACAGGCCGTCGTCCGGCAGCGCCTTCGGGGCGACGTGCATGCTTCCGCCGAAGTACTGGCAGTTGGCCACCACCACGTTCTGGGCCCGGCCCTCGAAGCTGCCATCGTCGCTGGTCACCTCGACCGGCTGCGGTTTGTAGCTGAGCAGCGTCCGCAGCGAAACCAGCTGGAAGGTCAGCCGCCCGCCCAGCACCTTGCTGGCGTGGTTGACACGGTCGACCACGACGCCGCCGATGCCGGCGTCGGCGATGTTGATGAAATGGCGGGTCAGGGGGACGCCGTCCAGTCCCTGCATCTCGATGCGGCCGGCGTCGATCGGTCGGCGCCGGTCGTCGTTCAGCATCCGTGCGATCGCCTCGAGCTCGGTCGGGATGCCGAGGGTGCGCCGGAAGTCTCCCCCGGTGCCGTACGGGAAGAGCCCCAGCGCGGTGTTGGGCGGGGGGTCGCCGTTGACAAAGAAGCCGTTGGCCACCTCGTTGAGGGTGCCGTCGCCGCCCACCGCGATCACCCGCTCGGCGCCCTCGGCAAGGGCGATCGCGGTGAGCTCGGTCGCCTCCGCCGGCCCGTTGGTGAGCACCGAGTCGTGCTCGACGCCAAGGGTCGTCAGCCGGTCGGAGAGGCCCGGCCATTCCCGGCCGGTGCGGCCGTTGGCCGACGCGGGGTTGACGATGAACGCCGTCTTCATGCCCTGCGGGCGAGGATACGCCGGGCCCGTGTGACGTCGCGGTCGATCTGCGCCACCAGCGCGTCGACCGACTCGAACTTCTTCTCGTCCCGGATCCGCTGCACGAACCGGGCCGTCAGCGTCTGGCGGTAGATGTCGCCCTTGAAGTCGAGGATGAACGCCTCCACGGTGAGGCGATTGCCCCCGAAGGTGGGGCGGTAGCCGATGTTCATGGCGCCCTGGTGGCTCCTGCCGGCCATGTCGACCTGGACCGCGTAGACC
>JAXDLV010000024.1:0-25254 GCA_034666445.1 Chloroflexota bacterium | reverse complement strand
CTGCGGGCATGGCCGAGATGAACCCCCACGTCGCCGAGCTGCTCAGCCGGCGCGTGTTGATCCTGAGCGGCAAGGGGGGCGTGGGCAAGAGCACCAACTCGGCGGTGCTGGCGCTGGTGGCGGCCGGCATGGGCAAGCGGGTGCTCATCATCGAGGTCGACGCCAAGGGCAACGTCCCCGACTTCTACGACAGCAAGCGCGTGGGCTTCAAGTACCGGCGCCTGCACCAGAACGTGTTCGGGCTGTCGATGCAGCCCAAGGACTCGGCCCAGGAGTACCTGGCGATGATGATGCGGGTGCCGGGCTTCTCCCTCAAGCCGCTGGAGGGCTTCATCGACTACACCTCCAACGCCATCCCGGGCCTCAAGGAGGTGCTGGTCACCGGCAAGATCTACCACGAGGAGAATGCCCGCACTGGCGACGGCGCCTACCGCTGGGACCTGATCGTGGTCGACGGCGCCCCCACGGGACACGTCGTCTCGCAGCTGGGCGCGGCGCGGCACCTGGCCGGCTTGATCAAGACCGGGCCGATCCACGACCAGGCGGGCCGCATCGCCGGCATGCTGTCCGACCCCGCGCGAACCGCGGTCGTGCTGGTGACGATCCCCGAGGAGATGCCCGTCAGCGAGACCATCGACCTCGCCCAGCGCCTGGACGACGACACCGACATCGTTCCCGCCGCCCTGATCGTCAACCAGCTGCAGCCGGAGACCGTCCCGGCGGCCCGCATGGCGGACTTCAAGGCGCTCGTGGGCGGCGCCGGCCGGGCCGGGTTCCTGGAGCGCCACCCGGAGGGCGAGCCGCTGCTTGACGCGGGCGAGATCTTCCTGGAGTCGCGCAACCGGACGGTGCACCTCTCGCGGCTGCTGGACCGCACCCTCAAGCTGCCCACCCTCTACGTGCCCTTCATCTTCCAGCGCAACCACGGCTTTGCCTTCACCCGCGCCATGGCCAGGCTGGTGGCGGCGCCGGTATGAGCGTCGACGACGTCCTCCAGCCTGGCATCGTCGTGCTCACCGGCAGCGACGGCGTGGGCAAGACCACGACCGCAGCCGCGCTCGCCGCGCGCGCGGCCATGAACACCGACCTGCGGGTGGCTGTCCTGACCATCGACCCCGCGCGGCGGCTGGCGAACTCGATGGGCCTGGCCAAGCTCGGTAACCGGCTCCGCGCCGTCAACCTGCCGGGGGCGCAGGGCACGCTGGAGGCGGGCATGCTGGAGACCAAGTCCGCGTGGGACGAGCTGATCATCCGCCAGATGGGCGACCGCCGCGCCGCCCAGGAGATCCTCAGCAACGCCTTCTACAAGGAGATCTCGGGGGCGTTTGTCGGCTCCCACGAGTACATCGCGATGGAGCGGCTTTTCGACCTCCACCAGTCCGGCGCCTACGACCTGATCGTGGTCGACACCCCGCCGAGCCGCAACGCCCTCGACTTCCTCGAGGCGCCCAACCGCATGACCGAACTGGTCGGGGGTGGGTTGCTGGGCATGCTGGCCCGGCCGGGCGCCTTCGCCGGCAAGCTCGGGCTCCGGATGTTCAGCGTCACCGCCCGCCCGATCATGAAGATCGCCGACCGGTTGCTGGGCGGCACGACGATGAGCGAGCTGTCGGAGTTCCTGATCAGCATCGAGGGGCTCTATGAGGGCTTCAAGCAGCGCGCCGACGGCGTCCTCAAGCTGCTGGGAGCGCCCAGCACCCGGTTCATCGTGGTCACCACCCTCGAGGACGTGCCCTTCGAGGAGGCGCGTTTCTTCGTCGAGAAGCTGCGCGAGGCGGGGATGCACCTGGCCGGGGCGGTGGTCAACAAGCGGCTGCCCGTCTATCTCCTCGACGAGAAGGCGGCGGGACTGGCCCGCGAGCTGGCCCAGGGCGCTGACGAGATGGAGCGCGCCCTCGGCGAGAACTTCCTCGCCTACCGCGTGCTGGCCCAGCGGGACCGCGACCTGATGGCCCGCATCGATGAGCTGGGCGTGCCGCTGCTCGGCTGGGTGCCCCGCATGCACAAGCCGGTGCACGACCTCAAGGGCCTGTTCCAGGTGGGGGACCAGCTGGCCGCCTCCTGACGAGGCATGCCCTGCCCCGGGCTCAGTCTCCCAGGCTCAAAGCCTCATACCCATTCCCCACGCCGTGGCGGCCGGCGATGCTGACGCCACAGCCGATGGCGGTTCCGGCGCCGATGCTGATGGCACAGCCGGTGGCCACCCCGGCCCCGATGCTGACCGCGTTGCCCGCGCTGAGCCCGCTGCCCAGCGAGATGATGTTGCCGCCGCTGACGGCGCTCAGCACCGACACGACGTTGCCGCCGCTGACCAGGCTCACGAGGCTGACGAGGTTGAAGAAGCTGAGCAGCCCGCGGATGGAGACCATGAGGCCGGCCGACCACAGGCCGCCGACGCCCGTCGTCGGCGGGGCTGCCTCCCCGGCGGTCGCCACTAGTAGGCGGCCAGCTCGCGGAGGCGAGCGGCGATGCCGTCGGGGTTGGGCAGGAATGCCTCCTCGAGCCCGGTGGCAAACGGCCTCGCCGGGCTGTCGGGGCCGGTCATGCGCGCCGGCGGCGCGTCGAGGTGGTCGAACGCCTGCTCGGCGATCAGCATTCCCAGCTCGCTGGTGATCGCGCAGAAGGGGTTGGCCTCGGTCAGCAGCAGGACCTTGCCGGTCTTGCGAACCGTCGCCAGCACCGCCTCCTCGTCCAGGGGCTTGAGGGTGCGCAGGTCGAGCACCTCGACCTCGATGCCCTCCTGGGCCAGGTGGGCGGCTGCCTTGAGCGCCTGGTGCACCATCAGCCCATAGGTGATGACCGAGAGGTCGCGGCCTGGCCGCGACAGCCGGGCCCGGCCGATCGGCAGCGTGTAGGGCCCCGCCGGGACGTGGCCCTTGATCAGGCGGTAGGCCCGCTTGTGCTCCAGGAACAGCACGGGGTCGGGGTCGCGGATGGCGGCGATGAGGAGGCCCTTGGCGTCGTAGGGGTTGCTTGGCGCGATCACCTTGAGCCCGGGCGAGTGGCAGTACATCGCCTCCGGTGACTGCGAGTGGTACAGGGCCCCGTGGACGCCGCCGCCGAAGGGCGCGCGGATGACCATGGGGCAGGGGAAGTCCCCCAGTGTGCGGTAGCGCGTCCGGGCGGCCTCGTTGATGATCTGGTTGAAGGCAGGCAGGCTGTAGTCGGCGAACTGCATCTCCGCGATCGGCCGCAGCCCGGCGAACGCCGCGCCGATGGCGCTGCCCGCGATCTGCGACTCGGCGATGGGGGTGTTGAAGCAGCGGTGCGCGCCAAAGCGCTCGCGCAGGCCCTCGGTGGCGCGGAAGACGCCGCCGACCCCGACGTCCTCGCCCATCACGAAGACCCGGTTGTCGCGCTCCATCTCGTCGCCCATCGCCTCGCGGATGGCCTCGAGGATGTTCAGCTCGCGCCCCTCCCCCTGGGGGAGCCCCTCGGAGTCCTCGGCCTCGTCGCCCAGGTCCATCGGCTCCTGCATCCACACATGGTCGAGCAGGGTCGCCGGGTCGGGGTCCGGCGCCGCCTCCGCCGCGGCCTGGGCGGCGTCGACCTCGACCGCGATCTCGGCCCCCATGGCGTCGTCCTCGGCCTGCGTCAGGATGCCCATCTCGGTCAGCCGGCTGCGCATCACCGCCAGCGGCTCGCCGCCACGGTGGGCCTCCACCTCCTCCGGGGTGCGATAGCGACGATCGTCGTCGTCGGAGGAATGTGGGGTGAGGCGGTAGACGGTGGTCTCGATCAGCGATGGCCCCTGGCCCGCCCGCGCCCGCGCCATCGCGGCGCTGACCGCCTCGTACACGGCGATGGCGTCGTTGCCGTCGACGCGCACGCCCGGCATGCCGTAGCCGCTGGCGCGCTCCGCCACGCCGACCGGCAGCTCCTCGTCGGTGGGCACCGTGATGGAGTAGCCGTTGTTCTGGCACAGGAACACCACTGGCAGGCGGTGGATGCCGGCAAACGACATCGCCTCGTGGAAGTCGCCCTCCGCGGTGGCGCCCTCGCCGAAGCACGTGAGCACCGCCGCGCCGACGGGCAGGGCGGGGTCGGGCGTGCCGTCGGCGGTGGCCGCGTCCCAGGCACGGATGCGCAGCGCCAGGCCGATGCCCGCGGCGTGGAGCACCTGGCTGGCGACGCAGCTGGAGCCGGTGACGTACTGCAGCGACGCCTTGCCGTAGTGGCCGAGCATCAACCGCCCGCCGGTCGAGGGGTCGGCGGCCTTGGAGAAGAAGCCCATCATCAGCTCTTCCAGCGTCATCCCCATGACCAGCGAGAGCGTGATGTCGCGGTAGTACGGCACCACCCAGTCGCGGCCCTGCTCGACGGCCAGCCCCGCACCGGCCTGGGCCCCCTCGTGGCCCTGGTGGGGCATCACGAACGCCACCTGGCCTGATCGGTTGAGCAGCCACATGCGCTCGTCGAACGCGCGGCCCGTGCGCATCAGCCGGTAGATGCGCAGAAGCTGCTCCCGGGTGAGTTCCACCTCGGGGGCGCTGCCGGCGCGGCTCTTAGAGCGCGCGGCGGGGGCGGTGCGAGCCAAACGACGCCTGCTGGATGAGCACGTTGATAGCATTAGGATCGCCGATCGGTCAATGGCTGGACCGGGCGAGGGCGGGGCCCGCGGGTCCATATACTGTCGGGCAGTGGTGTTCGGCGGCTCGGGGGAGAGAGCATTGCGTTCCGCGCGTGTACTGATCGTCGCGCTGGTCGCGCTGGTCGTGGTTGGCGGCGCATCCGGCGCTGCGCCCTCGGCGGCGGCCGGTGCGGCGCTGTTCGTGCCCGGCGCGGGCGCCGAGCGCGAGCACGAACCTGGCGACAGCCTCACCCGCCAGCGCACCGCCGCGCCGGGGGTCGATCCCAGCGCCGCCTACCGGGCCGCGCTCCACGCCGCCGACCTCTCGTCGCAGCGCGCGGCCGCCGTGTCGCCCGCCGTCGCCAGCGCCGGCTGGAACTTCATCGGCCCCGTCGAGATCGGCGGACGGGTCACCGCCATCGCCGTGGACCCGACGACCTCCAACCAGGTCTTCATCGCCACCGCCACGGGTGGCGTCTGGAGGTCCACCGACGCCGGCGCCAGCTTCACCCAGGCCTGGCCCACGACGCTGACCCAGGCCATCGGCGCGCTCGACATCAACTCTGACGGCGTCCTCTTCGCCGGCACCGGCGAGGCCAACCCGGGCGGCGGCAGCATCACCTACGGCGGCACTGGCGTCTACCGGTCGAGCGACGCGGGCGCCACCTGGGACCTCGTTGGGCTGCCCGACTCCAGCTCGATATCTCGGATCATGGTCGACCCCACCAACCCGGACAGGATCTACGCCGCCGTCACCGGCAACCTCTACATCCCCGGCGGCACGCGCGGGCTGTACGTAAGCAACGACGGCGGCGACAGCTGGACACGGCTGCTGGCGGGCGACAACGACACCAGCGGCGCCACCGACATCGCCATCGACCCCACCAACACCCAGGTGATCTACGTGACGATGTGGGACCACGTCCGCTACAGGGACCTGCGCGTGTATGGCGGCCCCGGGTCGGGGCTGTACAAGACCACGGACGGTGGCGCCAGCTGGTCACGGCTGACGGTCAGCACCGGTGCCCCGGCGACCATCGGCCGCATGGACGTCGCGCTGGCGCCCAGCCTGCCCAGCGTTGTCTACGTCCTCATCAGCACGACCGATGGCCCCGCCGAGGGCTTCTACACGTCCGTGAATGGCGGCTCGACGTTTACGAAGTCCACATTGGGACAAGTTGTTTTAGCGAATCCCATTACCGGACTGTCCTCCTATGCTTGGTGGTTCGGGCAGGTCAACGTCGACCCGCTGGTGCCCACCCACGCCTGGGTCGGCGGCGTGGGGCTGCTCCAGACGCTCGACGGTGGCCTGACCTTCGTCCCCGCCGGGGCGACGCCTGACGGCGGCCTCGTGCACGCCGACCAGCACGGGGTCGCCTACGACCCGAGCAGCCCGCTCTCCGTGTACCTCGCCACCGACGGCGGCCGGTACCACTCCGCCAACGGCGGCCTCTCCTGGAGCCACTCGGCGATCGCGCCGTTCTCCCAGTTCAACTCCGTCGATGTGAGTGAGCAGGACCCGACCCGCGTCGTCGGCGGCGCCCAGGACAACGGCGGCCTGCGCAGCTACGGCGGCACCGGCTGGAACGACATCACCGGCGGCGACGGCCAGAAGATGCTGATCAACCCCCAGGACCAGAACAATGTGTTCGGCTGCTCTCAGTACGGCTCCTGCTCGCGCTCGACCGACGGCGGAGGCAGCAGCAGCAGCCTCGGCAGCACGACCTCGGACCGGCGCAACTGGTTCACGCCGATGGAGTTCGATCCCGCCGACCCGTCGGTCTTCTACTACGCAGGCAATATCGTCAACCGCTCCACCGACGGTGGCGCCAGCTTCACCGCGATCAGCCCCGACCTGACCGGTGGGCCGCCCCCCGACCCGATATATCCCAACTACGGGACGGTCAGCACGCTGGCGGCGATGCCGATGGCCAGCGGCTACATCATCGCCGGCACCGACGACGGGCGGATCTGGCACACCAACGACGGCGGCGCCAACTGGACGCGGAGCATGGACCCCGACATCCCCGACGCCTGGGTAACTCGGGTGGTGATCGACCCGGCCTACGACGGCCGGGTTTACGCGACCTTCTCCGGCTACCGCAGTGGCAACGCCACCGCCTACGTCCTGCGCTCCACCGACTGGGGTGAGTCCTGGACCAACATCAGCGGCGACCTGCCGCAGGCGCCGGTGAACAAGCTGCTGGTGATCGACGGCGCGCTGGTGGTGGCGGGCGACGTCGGCGTGTTTGCCAGCAACGACGTGGGCGCCACGTGGCTGCGGCTGGGCAGCGGGCTGCCCCAGACCCCCGTCAGCGACCTGCGCTGGCACGCCGCCGACCGCGAGCTCTTCGCGTCGTCGTTCGGGCGGGGGATGTGGAGCGTGCAGGTGCCCTCGCTGGCGCCCGAGGCCGCCGCCACGGTACCGGTGGTCCAGCCGGGGCTGCCCAATACCGCCACCGCGTTCTCGCTTGGCGCGGGCTCGCTGCTGGTCCTGCTCGCGGCCTCCGTCGCCCTTGCCGTTACCCGGCCGCGGCGCCGCCGACGCGGGGCGTCAGCCCCTTAGGCCCAGGAACCCCCGGCGCTGGCGCCGCTCGGCGCCACCCGACGGCCGCAAGAGGTGGCCCGCCAGCAGCGTGATCTTCTGGCCCCACTCCGACCCGGGCTTCTCCAGGACATAGGGCACGCCCTCGGTGACGGATTCGATCAGCGCCCCCGGGGTGTGGGGCAGCTCGACGGAGATCGGGAACTTGAGGTTGGCCTCGAGCACGTCGAGGCTCATCTTCAGCGCCGGCTCCATGCGGTTGAGCACGGCGGTGAGCTTGCGCGCGGGCACGCCGAGGTCGCTGAGCGTCTTGAGCAGCAGCTTGGTGTCCTTGACCGCGGGCAGGTACGGGGTGGTGATGACCACCAGCGAGTCGGCGGTGTCCATGGCCTCGATCGTTATGTCGGTCAGGTGGCTGCTGCAGTCGAGCACGACGCAGTCGAACATGGCGCGCAGGTGCTCCATGATCACCTGCAGGTGACGGGCGTCGACGAGGTCGGCCAGCTCGGGGGAGGGGGGTGCCGACAGGATCCGCAGGTCGGGCCCCTGGTGCATGCAGTCGAGCAGGAAGTCCGGCGTGAGGGCGTCGATGTTGACGAGCACGTCCACCAGCGACGGGCTCGACCCGGCGTCGAACATCAGCGCCTGGTCGCCGAACTGGAGCGACAGGTCGACGATCGCAGTAGTGAGGCCCTGCCCTCGGGCGATGGCGGCCGCCAGGTTCGCCGCGATGGTGGACTTGCCCGTCCCGGGCTTGCCGGAGAGCACCGCGATCACCCTCCCCGGGCCCTCCGACTTGCGCGGCAGGAGCGGCTCCGGCGGTGCCTCGATCGCCGCCTCGGGCTCCTGCGCCTCCTCCTCGAGGGTGGGCGGGTTGTACCAGTCGGCCATGTCCAGGTCGACGTTGATGGGGTTGGGGACGGTGCTCGGCTGGGGGGTCCCGGGCTCGGGCGTCCGCTTCGGCGGCCTGCTCTTGCCCTTTGTCATCTGACAGTTGATAGCATCGCTGGCCGCAATTGTGAACCACGCTTCGCGCCACCACGTTGGTGTGTAACTGGCGAGTTCCTGTGACGGCTGTGGCCGCCTGAGCGTTGTCGGGGCGGAACTTTGCCTTTACGCTGAGGCCAATTTGAGTTCAGCCTGCAGGCCGCGCGGCAAGACCCCTCCGCGGCGGGCGGAGACCGAGGGCGGCCAGAGCCTCGTCGAGTTCGCCCTGATCGCGCCCGTCTTCCTGCTGTTCGTGTTCATGGTCATCCAGGGCGCCCTCTACATCAACGCCCAGGTGACCATTGACAACGTCACCCGCGAGGTCGCCCGGGCGGCAGCGATCTGCGGGACCCAGCCGACCTACGACTATCGCGGCCAGGGCGCGGCGCCGTGCTCGACGGTCGTGCAGCGGCAGGTGGACACCAACATCCTGCCCCGCACCGCCAGCAGCCCCCTGACGATCGCGGTGTGCTCGGCGAGCATCCCCAGCAACGGCCACTGCTCGTCCGGGTTTGAGGCGCCGACCGCCGTCGGCCAGCAGGTGGAGATCGACGTGTATTACACCTACACCTTCTACCTCGACCCGCTGCTGGGCCAGGGTGGGCCGACGGTGCAGGTGAACTCGTCGGCGCGGGTGGTGGCGCAGCAATGATGTCGCGGCGCGAGAACCGGCGTGGCCAGGCACTGACCGAGTTCGCCCTGCTGGCACCCGTCCTGCTCGGCTTCCTGGCGCTCACCCTGCAGGGTGGAATCGTGATCTCCGACCAGGTCAACCTGGAGCACTACGCGTACGAGGGCGCCCAGTGGGCGGTGGCCAACCGGACGGCCGCCACCAGCGGCACCATCAGCGGCCACATCCAGGACCAGCTCTGCGGCAGCGGCGTGGCGATCGGCAGCAGTAGCGGGTGAGCCCGCTGCTGCCGCGAGGGCAGCCTCTCGATCACCGTGGCCGCCGCCAGCGCCACCGCCGCCGTGCCCGGCTGGCGCCTGCCCGCCGGGCTGGCGCCGGTCCTCGACGCCGAGGCCGCCAATGGCTGCCAGTCGTGGGACCTCTCGCTCTCATCGGCCACCATCTCCGTCGCGCGCGGCTCGACCGCCGCCCTCACGACCACCCTTGCGGGCGTTGGCGGCAGCGGGTCGCCGTCGGGCGCGGGTTCGACCCCCACGGTCACGCTCAGCTCCGAGGGCCTGCCCGGGTACCAGGCCAATGGCACGCCGCTGTTCAACCCGCCGACGGTGGGGACGTCGTCGACGCTGAGAATCGCCCCCAGCGCCAACACCCCCCTGGGCACCTACCGGGTGACGATCTCGGGCATCGACCAGTGCGGCGCCACGCCGGCTGGCGGGGAGGCGGTCGTGCAGGTGACGGTGACCACCGGCAGCGCCCCGGGCACCGTCCCGACGTCGGTCAACCTCGGCCTCGACGGGATCACCCCGGTCTGCATCCCCATCGGCTCACCCGCCACCCTGACGCTGAACGGGCACGGGTTTGCCGCCGGGGCGACGGTGACGGTGGGCAGCGGCGCGACGGCGACCACGGTGGCGGCCACGGTGGCGAGCCCGTCGCAGATGGCGATCACCGTCCCCGCGCCCAGCACCGCGGGCGTGTCCGACCTGACGGTCAACAACGCCGACGGCACCTCCACCACGCTGTTCAACGGCCTCACCGTTGCCTCCAGCTGCGCCGGGGTCGGTGGCGGGAACGGCACCGCGGCGGCGTCCACCGTCTGTCCCTTTGGCGGGGGCGTGGCGGGCCGCGAGTTCCTGGTGACGCTCGCCTGGAACGAGCGGCTGGTCGTCCCGTGGCTGACCAACACCGTGGCCCTCACCGCCACCCAGCGGGGGTTCTGTCAGTGACGCCCCGGGCGAGGGACAACCAGCGCGGCCAGGTCATGCCGATCTTCGCCCTGTCGGCGCTGGTGATCGTCGGCGTGGTGGCGCTGGCGGTGGACTACGGCTTCCTGGTCGACCAGCACCGCAACCTGCAGGCCTTCGCCGACCACGCCGCGGTGGCCGGGGCGGAGCAGCTCACCCCCGACGGCTCGGGCACCACCAGCGCCCGGCGCGGCGCCCTGGTCTACCTGCGCGACAGCCTCGGCGGCACCAGCGCCTCGATGTCGCTGGCGGGCAGCGCCCCCTGCGCGGGCGGCGCCCAGGCGTTCAGCGGCAACATCGACAGCTGCGTCCTCCCGAGCCCGTACGGCAACTACACCGTGACCATCCACAGCCCCGGTGACTACACCGCCCCCACGTACAACGTGCAGTCGTTATCGGTAAACATCGTCGACTCCGTCTCCAACAGCGTGGCGTCGGTGCTGGGCGCGCGCACGACCAACGTGGGTGCCTACGCGGAGGCGCGGTCGTTCGCGACGGGGCTCCACTCCCAGACCGCGCTGTACACCGACGGCTGCATCAGCACGTCGTCGATCACCGTGCCGATCGTCGTGGACGGCGACATCTACCTCGACCAGTGCACCGTCACGCCCGCGCTGGCGGGGGGCTTCTGCGCCGCCACCACGGCGAACGCCGCGGGCAACATCATCCTGGGCCCTGAGGCGTACCTGCCGACCAACAACCTCGAGGGCCAGAACCTCGTCAACTGCCAGGCGCAGGTGGGCGGGGTCGTAGCCGCAACCGGCCGCGTCAAGCAGGTGCCCACCTCGATGCCGTCGCCGCCACTGCAGCCCCCGCCGGCCGCCCCCAACACCTGCGGGGCCAGCTGCGGCGCCACCCACGCCTGCGTCAACGGCACCTTGACGTCGGGGGGCATCGCCGCGAGCAACTGCTATGACCCCGGCTACTACACCAGCCCCCTGCACGTGAGCAACAACCTCAACCCCGGCATCTACTACGTCGACATCAGCAGCGGCGGCTGCTACACCGACACCTCGACCACCAGCTGCGGCGGCGTGTACTTCGAGGGCAACACGATGAACGCCAACATCAGCGGCGTGGTCGACAAGTGCTGGGCCGCGCCCAACGTCCCCACCACCAACAGCTTCACCAGCCCCTGCCCTGACGGCGTGATCACCGACCCGACCACACCGGTCGACCCGCAGTGCTCGGGTGCCCTGACGGTGGCGGCGACGAACCCATCGGTGTGGAGCGCGGCGCCGGCGGGGGGGCTAACCGCGGGAGCCCTGGGCGCGCTGCAGAGTTACTCGATCCGGCTCAGCGCGTTGACGGGGATGGGGGAGACCGCGGCGCCGGCCGAGGTGACCACCACCAGCAACGCGCTGGGAGCGATCACGGTGACCGTGACGGTTGGGTCGGTCGGCGAGACCGGTGGCTACAACGTGTACATCGGCGCCGCCGGCAGGGAGCAGTACGTGCAGAGCGTGGCCCACCGCCTGCTGCCGGGCGCGTTCTCGTTCAACATCACCACCCTCCCCGCGGCGTCGGCGAAGCACTACCCCCTGTTCGATAACAGCTCCTGCCTCGCCGGCTTCCACAACGTCCCGCACAGCAAGGACCAGGCGACCGGCAACCCGCCCGCCGCCCCCAACCAGAACTTCGGCGTCACCTTCGTGCTCACCGGCAAGGCGGGGCTGTGCATGGGCACCGAGACCGGCGCCAACGACCACCACTGCTCTCCGACGTCCTCGGCGCGGACGGTCATCATCCAGCCCTATTGCGCGTCGGGCTTCACCCCCAACCCCGAGTCGCAGACCTGCGTGAACGCCTCGACCAACGACGGCGCCTACCCCGTGTACGGAACATCGATCGGCGCCGTCCGCACGTCGGGCACGCTGGCAACCATGAACCTGTCCGGCACCGTCTACCTGCCCCGGGGAACGCTGCAGGAGGACCTCGGCTCCCGGTTCACGCTCACGCCGGGGCAGCTGATCCTCCACGACGTCAACGTCAGCGTGAACACCGGTGTCCTGACACCGCTGGTCTACTACGGCTCGATGGGCGCTTTCCTGCCCCAGGGGGTTTTCCTGGTCCAGTGAACTCAAAGGTGGTTGAATCCGGCCGCCGCTGAGTTAGGCTGAGCCGGTCGGCAGGCTGACACATTTGTTGAGAGGTTCGCGAACTTGAGCACAGCATCCCCGCCCCGCCGTCGTGGCCGGACCCTGCAGGTCGTGATCGGCGTGCTGCTGGTCGTCTTCGCCTTCGCGGGCGTCTTCCTCTACAGTCAGCTGGTCGGCGGCCCCAGCTCCAAGACCAGCATCGTGGGCGCCGCCCGCGAGATCAAGACCCAGCAGGTGCTCACCGCTGACGACCTCACGATCATCCAGGTGGACACCAAGCCCACGGGGGCGCTGACGGACAAGGCCCAGGCGGTGGGCAAGATCGCCCGCCAGGCCATCGCCAAGGACAAGCCCGTTCTCGACGCGCTCCTGGCCGAGCCGGCGATCGGCACCGCCGCACGACTCTACTTCGCGCTCCCGGCGGGCAAGGTCGCGCTCAACATCCCCGCCGGCGACATCTCCCCCTACGTTCAGCCGGGCGACCAGATCGACGTGATCGCCACGCCGAAGGTCACCCAGGCGCAGGGCACCGGAACCAACCCCAACCAGACCAAGGCGACGCTCAAGGGCCTGAGGGTGCTGGCTGTGGGCGCGCCGGTGGTGGCGTCGGGCTCCTCCGGCGGCAACCAGCAGGCGGCCACCACGGGCGGCAACCTGGTGGTCGAGGTCAGCCTCCAGGACGCGGAGATGCTGCAGTTCATCGTCAAGAACACGGACTTCACGTATGTCCTCAAGTCACCGCTGGACCAGTCGGCCCCCGACCCGACCACCCCCGGGGTCGACCTCAACACCTTCAAGTCGACGTTCGGATATAGGTGACCGCCACCCTGGTCCTGGCCGCGCTCGCGGCGGTGGGGGTGGCGGTGGTCCTCTGGGCGCTGTGGGCGCCGCCCCGCGAGGAGGTTGACGAGGACATCCACGTCATCCCGCTGGGGGAGGACGACCAGCAGCGGTCGCTGCGGGAGCAGTTCGCGGGGCCCATAACCAACCTTGCGGCGCCCCTGCTCCGCGGCCAGCGCCAGAACCAGCTGCAGGCCGACCTCGGCCGCGCGGGGCTCCAGCTGCGGTCGGCCGAGTGGGTCCTGATCCAGCTGGGGGTTGCCTCCGGCCTGGGCCTCCTGCTGTTCCTGCGCTTCGGCAACCCGCTGGTCATCGTGGTGGGCCTGGCGGCCGGCTACTTCCTCCCCAATATCTACCTCCGCCAGCGGGTCAAGCGGCGTCGCAACGCCTACGAGCAGGGCCTCGGCGACACCATCATGCTGATGTCCAACGGCGTGAAGGCCGGCTACTCGATCCAGCAGGCGATGGCCAGCGTCGCCGAGAACGGCCGCAAGCCGCTGTCCGAGGAGTTCCTCCGGATCGTCCGCGAGACGTCGCTGGGCATCGACCTCGAGGCCGCCCTGGAGCACGCCAATGAGCGCCTCGACAGCAAGGACTTCGACCTGGTGGTCACCGCGATCCTCATTCACCGCACCGTTGGCGGCAACCTGTCCGAGGTGCTCGACAAGATTGCCGAGACCATCCGCGAGCGGGTGCGGGTGCACGGCGAGGTGCGGGTGCTCACGGCCCAGGCCCGCGCCAGCGGCTACATCATCACCGCGCTACCGTTCGCCGTCGGCGGCATCCTGATGCTGATCTCGCCCGACTTCGAACGGCCCCTGTTCACCAACCCGCTGGGCTGGGGAATGCTGGCGGTGGGGCTTATGTCGATCAGCATCGGCTACTTCATCATCCGCAAGATCACGGACATCCACCTGTGAACCTGGTGATCGTGGTCTTCGCGCTGGTGGCCGCCGCCGGCGCCGCCATCGCCACCGGCGTGGTTCGCCGTGGCGGCGCGGTCGAGGACAAGTACGCGGCCAAGCTCGCCGGCATCGAGGACCACGCCATGAGCCTCGAGGAGATCGAGCTCTCCAAGCCCTTCAAGGAGCGCTTCCTGGACCCGATCTGGGAACGCCTGGTCTCCGCCATCGTCTCCCGCACCCCCACCAGCCGACAGGAGCGGATCCGCCTGCAGATCGCCGCCGCCGGCCACCCCGCGGGCGTTTCGGTGAGCACGATCCTGGGCGCCAAGGTGATCGCCGCGGCGGCCGGTGGGGTCGTCGGCGCCCTGCTCGTCTTCGGGCTGCTGAAGGTCGATTTCCCCTTCAGCCTCGCGGTCGCGGCGCCGGTCCTGCTGGGCTGGATCCTCCCCGACCGCTGGCTGGTGGCGATCGCCGACCGCCGCCGCCGCGACATCGAGGACGTCATCCCGGACACCATCGACCTGCTGACGATCTGCCTCGACGCGGGCCTCAGCTTCGACGCCGCGCTGCAGCGCATCTCCGACAAGGTCAGCGGCCCCCTGCACCAGGAGCTGGCCGTGATGCTGGCCGACATCCGCTACGGACGGCCCCGAGCCGAGGCGATGGAGGCGATGGCGGAGCGCGTCGCGGTGGAGGACATGACCGCTTTCACCAACGCCGTCCTGCAGTCGCAGAAGCTCGGCGTCGCGATCGGCGAGACGGTGCGGATCCAGGCGGCGGAGATCAGGCGGCGGCGGCGGCAGGCGGCCGAGGAGAAGGCGGCGCAGGCGTCGCTGAAGATGCTGTTCCCAATGATCGGCTGCATCTTCCCGACCCTGTTCATCGTGCTGATGGGGCCCGTCGCCCTCATCCTGGTGAGCCGCCGCTGAGCCCCGCGGAGGCATGAGAATGGCACCCGCTGGACGGCGCCGGGGCATCGCCGTGCTGGTCGCCGGGCTGGCGGCCGGAAGCATCGCCGGCTGTGGCTCGAGCTCGGTGGCGGCGCCGCCCAACTACGGCGACCGGGTGCTCCCGATCGGCGCCGTCATCTCCCAGACGGGCATCGGCGACAGCCTCGGCAAGCAGCAGCTGAAGGGCATCGCGCTGGCGAGCGAGGTGGTCAACCGGGCGCGGGTCAACGGCGCCCGGGTCGAGGTCTCGGTCGAGGACGACACCTCCGACCGCGATCGTGGAACGGCCCTGTTCAAGACCATGGTGGAGGAGAAGAAGGTCTACGCCCTGGTGGGTCCCACCCTGAGCAACACCGCGCTCGGCGCTCTTCCCGTCGCCGAGGCCAACCACGTCCCGACAGTCCTGGTGTCCAGCCCCGGCAGCGGGGTTGTGGGCACGTGCGCGTCGCCGTGCACCTATGCGTTCCGCGACAGCCTCGGAGAGGCCATCGCCATCCCGGCCCTGGTGCACAGCGCCGCCGAGCGGCTGCACCCGACGCGCGCGGTGATCCTCTACGCCAACGACGATCGGCCCTCGTTCGACGAGGCCAGCAGGTTCGAGCAGGCGTTCAAGGACAACGGCATCGTCAACGCGGGCCCCGAGGCGCCGGGCATCTCGATGTCCAAGCTGGAGGGCGCCCCGGCCCGGTTCGTCGCCCGCGCGCTGGAGGAGAAGCCCAACATCGTCGCCGTGAGCGCGGCGGTGCTGTCAGCCGCGATCGTCGTGGAGCTGCGCAAGGCGGGCTACCACGGCCCGATCCTCGGCGGCAATGCCTTCAACACACCGTCGGTGGCGGCCGCCACCGGTGAGGCCGGCACGGACGTGCAGGTGCCGAGTGGGTACGCGATCGGTGCGGGGGACAGCGCCAACCGCGACTTCGTCGACGCCTACCGAGCGAAGTACCAAGAGGCCCCCGACCAGGCGGCCGCCCAGGCCTACACCGCGGTACTGCTCGTCGCCGAGGCGCTGCGCCAGGCCAACCTGGCCTTCACCGACCTCGGCGCCGACCGCGAGCGGGTCAGGGGGGCGCTCGAGAAGGTCAGCATCAACACCCCGCTGGGGCCATTCGCCTTCACCCCTGCCCACGACGTCAGCCAGCGGGTGTGGATCAACCAGCTCGATGGCAAGGGTGGCTACCAGAACGTGGCGACGGTCGAGCCCAGGTAGGACCGGCCCCCAGCGGGCCGGCGCCGGTCAGGCGTTGGCGGGGAGCTCGGTGCCGGCGCCGCGCTTGCGCATGCGCACCAGGTCGAGTGTCTCCGTCGGCAGGCCCGCAGGCACCACCGGCGGCGCTGCCGGCGCGGCGGCGCGGTCGCGGGGCAGGGTGCGCTCGTCCATCCCCTCGACGGTGAAGCCGAGGTCGGCGATCATGCGCAGGTCGGCGCCCGCCGGCTGCCCCTCGGTGGTCAGGTAGTCGCCGGCGAAGATCGAATTGGCGATCATCAAGCCCAGCGGCTGGAGGCTGCGCAGGTGGACCTCGCGGCCGCCGGCGATCCGCACCTCGACGTCGGGGAAGTAGAACCGGAAGAGCGCCAGGATGCGCAGGCACTTCTGGGGGGTGAGCTCGAATTTGCCCGCCAGCGGGGTGCCGTCGATGGGGATCAGGAAGTTGACGGGCACCGAGTCCGGCTGCAGGCGGCGCAGGTCGATCGCGAGGTCGACGATGTCCTCGTCAGACTCGCCCATGCCGAACAGGGCGCCGGAGCACGCCGACAGGCCGGCGGCCTCGGCCCGGCCCACGGTGTCGACGCGGTCCTGGAACGTGTGGGTGCCGCAGACCTCGTCGTAGTGCTTCTCGCTGGTGTTGAGGTTGTGGTTGTAGGCGTGGACGCCTGCGTCCTTGAGGACATCGGCCTGGCCCTCGCCGAGCAGCCCGAGGCAGGCGCAGATCTCGAGGTCGGGGTAGGCGCCCTTGACGGCGCGGACGTTGGCGCTGACCTGGTCCAGCTCGTGGTCGGTGGGGCCGCGCCCGCTGGCCACCATGCAGAGGCGCTTGGCGCCGGCGCCCACCGCCCGGCCGGCGGCCTCAACGGCGGCGACGGTGTCGACCATCGGGTACTTGAGGATGTCGGCGGTCGAGTCTCGGCGCTGGCTGCAGTAATGACAGTCCTCGGGGCAGAGGCCGCTCTTCATGTTGAGCAGGAAGTTCATCTTCACGCGCTTTCCGAAGAACTCGCGGCGCACCTCGTACGCCGCCGCCACCACGTCCTGGATGACGTCGTCGCCGCTCCGCAGCAGGGCGAGGGCGTCCTCGCGGGCGGGCTCGCGGCGGGCGAGCGCCGCGGCGGTCAGCCGGGCGAGCGTCTCCTGCATGGCCGCAATCTTGCCACAGCGCCGCTCAGCGGCCGACCCAGATCTTGTCGGCCACGTCGAGCGACATGGCCACCTCGCGGCCACCCGCGCGCACCGTCTGCGTGCCGGCCCCGACGCTGCGCGCCACCGCCTCCACCTCGGCCCCCAGGACCAGGCCGCTCTGGGCCAGGAAGCCGAGCAGCTCCGGGGCCTCGTGCTCGGCGACCTCGGAGACGCGCCGCACCCGCGAACGCTCGCCGGGCTCCAGCGAGCTCAGCTTGCGCTGCCGCTGCGGCGCCGGCCGGGTGCCCGGGATGGGGTTGCCGTGGGGGCACGTCACCGGTCTCCCGATCAGCTCGTGGAGCCGGTCGGCGACCTCGTCGGAGAACGCGTGCTCGAGCTTGCCGGCCTCCTCGTCGGCCTGCACCCAGTCGAGGCCCAGGACGTCTGTCAGCCAGCGCTCCGCGATGCGGTGCCGCCGGACGATGCCCTCGGCCTCGGCCCGGCCGCGAGCGGTGAAGGTGATCACCTTCGCCGGGGAGATCTTGACCAGGCGGTCGCGGACCATCCGCTGCAGCGTCGCGCTGGCGGTGGGCTGCGACACCGACAGCCACTCCGCCAGCCGTGAGGCCCGCACCGCGTCCCCCTCCGCGTCGATGTAGTAGATCGCCTCGAGGTAGCGGCCGATGGTCTGGCTGTGGGCGGGCTCGGCAGCGGGGGTTGGACTCATCACTTAGCTGATCCTAACCCGATGATATAGTCGATACTTAGCAGTAGACCAACGGAGGAGCATGAGCCAGGGCACAACGATACTGCTGGGGGCGATCGCGGGCTTTTCGATCCTCCTCGGCCTGCCCGTTGCGCGCCTGCGAGGCCTGCCGCGGTCTGTCCAGGGCTTCCTCAACGCGCTCGCCACGGGCATCCTGGTCTTCCTCGTCTGGGACGTGATCAAGGAGGCCAGTGAGCCGGTCGAGCAGGCGCTTGTGGCCGCCCGCACCGGCGGCAGTGGGGAGTTCGTCGCCTATGCGGCCCTCTTCGCCGGCGGCATGGCGGTCGGGCTGCTGTCGCTGGTGTACGCCAACCGTGCGATGACCCGGCGCTACGCCGCCCGCCGGCAGCTGGCCGACGGCCCGGGCGCCGCCATCGCGGCGCCACCAACCGCCATCCCACAGGTCGCCTCGGGGCGCTGGCTGGCAATGATGATCGCGATCGGGATGGGGCTCCACAACCTGTCCGAGGGCCTCGCCATCGGGGCGTCGGCGGCGTCCGGCGCGATCTCCTTCGCGACCGTCCTGGTCATCGGCTTCGCCCTCCACAACGTCACTGAGGGCTTCGGCGTGGCGGCGCCGATGGCGTCCGACGACAGCCGCCCGTCCTGGGGCTTCCTGCTGCTGGCGGGCCTGATCGCCGGCGGCCCGACACTGGTGGGCACGGTCATCGGATACAGCGTGATCAACCCCTACGTCTTCGTCCTCTTCCTGACGCTGGCCGCCGGCGCGCTCATCTACGTGATCACCGAGATGGTCTCGGTGGGCAAGCGCATGAACTCGCCCGTCGCGCTGGGCTGGGGCCTCCTGCTCGGCTTCCTCGCCGGTTACGGCACCGACCTCATACTGACTGCCGCCGGCAGCTGAGGGGTCTGGACCCGATCGGACTCGAACCGACGGCCTCTGCGATGCGAACGCAGCGCTCTCCCAGCTGAGCTACGGGCCCGGCCGAGATTCTACCGGCCATGGTTGCGCGTAACTTAATCTCTCCGGAATGACACCAGCGGCTACGCCGGGATCGGGGGTGGACTGGGATTCGGAGGCGGCGCGGCAGCTCGTCGAGTCGACCGACCAGGGCGTGTATGGCGTCGACACCGATGGCAACGCCACCTTTGTCAACGCCGCCTGCCTCCGCCTGTTCGGCATCGAGGGCGACCCGGTCGCTGAGGGCACGAACCTGCACGAGCTCGGGCACCACACCAAAGCGGACGGCAGGCCCAACCCGAAGGCCGACTGTCCGATCATCCAGGCCACCGGCCGCGGCGAGGCCTGCCACGTTGAGAACGACCTGTTCTGGCGCACCGACGGGACCAGCTTCCCCGTCGAGTACTGGTCGTTCCCGGTGCGACACGGTGGCGAGGTGGTGGGCGCCGTCGTCGCCTTCCTGGACACCACCGGCCGGGTCCAGGCGCGCCGGATGCTGGACGAGCAAGCCGCCTCCGTGGCCGAGCAGGCGCGCTTCCCCGAGATGAACCCAGGCCCAGTGCTGCGCCTCCGCCTGGACGGCAGCATCATCCTGGCGAACGCCGCGGCCCGCGAGGTCTTTGGCGACGAGCTGCTCGGTCGCCGCTGGCAGGACATCGGACCCCACATGGACGACGGCTTCTGGGACACGGTGCTGAGTGCTGACGACATCCACTACCTGGAGGCGGACCTCAGTGACCGTGCTTTCTCCTTTGCCCACCGCCGCGACCTGGCTGGCGAGCTGGTCTTCGTGTACGGGGCCGACATCACCCGTCAGAAAGACGCGGAGCGAATGCTGGCCGAGGTCGCCCGCTTCCCGGAGATGAACCCTGGGCCGGTGGTCCGATGCGAGCTGGACACGCGCATCATCCTGGCCAACGCAGCCGCCCGCAGCGTGTTTGGGGGCGAGCTGGTGGGCCGCTACTGGCGCGACCTCGTGCCCGGCGTCGACGATGCGTTCCTGCAGCGGGTGATGGAGGGCACCCGGCCGATCCCACTCGAGGCGAGGGTGGGTGACCGGGACTACGTCTTCGCCCACCGCCGCGACCACGACGGCAGCCTGGTCTTCGTGTTCGGCGGCGACGTCACGGAGCAGAAGCAGGCAGAGCGGGCCCTGCGCCAGGGCGAGAAGATGGCCACCCTCGGCACGCTGGCCGCGGGCGTCGCCCACGAGCTCAACAACCCCGCCGCCGCCACCCGGCGCTCCGCCGAGCAGCTGCGCGAGGCCTTCGCGCGGTTGGAGGCCGCCCAGCTGACGCTGGCGGCGACGGTGATCACACCTGCGGGCCGCGACCATCTCCGCAGGCTTGCGGAGCGCGCCCGCGACGGCGCCGGCCGCTCGGCGCCGCTTGATGCGATGCGGCGTTCCGACCTCGAGGCGGAGCTGGAGGAGTGGTTGGAGTCGCGCGACCTGCCGGACGCGTGGGAGATCGCCCCCCAGCTGGTCGGTGCCGCCCTGGCCCCCTCCGATCTCGACGCTGTCGAGGCCGCGGTCGGCCGCGACGCCCTCGGGGTGGCCGTCGCGTGGGTTGCCGGGCTGCTGCCTGTTTACACGCTGCTCCACGAGATCGCAGAGGGCGCGGGTCGCATCTCGGAGCTGGTCGGCGCGCTGAAGAGCTACTCCTACCTCGGCCAGGCCCCGGTTCAGGAGGTCGACCTCCACGAGGGCATCGACAACACCCTCGTCATCCTCCGCCACAAGCTGAAGCGCGGCATTGAAGTCGACCGCCGGTACGCTGCGGACATGCCCCGGGTCCCGGCGTACGGCAGTGAGCTCAACCAGGTATGGACCAACATCCTCGACAACGCGGCGGACGCGCTCGGCGACAGCGGCCACATCGTGATCCACACCCGTGTCGATGGCGACCACGCGGTCGTGGAGATCGACGATGACGGCCCGGGCATTCCCGAGGACGTCCAGTCGCGCGTCTTCGATCCCTTCTTCACAACCAAGGCTGTGGGCCATGGGACGGGGCTGGGGATGTCGACGTCCTACTCGATCATCACCGAGAAGCACGGCGGCGAGCTGACGCTGGAGTCGCGCCCGGGGGCAACCCGCTTCACCATCCGCCTGCCCCTGACGCCACCGCCCGCGGCCGCCGAGGCGCCGTCGATCGTTCCCGAGATCGACAATGCCTAAGCCGGTCATCTTCACCGTCGACGACGACCCTGAGGTCCTCGGCGCCATCGAGCGCGACCTGCGCCAGCACTACCGGGGCGAGTACCGCATCCTGAAGGCAGCTTCCGGTGCGGAGGCGCTGCGGGCCACCGAAGAGCTGCTCCGCCGGGGCGCCGCGGTGGGGCTGTTCCTTGTCGACGAGCGGATGCCGGGGATGTCGGGCACCGAGCTGCTGGCGGAGGTGATCAAGCTCTATCCGAAATCCAAGCGCGTGCTGCTGACGGCCTACGCCGACACCGAGGCCGCGATCCGTGGCATCAACGACGTCGGCCTCGATCACTACCTGCTCAAGCCCTGGAACCCGCCCGAGGACCGCCTCTACCCGGTCCTGGACGACCTCCTGGACGACTGGTCGGCCACGGTCAGGCCACCCTTCGACGGGCTTCGCGTGGCCGGGACCCGGTGGTCGGCGGCGTCGTACGGGATCAAGGAGTTCCTCTCGCGCAACCAGGTGCCGTACCAGTGGATCGACGTCGAGCAGGACGCGGCCATCGCGCGGCTCGTTGGCGACGTCGCAACCGACCCCTCGCGCCTGCCGGTGGTCCTCTTCCCCGACGGGGCGATACTCCACGCGCCAACGACCCAGGAGGTCGCCACGAAGCTGGGCCTGCAGACAAAGGCACGGCTGCCGTTCTACGACGTCGTGATCGTGGGGGGCGGACCGGCCGGCCTGGCGGCCGCGGTCTACGCCGCCTCCGAGGGCCTGAAGGTGGTGTTGGTGGAGCAGAACGCCCCCGGGGGCCAGGCCGGCACCAGCTCCAGGATCGAGAACTACCTGGGCTTCCCGGCGGGGATCAGCGGAGAGGACCTCGCCCGCAGGGCGGCCACCCAGGCGCGGCGCTTCGGCGCCGAGATCCTCGGCCCCCAGGAGGTGGTCTCGGTGCGCCGCGAGGACCCGTACCGGGTGGTCACCCTCAACGACGGCAGCGAGATCTCGAGCTTCGCGGTGCTGCTGGCCGGCGGGGTGGCGGTACGCACGCTCGACGCCCCCGGCGTCGAGAACCTCACCGGCGTCGGCGTGTACTACGGAGCGGCGATGACCGAGGCGGCCGCTTACCGCGACGAGGAGGTCGTCGTCGTCGGCGCCGGCAATTCCGCCGGCCAGGGTGCCCTGTTCTTCTCTCTCCACGCGAGCAGGGTGACCATCCTCGTCCGCGGCGAGTCGCTCGCGGCCAGCATGTCGGACTACCTGGTCCAGCGCATCGAGGCTGCCGACAACATCAATGTCCGCACCCGCTCGCAGGTGGACGCGGTCAGCGGCAACGGCCACCTCGAGCGCCTGACGATCCGTGACCTGGACTCCGACGCGCGCGAGGACATCAACGCCGCCGGGATGTTCGTCTTCATCGGAGCGGCGCCGCGGACCCAGCCCGTCGCCGACCTGGTCGAGCTGGACGAGCAGGGCTATATCGTCACCGGCCCCGACCTGCTCCGCGGCGGCCGCCCGCCCCGCGGCTGGCCCTTGGAGCGGGACCCCTACCTGTACGAGACGAGCGTGCCGGGGATCTTCGCGGTCGGCGACGTCCGCGCCGGGTCGGGCAAGCGCGTGGCGGTGGCCGTTGGCGAGGGGTCGGGCGCGGTGGGCGTGGTTCACCGGTACCTGGAGACCGTCTGAGGCCGCCATCTCGATGTCTGGAGGCCACGTTTTGGGCTACTGTGGTCGGCACCGACCCAGGAGGGCTCTTGATGAAGACCATCGGACTGCGAGTGCTGCTGTCCACCTCGATTGCCGTTTCCGCGGCCTTCCAGCTGGCACCCCCACTGGCCGCGGGCGCGGCGTCCGCGGCACTGCCGTTCTGCGCGCCGTCGATCGCCGCCGGGCAGCAGCACAGCGTTGCGGTCAAGTCCGACGGCACGGCCTACGGCTGGGGCGATAACAGCAACGGCCAGGTCGGCAACAACGACTCTCCCAACGACACCGACGAGCCCGCGCTGGTCACCGGTGTCGGCGGCACCGGCAACCTGAGCGGCGTCGTCGCGGTCGCGGCCGGCGGTAACCAGGCCCTCGCGCTGCTGACCGACGGCACGGTCCGGGCGTGGGGCCGCAACGCCGAGGGCGAGCTGGGCGACAACAACGCCCCCAACGACTCCGACAGCCCGGTCCAGGTTGTGGGCCCGGGCGGGACCGGGACCCTGGGCGGCATCGTGGCCGTGGCCGAGGGGCGCTACCACTCCCTGGCGCTCAAGAGCGACGGCACGGTCTGGGCCTGGGGCAACAACAGCAACGGCCAGCTCGGCGATGGCAACGGCCCGACGGATTCGCCCACCCCCGTCCAGGTGCTGGGGGCGGGCGGCACCGGCGTCCTCTCGGGCGTCGTGGCGATCGGGGCCGGCAACTACTACTCGATGGCCCTCAAGTCCGACGGCACCGTCTGGACGTGGGGCCAGGACGACAACGGTCAGCTGGGCGACGGCGACCCGCAGACCGACTCTGACACCCCCGTCCAGGTGGTCGGGCCAGGGGGCGTCGGCACGCTTGGCGGGGTCGTGGCGATCGCGCCCAACCGGCACCAGGCGCTGGTGCTCAGGTCCGACGGGACCGTTTGGGCGTGGGGCAACAACGCCAACGGTGAGCTGGGCGACAACAGCACCACCGAGCGGCACACCCCGGTCCAGGTCGTCGGCGCCGGCGGCTCCGGCTTCCTGACCGACGTCATCGCCGTCGCCATGGGCGGTCACCACGCCCTGGCCGCCAAATCAGACGGCAGCGCATGGGGCTGGGGCCGCAACGCCGACTACCAGGTGGGCGACGGCACCAACACCGAGCGCCACGTTCCCACCCAGGTGGTGGGTGCCGGTGGCACCGGCACCCTCGCCGGCGTGGAGTCGGTGACGGCCGGCGACCACCACTCGCTGGCGCTGCGCACCGATGGCACCATCTGGGGCTGGGGCCGCGATAACAGCGGCGAGGTCGGCAACAACACCAGCGGGCCGGACGTCCAAACGCCGAGCAAGGTGTCGCAGGAGACCGGCCTCACCTCGGTCGCCGGCAGCTGCCTGCTCGTCGGCGCGGTCTCGCCCGCGACCGCCGCCTGCAGCGGTGGGTCCACCGTGGTCCTTGCTGGCAGCGGCTTCCTGGGCGCGACCCAGGTGCGCTTTGGCGACACCGCGGCGCAGAGCTTCACGGTCGACTCCGACACGCACGTCACCGCCGTCACCCCGGCGGGCACCGCGGGCAAGGTGAACGTCACGGTGACAACGCCTCGAGGTACCAGCGCCGCCACGGTGCTGGACGAGTTCACCTGCACCGAGCCGCCGGCCCTACCGGCGGCTGGTGCCGCGCCGTCCGAACCCCGGGTTCCCCTGTTGCCGGCGCTGGTGGCGATGCTCCTCCTGGCCGCGGGGCTGGCCGCCTGGCAGCTCCGCAGGCGCGGCGCTGAGCCGCGTGGGGTGACGGCCAGGCGCTGACCGCCGCGGGATCCGCGCCCGCCCTCCTGGCCCTCGCCGGGTTGGGACTGGCGGGCTGCAGCGCGCCCTTCCTGGGGCCCCCGCCGGTGACGCAGGCGTCGCCCTGCCCGCTGCCGGCCGACGCCGGCTTCCTGGCCCCGCCGCGGCACCTTGCCAGCTACACCTACCCGGGGTCGCCATCTGCCCTGGCGGTTGACGCGGCCGGCGGCGTGCTGCTGCTGGGTGACACGAGCACCCGCAAGCTGCTCCGCTACAGCACCCGCCGCGAGACGCCCCAGCTGGTGGGCAAGAGCCTGCCGGTCAACGGGGCGTTCGGCATCGCCCTCGATACCAACGCCCAGCGGGCGTATGTCAGCACGGCCGACGGGATCGTGGCCGTCGACTTCTCGGGGGATGCGGCCCGGCAGGTGGGGACGCCTGTTGGGCTGCGTAACGTCGAGGGCATGGCGGTCGATCCCGGTACTGGGCGGCTCTATGCCCCCGAGTACGCCGAGGGGCGCCTCCATGCATACGACTGGACGGGCGACGCCCTGGCGGAGGCCGGCTCGCCCGTTGACGTCGGCCGCCGGCCGCAGCAGCTGGCGATCGACCCCTCCCGCCACCGTGCCTATGTCGTCAACGTCGCCGACGGCACCGTGAGCGTGGTCGATATCAGCGGCCCGCCCCGGGTATCCGCCACAGTCGCCGTGGGCCGGGCGCCGTACGGGGTCGCCGTGGACCCCGTCAGCCACCGGGTCTTTGTCGCCGGCCAGGCGGAAGGCAGCGTCACCGTGATCGACGGCTGTCGCGATCCCGCCGCCCATGACCTGCGGCACCGCCAGGCCGACGTCAACC
>JAXDLV010000023.1:0-7482 GCA_034666445.1 Chloroflexota bacterium | reverse complement strand
GAGGGCCTCCGCGCCGGTAAATGACCGCCCCGTCAGCATCAGGAGGCGGGTGGTCTGGGGGCCGAGCTGCTGCAGCATGCGACGGTGGTGGACGTGGCCGGGGAGCAGCCCGAACCGGCTGGCCGGCACGCCGATGCGGGCGGTGTCGACCGCCACCCGGATGTCGCACGCCAGCGCCAGCTGGTAGCCGGCGCCGAGGCAATGGCCCTGGAGCCGGGCGATCACCGTGGCGGGCGCCGCCTCCAGGGCAGCCTGGGCCGCCTCCATCGCGGCGCCGAAGCTGCCGCCCAGCCCGCCCGCGTCGCCCCGGCCCAGCTCGCCGAGGTCGGCCCCGGAGGCGAACACCTCGTCGCCGGCGCCGGTGAGCACCACCACCCGAATGTCGTCCCCGAGGTCGCGGGCGGCCTCCTCGATGGCCCGGAACACGGCGCTGGACAGCGGGTTGCGGCGCTCGGGGTCGTTGATCGTCAGCCCGAGCACGCCCTCACGGGGATGCTCGACCAGCAGCGCCGGGCTACTCGATGATGGCGACGGTCTGTCCCTCCTGGACGACATCGCCCTCTTTCACCGTGATCTCCTTGATCGTTCCTGCGACCGGCGCGAGGATGGGGATCTCCATCTTCATGGACTCCAGGATCATGATCGTGTCGTCCTCCTCGACCTGCTGGCCGACCTCGGTCACGATCTTCCACAGGTTGCCGACAAGCTCGGCCTTGACCTCTGCCATTTTCCCTCCTAGTTGGCTGTCAGCGCGCCGAAGTCGGGGCGCACGGGCTCCTGCTCGGCGGGTACGTAGTCGGACGGCACCTGGCACGGCGCAGGGCTGAGGCCGAGGGCCTCTCGCGCCTCAGCGATCGAGGCCACCGGACGCCCGACGTCGGCGCACATCGCGGCGGCCTTCTCGACCAGGTAGGAGGAGCCCTTTGCCATCTCGCCGTCGGGCAGGTAGAAGTTGTCCTCCAGGCCAACGCGGACGTTGCCGCCAAGCGTCAGCGTGGCGGTCAGCAGCGGCCACTGGTCCTTGCTGATGCCCACCAGCTTCCAGGTCGAACCCGACGGCAGCGACTCCGCCTGGAACAGCAGCGCCTTGGTGGTGGAGGGGATGCCGCCCAGCACGCCCATCACCAGCGAGAAGTCGAGTGGGGTCTTAAGGATGCCCTGGTCGAGCAGCGGCCTGGTGTTGCCGATGTGGCCGTTGTCGAACACCTCCAGCTCGGGCTTCACGCCGGCGTCGTTCATCTTCTCCAGCAGGAAGCTGATGTCCTTGAACGGGTTGGAGAAGACGAAGTCGAAGTAGAACGTCTTGCTCCTCTTCGAGTAGATCGCGTAGTTCATCGAACCCATGTTCAGCGCGCCGATCTCGGGTCGGAGGCGGTGGATGTGGCCGACGCGGTCCTCCATCGGAATGCCAACGGCGCCGGTGGAGAAGTTGATGATCACGTCGCTCCGCTTGCGGATCTCGTCCATGATCTGCCGGTACTTCTCGACCGAGAAGCTCGGCAGGCCGTCGTCCTCGCGGGCGTGGATGTGGACGACGGCGGCGCCGGCGTCGGCGCAGCGGGCCGCCTCCTCGGCGATCTCCACCGGCGTGTAGGGGATGTGCTCACACTGCTTGCGCGTGGTCAGGGCGCCGGTCAGCGCCGCGGTGATGATGACCCTGCCCCCCGTGAACGTCTCCATCTGACGGCGAAGCCTACTTCATAGGAATTCGCCAAGGATTTACAACGCTTTACCCAATCCGGGCAGCGCGTTCCCTAACGTCAGGGGCTGTCCCCCACTCGGCCGGGACATGACTGGGAGTCACCGCTTCATGAGGACCCGCCGCTTGCTCACCGCGACAGCATCCGCCGATCCACGTCGTCTCACGGCGGCGTGGCGCGTCGTGCTCGCGGTCGGGCTGCTGGCCCTGGCCGCCACGGCGGTTCTGGTTCGCGCGCAGGGTGCCACAGCGGTGGCGGCCGGCTCCATCTCCGGGACGGTCTCCGCGGGGGCGGGCACCGGCACCACCACCAGGTTCTCGATCGAGGCCACCAACACGACCACCAACGCCGTGACCACCGTGGACCTCCCCGACGGCACGACCGGGGCGTACTCCATCAGTCCGCTGCCTGCCGGGATCTACCACGTGAGGTTCTACGACCGCGGCGGGAACTACGGCCCGCCCCAGTGCTACCCGGCGAACGACTGGTGCTCGACGCCGCAGGACATCAACCTCCTGCCATTGGGGTCGAAGACCGGGATCAACGGCACGCTGGACCCGGACGGCTCGATCGGTGGGATCGTCACGGACTCCGTCGACAGCAAGACCCTCGAGTACATGCACGTGGTGTTCGCCAACCAGGCCGGCGGGCTCAACGGGATCTTCACGGCCGACACCGATGAGAACGGCGCCTACGCCACCAGGGCATATCGGGGCACCTACTCCGCCAAGGTCCAGGACGGCGGCGGTGACTTCAACCAGGCCAACGTGGTGGTCACGGCCGCCCACCTGACCGCCGCGAGCTGGTCCATCGCCGCCCACGCCGGCAGCCTGTCCGGCACCGTCACGGACGCCGTCAGCAGCGCCCCCGTAAGCGGTGCCCACGTTGACGTGTACGAGGCCGCCGCCGGTGGCGGCGCGAACACGGGCGACCTGGAGTACTCGGCGACGACCAACGCACTCGGGCAGTATTCGCTGCCCCACGTCGTCAGCTCCACGCTCGACTACACGATCTTCTTCTCGGACCCGTCCGGGGACCACTACTTCGAGTGGTACGACAACCAGCAGCTCGCGTTCAACGCCAACTACGTCCATGTCCACAGCGGCGCCGCCACGGTCGCCAACGCCGCCCTGGAGCCCCTGCCATTCGTCTCCGGGAGACTGACCATCGAAGGGCTCGGCACCCCACTGGTCGGCGCAACCGTGGACGTGTTCGCGGAGCCGTACTCCGACCCCGTCGCCACGACGACCACCGACGGGTCGGGCAACTACCGCGTCAGGTTGGCCGGCACCGGCGTCACCCGCCTGCGGTTCAGCAGCACCGACTTCGACACCGAGTGGTGGGACAACCAGCCCGACCAGGCCTCGGCCACCACCTTCTCACCGACCGACGGCGAGAACCCCGGTCATGACGCCGCCCTGCACGCCAACGCGGGGTCGCTCAGCGGCACAGTCACCGACTCGGTCGTCAGCACGCCGCTGCAGAACGTCGAGGTGCGGCTGTACCTGCTCGACGGGACCAGCACGGGTTTCACGGCGCTGACCGCGGCCGACGGCAAGTACAAGCTCGACCACGCGCCGATCGGGACGTACAAGGTCCGCTTCCGGGACCAGTCGGGCGCCAACCACACCGAGCAGTGGTACAACGGCCGGGCCGACATGGCGTCAGCCGACCAGGTCACCGTGGTCGGCGCGGTCAACACGACCGGCATCAACGCCGCAATGGCACCGCCGGGGATCATCACCGGGCTGGTTCGGGACCCGAACGGGTCGCGCCTCCCAGGCGTGTCGGTGGTGTTCGGACACCCTGGTGAGAGCTTTGCCCTGGGGACCACGACGGATGGCCTCGGTGTGTACTCGGCGCAGCTACAGGCCGGGACCTGGATCGCGCGCTTCCAGCGCAGCGGCTACGACCGGGTCTACTCCCTCGACCAGTTTCTTCCCGCCGACGCCACGCCCATCGTCATCCAGGCCGGCGCCACTACGACGTTGCAAGACCAGGTGATGCAGGTCAGCGGCAGCGTGCCAGCCATCGTCGTGACAGATCCGCAGGTGGTGGAGCCCGAGACCGGCGCCGGGTCGGCCGATTTCCGGGTGGCCCTCTCGCGGCCCAGTCCAACGCCGGTCAGCGTCCACTACGAGACCGTGAGCGTCAGCGCGCAGCCGGGCCGGGACTACCTGGGCACATCTGGAGACTTGACCTTCGCTCCAGGCGAGACGGCCGCCGTGGTTAGCGTGGTCATCGGCGCCGACAGCCTGCATGAGGGCACCGAAAACTTCCTGCTCAAACTCTCCTCGCCAGCTGGCGCGACGCTAGGCGATGTTTCGGGACAGGCGACGATCGTCGACCGCCAGGGTCCTATGGGGATCCGAGTAGACAGCGCCGCGGTCGTCGAGGGTAATACCGGGACCACGGTTGAGACGTTCACGGTGCTGCTCGCAGCGGCACCGGTCGCCGGTGAAAGCTACAGCGTCACCTACCAGACCGCAGACGACACGGCGACCGTCGCCGACAACGACTACGTCGCCCAGTCAGGCTTCCTCACGTTTGGCGCGGGGCAGCAGAGCCGAACCGTGACCATAACCGTCAAGGGCGACACGAAGCCAGAGCCCGGTGAAGCCTTCAGTCTGCTGCTGGGCGAGCCCTCAGCCGGAGCTGCGATCGAGGATGCGTCGGCGCAGGGCCGCATTCTCAACGACGACCCGTCCGCGCCCGGGGCGCCGAAGCCCAACGTCTACGTTCGCAATGCCTACACCCTGGAAGGCGACACGGGGTCGCACCTGGTGCAGCTGTGGATCCAACTCGACCAGGCCCCCGTCTCCGCTGTCACAGTGAGCTGGGCGACGGAGGACCTCACAGCCACCGCAGGGAAGGATTACACCGCGACCGATGGCACGGTCACCTTTGCCAGCGGCCAGCGCAACCGCTTTATCAATGTGCCGGTGCTGGGCAACTATCGCCACGAGAGTGAGCGCGCGTTTGCGGTCACTCTCACGAACCCCTCCGGGGCGTTCCTGGGCGATGACCAGGGAATTGTCACGATCGCTGACGAAGAGCAGCCTTTGGAGGTGTACGTTTCCGACACGGCGGTGCTGGCCATCACGACGCCCACCCCTCGCGCGCGGTTTGCTGTTTCGCTGTCGAGCGCGCCCCTGGCAGGACAGTCCGTAACTGTCCAACTGGCGACGTATCCCGGAGCGGCTACGCCAGCTGACGGTGACTACACCGCCCAGTCCGCGACCCTGACGTTTGCCCCGGGTGAGCGGACAAAGTTCGTCGACGTCAGCATCGGCGCCGGCAGTGGGACCACCACTGAGTCGTTCCAACTGCGGGTGGCCTCCGTGCCCGCGGGGGCGGTTGTCGGCGACCCCATTGGCCGGGCTGACATCTACCATGCAGGGGACGACATAATCGCGACCTGAGCCAGGGAGGTGGGGCCTCAATGGGACGGAGCGTATCGCTGCTCCTGGTACGTGCATGGCAGGCCACCCTCAGCGGGCGCGTCGGTCGATGTCGCTTCTCCCCCCCCTGCTCCGAGTACGCGGCGGAGGCCATCTCCCGCTACGGTGCCATCAAGGGCTGGCGGATGGCGGCGGCGCGCGTCTGGCGCTGCGCCCCCGGTAACCCGCGGGGCTACGACCCCCTGCGCTGATGTAATGCCTGGGCCTGCAACCACGGCCAGCCCGTACGCCGCACTGACGACGGCGCAGCTTGAGGCCGAGATGGGCCACCTGGTCTACGAAATCAAGCAGGCCGAGGGGAACGAAGACTCCAGCGCGAACGGTTGCAACATCCTCGTCGGCCTGCTCTCCAGTCTTGCCAGCAGGGACCCGGACAAACTGCGCGCCGAGCTCGAGACGATGCGCACCGAGCTGGGCACCCGGCCGGACGCCAACCCTGACCTCGCCGACCCCGGCCGCCTCCGGTGGCTGCTCTCGACCAACGTGGCACTGCCACCGCCCACCCCTCCCGACCAGGCCGGCCCGCCGGCGGTGCCGATCCCCGGGCGGTCGGAGGTCATTCCACCCACGATCGACCTCGTCCCCGACATCCAGGACCCGGACTTCCCGTCCCCGCAGGAGGCGCCATCGTCCGAGGTCGCCGCGCTGATCCAGCCCCAGCCGGGCACGCCCACCGGACTGGCAGCCGTGGTGCAGCAGCGCCCTCTGGCGGTGGCGGTCGGCGGCTTCCTGGCGGTGTCCCTGGTGGTTGTTGGCTTGATCGTCGCGCTCGACCCGATGGGCCTCCGCAAGCCCGCCCTCCCTGCGGCGCCGCAGCCGGGCCAGCCGCAGGCTCAGCAGCCCGCCGGCAACCAGGACAGCTCGCCCAACGGGCCATTCCGCGTCTTCCTGGAGCCCGCCCTCAACGGGCCCGGTCGCAGCTCGCCCAGCTGCAACTACAACCTCGGCCTCCGCTTCGACTGGCCCCAGAGCCCACCTTACCGAGCGGTGGTCGGCCAGGATGCGGTGATCGCGCTGAGCGGCCCGGGACTTCCGCCGTCGGTGACGGTGAAGATGGCGGGGAACGGTGAGACCTACGTCGACAGGGTCGGGTCGCTGACGAAGGCGAACCCCGGCACCTTCACCGCCACCCTGCAGACGGTTGGTGGCAGGCCCGCGGCGGAGGCTGCGGGACAGGGCTCGCAGCTCTCGAGCACCGTCGCCAACCCCTGCGGTTAGCGGAGCAGCGCCCGGGCCACCTCCTCCGGGGCCTCGAGCTGCGGGTAGTGGCCGACGTCGGCAAGCTCCACGATGTCGGCCCCTGGCCGGCGCTCGCGGATGACCTGGACCATATGCGCCCCGGAAACCGGGTCGGCCATGCCCCAGACGAAGCGGATCGGCGTTGTCGTCTTCTCCAGCGCTCCCTCCCAACGCGGGGCGTTGGCGCGGCGCTCGGGGATGTACTTGATCAGCCTGTGGTAGTTGCGACCGCCCTCGCGCTTCTCCACCGCGAGCCAGTGCTGGTGCAGCTCGTCGGCGGTGGGCTGGTGCGCGGGCCCGAAGATCTCGGCCAGCGAGGGGCCGAAGCGCGCCTCTGACAGGCGGCGGGCGATGAGCGCCCCCACCACCGGCCGCTGCAACCACACCTGGATGGGCCGCGGGCGGTGGAACCCCGCGTAGACGCCGCCATTGAGCAGGGTGAAGTCCGTGATCCGGGTTCGCAGCCGGCCCTCCTCCTGGCGCGCCATCAGCTCCAGGGCCACGGTCATGCCGACGTCGTGGGCGATGACCCGGGTCTCGGTCACCTCGTAGTGCTGCCACAGGGCCTCGATGATGTCGGCCTGCTCGAAGGCGCTCCAGTCGTGGCCCCAAGGTTTATCGGAATCGCCGAAGCCAAGGAGGTCCGGGATGAGCAGCCGGTTTCGAGCGGAGACCAGGGCTGACACCTTCTCCCAGTCCCAGGAGCTGGTGGGGAAGCCGTGCAGCATGGTCAGCCACGGGCCGGCGCCGAAGACCCTGGTGAATATCTCCCAGATGTTCGTGCGGCCGAGGAACGCCGGCACCTCGACCTCCACGCGCTCCCCCGCCGCCCACCAGACGCGGATGCCGCCGGCGGAGGGCGTACCCGCCTCGACCGGCGCGGTGGCCGGCGCCTGCGCAGGCGTGCCGGCGGGGGGTTGCGGGTACGGCTGGACCACACGTGGAGGCGCCGGGGTGGGCACCGTCGCCTGCGGCGGGGGGACGTCGAGCGCCGCCGGTGGGGCAGGCGGCTGCGCGACCGGCGGCGGCGCCGGCGGGGCCTCCGCAACCATTGGCGGCGCCGCGGGCGCGGGCACCGGCGG
>JAXDLV010000022.1:0-6090 GCA_034666445.1 Chloroflexota bacterium | reverse complement strand
CCCCCGGACCACCCCCTGAAGGACCTCACCCCCGAGGAGCAGAGCCGGCGCGACGCCACCGCCGCGGGGCTCCGCTTCGTCAGCGACCGCACCCCTGGTGTTCGGCGGCTCAGGGCCGGCAAGGGATTCAGGTACGTGGATCCCGACGGTCGCGCGGTGCGTGGCCGGGAGGAGCTGGCGCGCATCGCCGCGCTGGTGATCCCCCCGGCGTGGACCGACGTCTGGATCTGCCCCCACCCCCGCGGTCACATCCAGGCGACCGGCCGGGACGCGCGCGGGCGTAAGCAGTACCGCTACCACGAGCGCTGGCGCGAGGTTCGCGACGCCGACAAGTTCGAGCGGATGATGGCCTTCGGCCGCGCCCTCCCCCGCATCCGCCGTCGCGTGGCCCGTGACCTCAACCGCAGGGGACTACCCCGGGAGCGGGTGCTGGCCACCGTCGTCCGCCTCCTCGACCAGACGCTGATCCGGGTTGGCAACGAGGAATACGCTCGCGAGAACCGCTCCTTCGGGCTGACGACCCTGCGCAACCGCCACGTGGACGTCAAGGGCGCGGAGGTGCGCTTCAACTTCAGGGGCAAGAGCGGCAAGGTGCATGCCATCGACGTGCAGGACCCGCGGGTCGCGCGCATCATCCGCCGCCTCCAGGAGCTGCCGGGGCAGGAGGTCTTCCAGTACCTGGACGACGAGGGCGAGGTACGCCGGGTCGACTCCGACGACGTCAACGAGTACCTCCGCGCCATCGCCGGCGACGACTTCACGGCAAAGGACTTCCGCACCTGGAACGGCACTGTGATCGCCGCCGAGGCGCTCCAGGCGATGCGGGAGGTCACCAGCGACGCCGAGGCCAAGCGCAACGTCCTGCGGGCGATCGAGAGTGTCGCCGGTCGCCTGGGCAACACCGTTGCGGTCTGCCGCAGGTGCTATGTCCACCCCGCGGTGCCGGAGGCCTACCTCGACGGCACCCTGGCGAAGATGCTCAAGGAGCGCGCCGACGCGGAGATGGCTCGCGTGGATCGCCTGGGCAGCACGGAGGCCGCCGTCCTGGTGCTGCTGCGGGGCCGCCTCGCCCGCGACGCGGCTAGGTGAGGCTGATGCTGTCGAAGACGACCGTGCTCAGCTGGCCGGTGTCGTGCGACGTCACCGCCATCCCCTCGAGGACCGCCCCGGAGAGGCTGGGCAGGTTGACGTCGGCGCCGGCGACCGGGAACCAGGTCTGCCCGTCATCCGACACCGCCGCGCTGAACGCTGTCCCGGTGCGGCTGATGCGCAGGAACTTCGGCGCCGCGCCGGCAATCTTGACCTGGGAGCTGGGGTTGCCCTGGGCGTCGCGCCACTGGACGATAACGCCGTTGGCGGGGGTCACCAGCACCGCGTAGTACGGCGCCAGCGTATCGGTGCCGCCGCGGATCATCAGCCCGGCCTTGGCCCAGGTGTTGGTGCTGCCCTGGGAGACGACGCGGCCCGAGATCGTGCCGTCGCCGGGCAGGCCGAGGTACGCGTAATGGAACTGGTCGCCCTGGTTCCAGATGTCACCGCCGCCACCCCTGATCGTCCAGGTGCCGCCGCTGAGGTCCTGGGTGCCCGCCGGGGTGGCGCCGCCGATGTCCGCGCAGGTCCAGGTGTTGGGGCACAGGCCCGGGGGCGCGGGGGCGGCCCCGCCCAGGGCGACGTTGTCGAACGTCACCTGCGCCAGCCCGCCGTTCCAGGAGTTGGCGGCCAGCCCCGCCCTCAGGGTCGGCGGCAGGGTGAGCACCTGGGTCGATCCCGGCACCGCCGTCCAGGTGGCGCCGTCGGCAGACGTGTAGGCCGTGTAGTAGGTGATGGCGTTGGCCGTGTAGCGGCCCACCATCAGCCACGCCGGCGTGGTCCCGGGCAGCTGCACCTGGTTGGTGGTGGCGCCCTGCGACGTCCGCCACTGGACCACGATCCCATGGGCGGGGGTGACAAGCGCGCCGTAGTACGGCGCCGAGGCGTCATTGCTCGCGCGGAGCATCACCCCCGCCTTGGCCCACTCACCGGCGTTGGCCTGCCCGGTGACGCGGGCGGCGACGGTGCCGTCACCGGTCAGCGGCTGCGAGACCATGCGGAACTCGTCGACGGTGTCCCAGATGTCAGGGCCGCCGGCGTTCAGCGTCCACGTGCCCGCCTGCAGGGACTGGCTGCCCGCGGGGAAGCCCGTCCCCACGTCCTCGCAGGTCCAGCCAGACGGGCAGGCGTCGGGTGGCGGTGTCGAGACCAGGCTGACGGCGGTGTCCTGGAACACGGTGGTGCCCTTCTCGGCGGCGTGGGAGTCGGCGGCCACACCCGCCATGAGGTCGGGCTGCAGTTCGAGGACAACCGTCGACCCCGGGATCAGTGACCAGCTGTTGCCGTCGACCGACGTGTAGGTGCTGTAGTAGCTGATGTTGCTGTTGGGGTCGGTCCACCGGGCCACGCGCAGCCACTGCGGCTGCACCGCCGGCATGAGCACCTGCTGGGTGGTCAGGGTGTCACCGGTGTGGGCGCGGAACTGGACCGCGATCCCGTGGGCCGGCGTCAGCAGGGCGGCGTAGTAGGCCGCCTCTGGTGCGTTGGACACGCGCAGCATGGGGCCCGCCTTGGCCCACTGGTCGACGTTGGTCTGCGACACCACCCGCGTGCTCACGCTGCCGTCGATCGGCATGTCCTGGTGAATGAAGTGGAAGCGGTCATACCCGTCCCAGATGTCGTTGCCGGCGGTGTTGACCGTCCATGTGCTGCCGTTGAAAACCTGCCCCCCGGTGGGGAACCCCGTGCCGATGTCCTCGCAGGTCCAGTCGGAGACGCAAAGGGTGCTGGGTCGCGTCGCGCCGGCCACCAGTGACACGCCGGCGAAGGTGGCCTGGCCCAGGGTCCCGCCGGCAGCCGAGTTGACCGCCATCCCGCCGAGGACCTGCCCGGGCATGCTGAGGGCGACCGTCGAGCCCGACACCACGTCCCACGCGAGGCCGTCGGGCGACGTGTAGGTCGTGTAGTAGGTGATCGCCGGGTTGACGGTGGTGTCGGTGTACCGCGAGATGCGAAGGTACTGCGGCGCCGTGCCGGGGATGTCGACATGGGGCCGGTTGGGCAGGTTGTTAGTCACCCGCCACTGGATGTGGATGCCCTGGCCGGGGGTCACCAGGGCGGCGTAGTACGCCGAGCCCGGGGAGAGGTCCTGGCGGAACATCAGGCCGGCGCTGGCGCCCGCGGCGGTGTTGGTTTGCGACGTCACCTGGCCGGTCAGGGTCGCGTCACCAGGCACCGCCTGGTTGACGTAGTGGAAGGTGTCATATGACTTGCCGATAACCTGGCCGGAACCCTTCACGGTCCACACGCCTCCGGCCAGCGCCTGGTCGCCGACGGGACTCGGGTTGGCCACGCCGTTGCAGCTCCAACCCGCCGGGCAGGGGCTGGGCGTCGCCTTGGGGATCGGGGTGACGGTTATCGGCCCGCTGCTCACGTTTGAGAACGTCGCCGTGCCGGTGTTGTTGGTGGCCCCGGAGTTGACCGCCACGCCGCCCATCAGGGTGGCGGGCATCACGAAGTTCTGGGTCGTGCCGGGGATGAGGTTGTAGTTCACCCCGTCGGTGCTGACCATCGCGCTGAAGCTGTTGCCCCTGCGCTGGATCATGAACCAGCGCGGCAGCTGCGCCGGGTAGACCTTGGTCGCCTGCACCGACTGACCGCCGAAGGTCGTTCGGTACCAGACCAGGTACTTGGGCAGCGGCTGGTTCTCGGTGTTGTTGTTCGGGTACTCGAGGATCGCGTAGAACGGCGACTGCGGGTCGTTGTTCTGGCGCAGCATGACGCCCGCCTGCGGCTGCAGGTTCTGGGTGCTCTGCTGCGTCAGCTTGGCGCCCACCTGGGCGTCACCCGTGACGCCCTTGCTGATGAACCGGAACTGGTCGGAGTCCCCATGGATCGCCGCGCCGCCGGCGGTGATGGTCCAGCTGCCGTCGCCGTTGACCGTCTCGGTGCCGGGCGTCGGGTTGCGGATGTCCTGGCAGAGCCACGTCGCCGGGCAGTTGGGGTCGGCGGGTGGGTTGGTGACAGTGGTCGGCAGCGCGAAGGAGTAGATGTTCTTGTCCGACGAGCCGAGGTAGATCTTGCCGTTCCAGATCGACGGGGCGCTGTAGATGTCCCCGCCCGTCTTGTACGTGTAGAGGGCGCGCCCGTTGGCGGCGTCAAGCACCTCGACGACGGGGCCGGCGGCCTCCACGACCAGGCCGTTGTCCCAGGCGATCGCGGGGATGACCGGCTGGTCCGTGCCGTGCGCCCAGATGACGGCGCCCGTCGCGGGGTTGAGGGCGCGGACGGCGCCCCGCCAGCCAACACCGTCAATGGTGGTGTTGCCGCCGGCGTAGTAGAGGGTGCCGTTGGCAAACGCCCCGGAGGAGATGCCGCCGTCACCACATGTCGGGCAGTCCCCGGGCACCGCGATCTGGGTCCGCCACACCGGGCCGGCGGCGAGGTTGTTGCGGTCCCACGCGTAGACGTACCCGTTCTTGCTGGTTGCCGACACCAGTTTGTGGTTACCGGCATCGGTGAACAGCGTCGGGCTGGTGCCCCAGTCGCTGTCGGAGCCGGCGTCGATGCGGGGCAGCTGCCAGAAGTCGACGATGTTCATCGTCGTCGCATCGATCGCCACGAGCGCCTCCGACATCGTCTGCAGGACGGAGTTCAGCGTCCCCGTGGTGACGAAGATGCGGTTGGTCACGGGGTCCAGCGCGGGCGAGGTCCACACGCCACCGCCGACCTGGGTGTCGGCCACCATGTTGGCCTGGCCCACCACCTGGTGAGTGGTGAGGTCGACCTTCAACACCTGGCCCTGGACCAGCGGGTTGTCGCAGTTGGAGGCGATCCCGATGTAGGCGAAGTTGCCGGCGATCAGGGGGCTGGACCAGTTGTAGTGGGCGCCGGCCTGGGTGTTGTCGCCCGTGAACACCTTCCAGAGAACCGCGCCGGTGTTGGCGTCGAGCGCGTACCAGAACGAGTCCCCGCCGCCGACGTAGACCACCCCATTGACAACAGCCGCGGCCGACGTCACCCCGATGTTCGGCGGGAAGCACACCGGGTCGTTGGTGGTGCCCACGAAGGTCCTCCACTTCAGCGTTCCGGCCTGGGCGTTGATGGCGTACATGTAGCCGTCCCAGGACCCCGTGAACGCCACCCCGCCGGACAGCGTCGGGGAGGCGGCGATCACCCCGCCGGTGAGGTACGCCCAGCGCTTCTTGAGGAGGGTGGCGTTGGTCGTGTTGAGGATCTGCTCGCCGCTGGCGGACGTGCGCTGGACGTCGTGCAGGAATGTCGGCCAGTCCTCGTTGGGCGGCGGCGGGGCGGCCAGCGACACGCTGGGGGCAACGCCCACGAGGGCGGTCAGAGCCACCAGCAGCGCGAGTACGAGCGTCAACGAGCGACGCCATGTCACAACCATCATCATCCCTACTGTTGCCGAGCCCGAACTGGACCAAGCTCACGAATACCGGCAGTTATATTCCTGCTGTAACGCGAGCTTACTTTTACGTAACCGTTACTGTATCATGGCTGCTCCGAGGGGATGATGCGTCGCCTCGGGTGATGACGGGGACCGGCAGTACGCCGGCCAAGAATGAATAGGGTTAGGGAAACAGCGGACCGGCAGGTGACGGGCGCCTGCAGGCTGTCACATTCCTATCCCCGCGTACCAGGACAAACGTCACACAAGGGATAGGGAAATGGCTGTTAGAAGGCTGCAGGACGCAGATACCGACCGGGCGCAGGTTTACAGCCTGCTCGGCTTCAACTCGCCCCACCTGTGGGTGGTGATGCCCGCCCGCAACGAGGCGGCCCGGATCGAGAGCACGCTCCGCGCCTACCTCGCCGGCATGGGCCCGTCGGACCACCTCGTCGTGGTCGTCAACGGCAGCACCGACGCCACCGCCACCATCGTCAAGGACCTCCAGCAAAGCGATCGCCGGCTCCAGCTGATCGTCGAGCCGGCCCTCATCGGCAAGGGCGGCGCGATCCTGCGCGGCCTCGAGATGGTGGCCGAGCTGGCCCCGCGCAACGACACCGTCGCATACGCCGACGCCGACGGCGCGGTGGCCA
>JAXDLV010000021.1:0-2652 GCA_034666445.1 Chloroflexota bacterium | reverse complement strand
ATGTTGTCGATGGCGTAGAGGCGGCTGCGGTGGCGGTACAGCATGATCTGACGGCCCTCGGCCTCGACGGCGGCCGGCGAGTCGTCCGGCAGGTCGGCCTCCTGGAGCGCGCGGGTCCACCGACGTGGCCCGATGGCCCACGCCACCCGGCTGACCATCACACCTTTGGTGAAGACCAGGTGACCGCCGAGGTAACCGGCCGCGGCCGTGACCGCGAGGCTCGCCGCGCCCAGAGCGCGTGCCGTGCTGCGGTGGCCGGCCATCCGGGTGCCCAGGGAGGCACCTTGCAGCCCAAGGCCCACCGTGTTGAGGAGGCCGTGGAAGAGCCCGACGCGGCGGTCCTGATCGTTGCTGACGGTCCAGTCGCTCAGACCGGTCAGGGCGGTGGCGCCCGCGGCGAGGATGCCGGCCGCGCTCAGCATGCCCGCGGCGTCGATTCCGCGCCGGGGAGCTGGGTCGCGGTCCGTAACGTCCAGCACCATGACGCCTGCCCACAGCCCGATGGGCAGGTCGCTAAGTGCCGGGTGCAGCGGGTGGCCGACCCATCGGCCGCCATGCAGCAGCTCAAGGACAAGGTTGTCCTGGTGCCGTTCGCGGACTGGCCCCAGTACGGCGGTCAGCCGGTCGCTCAGAGTCCGGAGCCAGCCGAGCCGGTCGAGCCGGGCCGCGAGATCGCTATGCCAAGCGACCAGCCGGGTGGCAGCGAACGGGGAACTGGCAGCCAGCTCGCCCTGCTGGCCGGCTGCTGGCGGATCGTCGGCCTGGCCGCTGCCTGTTCGCATCAGGTTCCTCCATGCTGGCGTCAGCTTGTGGCTCGATCTTGAAGAGAATCTTCCAGGCCTTCGCTGATTCCGCTCGTCTCACCTTGCTGCACATGCCGGCGGGAACCGCTCCCTAACCTGCCCGACGGCACTGACCGCGACTCGGAAGGCCGTCAATCGCACTATCTGCTCCCTGATGTCGGGGATCTCGGAGCTGAGGCCCCGGTCGGGTCGTTCCAGGCGATCAGGCACGAGTGCGGGGACATGCTGAGCCGCCCGGCATCAGGCCCAGGGCCACCTCACGGAACGGTGGAAGTTGGCGGCGCCTTCAGCATTGAGTCGGTCTCCCGCGATACGTCGTTGGTAATGCGGGAGACCACCGCGCTCGCTTCGAGCGGCACAGGCGCCTCAGCGACTATCCCGGCGAAGGCATCCAATGCCCGGGAGGCCAGCGGGTTCCACTTCTCGATCCATCCGGAGACCACCTCGGCGTTCGCGGGGGTGTCCTCGATGATGTGCCGCAGCAGCGCCGCGGTCCACGCGCGATGCCAGCGCGCGTCCTCGTCGAGCGAGAAGTGGATGCTCGTCAGGATCGGGTCGCCGTTCGCGGTCGCGAGCGTGCCCGCGATGTTCTGGTTGACGAGGCGGTCGATCCGGGGCTTGATGACTGCGTTGGTCACGATGAAGGATTCGCCCCAGTCGTAGGCGACCAGGGCCCGTTCGACCAGTTCGCGCAGCGGCTGGAACGCCGCGGCGTCCTCCCAGGCCGCCTGCTGCCGCCGCGCTGCCTCGGCCTCGAACGGTGGACCGCTGAGCTGCACGGTGCGGTACGCGATCCGCTGGACGCGGCGCAGCTCGTCTGCCGACTGGAACGCGGCGCAGTTGGTGACCCGGGAGGCGGGCGCCATCTGCGCGACGTAGGCGGCCAGCATCTGTAGCCCGTGCACCGGAAAGCGCAGTGGGAAGTACCAGCGATCGAGGAACCTCACCCACTCGTCGTCGAGGTTCCGGTCGTAGGCGGTGTCATCGACCTCTCGGAGGAGGCCGTCGACGACGTCTTCGCGACCGTCCTGCAGCCCGGTGTAGATCTGGTAGGTGGTGCGGCGCGGGTCGGCGAACTGCTCCCAGTCGCACTCTTGCAGGGCGGAGCCCTCGCGATTGCGGTAATACCAGTCGACAACCGGGTTGCCAGCCGGCAGTTCGAAGCGCCGGGGGTGGTTGTAGTGCAGGTCGGTGCTCATCAGCTCGTACTCGGTGGGGATGCGCCGGCCCGTCGTGAGTCGGGTGTAGGTCTTGCGCCCCGGCGGCCGATCCCGCGGAATCACGACGATTCCCCCGCGAGCCGCCAGACCACGTCATCCTCGGTCAACTGCATGACGCCCATGAATGACGACATCACCACCTCCAGCTCGCCGGGAAATCGGACTGTGGCCCCCGTCATTGCCTCCAGCCCTGCCCGCGACAGGCGGCAGATTCGAGGGGCTAGCACGCGTAGGTAGGCGCCCTCGTCATGGACGATTACGCGTTCGTTCTCGTCCTGGATTGCCGAGATGACCGTGCGCGCGAACGGCGTTGCGTGCAGGACTGGGCCAACGCTTTCGGCCGCGCTCATCCGATCTGCCCCAGGCGCACGAAGATGCGGTCGCCGTCGATTCGCACCGGAAAGCGCTGTAGGCGCGCGTCTTCGGGATTGACTCCGTTGCCGGTCCGTGCGTCAAACACCCACTCGTGGGCAGCGCAGGTGAGGAGGTTCTCCCGGAGTTCGCCCTCCGACAGCGGGTTGGCCAGGTGAGGGCACCGGTCCTGGTACGCATGCACCTGGCCGTCGATGTTGCATAGCAAGACGTCGACGGCACCCAGGCTCACTGCGCACATCTCACCTTCCCAGATA
>JAXDLV010000020.1:0-5348 GCA_034666445.1 Chloroflexota bacterium | reverse complement strand
ATCTTCTCCCTGCGGCAGCGCAGCGTCGACGTGGCCTGGATGGGCCGGGCGATCGCCGTGTCGATGAGCCTCAACTTCGTCGGCTACCCGATCGGGTCGGCGCTGTCGGGCCCGCTGGTGGCGTCGTCGCTGTCAACGGCGCTGGTGGCCAGCGTGGTCCTCACCGCGGCGGCCGCGGCGGTGTCGGTGGTGATGCTGCGCGGGGCCGCGGTCAGATGATGGTGCGCGCCGCGGCGATGTCGAAGTTGTGCTGCGCCCGGCGGACGGACTCGAGCGCCTCGTAGACGGCGTCGATCTGCGGCCGTAGGGCGGCTGCCCCCTCGGGGCTGGCGGCCGACTCGAGGTTCTGACTGAGGGATTGCAGGGGCGCCAGGAGTCGCTCCTTGCGCTGCATCTCGTTGCGAACGGTGCCGCCGAACTGCAGGAAGATGGCGGGCAGCGCGTGGGTCTGGGTGCGGATCTCCAGGATCTCGCCCTCGTAGTCCTCCATCGCCGTCTCCAGCTCCTGGCGGGCAGCGGCCGCCGCGGCGGCGTCATCGAAGCCATGGGCTGCCTGCTCCAGGACCGCCGCCATCCGGTCCTCGCGCTCCGCCAGCTCCGCCAGCTCCCAGCGATAGCGCGTCTCCCAGTCGCCGCGGAGCTCGCCGGCGCGACGGTTGTCGGCCGCCACCCGGCGGCTGCGCTCCTTCCAGACGGCGTCGTAGACGCGACGCGTCTGGGGGTCGTTGAGCACGTGGTGCGCATCGGTGATCAGCGCCATCAGCTTCGACCACGACTCGCGGGTGAACTCCGAGTCGTGCCGGTCGGGATGGACCTCCTTGGCCTTGCGCCGGTAGGCGCGGTGGATCTGCTCCGAGGAGGCACGCGGGGTCACGCCCAGCACGAAGTAGTAGTTGACGGCCCACTGTGCCGACGGCGGCAGCGGCACCCGCCGGATGAGCTCGGCCTCCGCCTTGACCTGGGCCTCAGCGGAGATGCGACTGGCCTCTTCCTTGGAGGCGCCCTGGCTCACCAGCTCGGCCTCGACGTCCTTGAACGTCGCCCCGCCATCGTGCATCTCGATCGCCTGGACCATCAGTCGATGCCGATCGGCGAGGCTGAGCTTCTTGTTGCCGCCGATGAAGCGGGAGAGGATGCCCGGCATGTCGGCTCCACTATACGGGGGGCGCTCCGGCGCCAGCACCAACGCATTGCGCGGTTCGCGGCGCGCTACCCAGGGTCCTTTACGCAGTCCTCCACGGCCATGTCGGGCTGCACGCGGAGGAACGTGGGCTGGCGCAGAACCCCGTCGCGTGTCCACTCGTTGTACTTGACCTCGCACACCAGCTGTGGCTTCACCCACGTGATCTCGCGGGGCGCCATCTCGAGGTTCGCCATGCCGTTCGGCGGGCCTTTGAGCGCGGCCTTGCGAAGGACGGATTCCAGCTCGCGCAGCAGGGCCTCATTGAAGCCGCTGCCGACCTGCCCGGCGTACGCCATGTGGCCGCCGTCGATCACCCCGACCGCCAGCGAGCCGAGGTGCTTTCGCCCGCCCTGCGGCGGGGTGAAGCCGACCACCGCGCAGGCCTGCTCGCGATTGGCCTTGATCTTGAGCCAGTCCTTGCTGCGCTTCGCCGGCTGGTAGCGCGACCCCAGTTTCTTGGCGACCACCCCCTCTCCCCCCTGCGACTTCACCGCCTGGTAGAGCAGCTTCCCGTCGGTTCCCCCGTAGCTGTCGAGGAGCCGGGTATGGGGACCGTCGAGGAGCCGCGCGGTCAGGAGCTTTCGGCGCTCGACGAGCGGCACGTCGACCAGCGAGTAGCCGTCGTCGTGGAGGAGGTCGAAGACGTAGTAGACGATCGGGATCGACGGGTGGGGCTCGTGGCCCGCGCGGCCGCCCTTCCAGCCGGTCCGCTCCTGCAGGCGGCCGAAGCTCATCGTCCCCTCCTCGTCGAGCGCGACGACCTCGCCATCGAGGACGGCCTCACGGCCGCGGGTGAGGAGCGCCAGCTCCTGCAGCTCGGGGTACTGGCGGGTGGCGTCGAGGCCCCGTCGCGACAGCAGCTTCACCTTGCCGTTGCGCACCAGCGCGAGGGTCCGGAAGCCGTCGAGCTTGATCTCGTAGCTCCACCCGGGGTCGTCGAAGGGCTTCGCGGACGCGGTGGCCAGCATCGGCTCGACAGCGCTCGGAAAGGACGCCTTGCGGCCTTTAGACAGGTCGATGAAACCGGTGGTGTGGCCGCCCTGGCCGCCTGCCGGCTGGTTGGAGTGCCACACCCGCTCGCCGGCGGCGGCGATCTCCTCCATCGACCGGCCCGACAGCACCGAGCGGTCCTCCTCGGTGACGTCGTGGTCGTCCCGGGCGCCGTGGTCCCGCTTCTTGATCAGGAGCCAGTCCTTGCCGCTGCGCCCGCCGACGATCGCGTAGGCGCCTCGGATCTTGCGCCCGAACAGCTCGAACTTGAGATCCCCGCGCTCAATCATGTCGTCAACGTCGTCGGGGCCCACCGGCGCCCCGGTCGGAGCCCCGTGGGGAGGCAGCCAGCGCACCCCGCCCCAGTCCCACACCATCACGGTGCCGCCCCCGTACTCGCCCTTGGGGATCGTGCCCTCGAAGTCGAAGTAGTCGACGGGATGGTCCTCGACGTGGACCGCCAGCCGCTTGTCGGCGGGGCGCACGCTGGGGCCCTTCGGCACCGCCCACGAGAGCAGCACACCCGCGTGCTCCAGCCGGAAGTCGTAGTGCAGCCGGCTGGCTGCGTGCTTCTGGACCACGAAGCGGCTGACGCCCCGCAGGCTGGCCCTGGGGTCGCCACCGCTTGGCTCGGGCGTCTTGTCGAAGCTGCGCTTGCGCCTGTACTCGGCGAGCTTGGGCTCGGCCGCCGGGCTCAGGGCGCATCCTCGGGCATGCCGGGGAGGGGCAGCTGCGGGAGCGAGATCCTGACGCCGCGGCGGTGCAGCCCGGCGGGCGCCTCGCGCGGCGGCATCATCGTGTGGCGCACGCAGGCGCGCGGCGCGACCTCGGGGTGCATGCCGACAAAGATCGGGAAGCGCAGCATCCCGTCCGGCGTCCACTCGCTGTACTTCACGGAGATCACCAGCTCGGGCCGCACCCACGCGACGTCGCCCGGCACCCGCTCGGCGCGGGCCACCGGCTCGGCGCCGCCGCGCAGGCCGGGGAGCACCTCTGCGAGCAGGCGCTCGGTGCGGCGGTCGAAGCCACCGCCCACCGCGCCGGCATAGACCGGCTCGCCACCATCGAACACTCCCACCAGCAGCGACTCGAACGCCACGCCCTCGGTGCCTGGCACGTAGCCCAGCACCACCACGTCCTGGCGGGCGACGTCCTGTACCAGCAACCAGCTGGGGCTCCGCCCGCCGGGGATATAGGGCGAGTCCTTGCGCTTGGCGATCACCGCCTCGATGCCGACATCACGGGCCGCGGCGAAGAAGGAGACCCCCTCGCCCGCCACCGCCTCGGAGAGGCAGAGGCGGCCGCCCTCCTCGTCGATCGCCTCGCGGAGGATGCGGCGGCGGCGGAGGAGGCTGAGGGAGGTCACGGAGCGGGCGTCGGCGTAGAGGATGTCGAAGACGATGTACGCCGCCGGCTGGCGGGCGGCGGCCGCGGCGACGCCCTGGCTGCTGCCCAGGCGCATGCGACGGTCGAGGGCGGCGAAGTCGGGGCGGCCGTCGGTGTCGCTGACCACGACCACCCCGTCGAGGATCGCCTCGTCCACGGTCAGGCGGCGGGAGATCTCCCCCAGCTCGGGAAACATCTCGGTGATGTTGCGGCCGGACTGGTCCTGGAGGTGGTAGCCGCCACCCTCGACGAAGGCCAGCGCTCGCAACCCATCCCAGCGGACCTCAAAGAGGTGCTCGCGCGAGTCGAACGGCTCGCTGGCGCCGCCCGCGAACATCGGCATGACCACGTCGGGCAGCCGAGCCGGCTCGAGGGGCAGCTCCGCGGGCAGCTCCAGGGGCAGCTCTCCCGCCGCGCCCGGGGCGGGCGGGTCCAGGGTCACACGCTTCGACACGATCTCAAGCGTAGCCCCCTCGCCGGGGGAGTTCCGGGACGGCCTACGAGGCCTTGGCGACGCGCTTGCGCGGCTTCTCGGCCGTCGCCGTCGCGGCCTTGCCCTTGCCCTTGACGACGCGTGGCTTGGCCGGCGCCTCATCGTCCTCGGCCGCCCTGTCCGCGCCTCCGCCGCGCTTGCTCGCCTCGACAGAAGCCTTGAGCGCGGCCATCAGGTCCATGACCTTCGGCTGGGGCGCCTCAACCACCTCGACCTCGTTGCCCTCCGCCTTGGCACGGGCCACCTTCAGGATCGCCTCGCGGTATTCGTCCTGGTAGCGCGCGGGATCGAACTCGTCGCTGAGGTTCTCAATCAGCATCCTCGCCATCGCCATCTCGCGCTTGTCGATCTTGACCTCGTCCTCGGGCAGGTTGAGGTCCTCGATGGCGCGGATCTCGTCGGGCCAGTGCAGCGAATTCACCACGATGCCCCTGTCATACGGGCGCAGCGTGGCCATGTGCTCGCGGTCGCGCAGGGCGATCTTGCCGACCGCGACCTTGCCCTCCTCCTCGAGCGCCTTCTTGAGCAGGTAGTAGGGCTTCACGCCGACCTTCTCGGGCTCGAGGTAGTAGGCCTGCTTCATGTACAGCTCGGCGGGGATCGCGGCGCCGTCCACGAACTCCGTGATGTCTATGGTATGGGCGCTGGGGATGGGCAGGTTGTCGAGATCGTCCTCATCGATGATCACGAACTGGTCCTTGGTGATCTCGAAGCCCTTGAGGACCTCCTTCCACTCCAGCGTGTCGCCGCTGACGGAGCAGTGGCGCTTCATGTTGATCGGCTGCTTGTGACACGGGCACAGGGAGCGGAACGACACGCTCTTCGACTCCGTCGCAAGGTAGAGCCGCACCGGGATCGCCACCATGCCGAAGCTGACGGCGCCTTTCCACATCGACCGGGGCATGGCTCAATCCTCGCACATGGGTTCGCGCCCGGCAACGCCGTCCCACGACCTGGTCGCCGCTCGGTCGGGCTGGCTCACGGCTCCCGGCCGTCGCCGTCCAGCGCGGCGCCGAAGTCGGCGGCGCGGACCATCGAGCGATAGGCGATGTGCTTGTGGGTGCCGTCGCAGAAGGGCTTGTCGCTGGACTGGTTGCAGCGGCAGAACGCCTGGCGCTCACCGGCGGGGATGTGCCGGATGACATCGCCGACGGCGTCGACCACGTCGACTGGGCCCATCACCCGCAGCGGGCCGTTGTCCCGGACGATGACGACCCCCGGGGCCTTGAAGATGTCGGTCATGTCGCCTCCTGGGACTGCTGATAACGAAGAAAAAGGGGGGCCGCACCGCGGCCC
>JAXDLV010000019.1:0-3756 GCA_034666445.1 Chloroflexota bacterium | reverse complement strand
CCTCGGCCTCCGCTACGAGGGCTACGAGGTGCGCTCCGCCAACGACGGCAAGCAGGCCCTGATCGCCATCAGTGACTTCAAGCCGGACCTCGTGATCCTCGACATCGCAATGCCCCGGATGGACGGCTACGAGGTGTGCCGCGCGGTGCAGGGCGCCGACATGGGCATCCTGATCCTCAGCGCGAAGGATGAGCTGGAGGACAGGCTCAAGGGCCTCGAGGTGGGCGCCGACGACTACCTCGTCAAGCCGTTCCACTTCGAGGAGCTGCTGGCCCGCGCCCGGGCGATCCTCCGCCGCCGCCGGCCGACCAGCGGCGAGGAGCTGCGGGTCGGGGGGCTGGTGCTCAACGACGGCAGCCGCGAGGTGCACCTCGACAACCGGCCGATCGAGCTGACCACGCGGGAGTTCGACCTGCTCAAGCTGCTGATGCAGCACCCCAACCAGGTGCTCGCCCGGGACCGCATCCTCGACCAGGTCTGGGGCTACAACTTCTACGGCGACGAGAACAACGTCGAGGTCTATATCCGCTACCTGCGCCAGAAGCTGGGGGACCAGGACAGGGCCCTGATCCAGACCATCCGCGGCGTCGGGTACCGCATCGCGGCCGCCGGGTAGGACGGCGTGCGCCGCCGGAAGGCGGCGGTGACGGCATGAGCCTCCAGGCGCGACTCTCGATCCTCTCCGTCGGCCTGGTCGTGGTGCTGCTGCTGCTGGGAGGTGCGTTCCAGTACTTCGTCCTGGGCGAGTACCTGCGCCGCGACGCCGCGACGGTGCTCGACCGCCGCTTCGGCCAGGTGGTCAACCAGGACCTGCAGGTGATCAAGGGGACCCGCTGCGCGGCCGGCCAGCCCGCGGTCGACGCCGGGCGGGTGAGCCCCCCGGTCGCCCGCTGCATCGTCAACGCGCTCAGCGGCAGCAACGTCACCGCGGTGCTGGTGAACACCGACGGCAGCGTCAACGCCGCCTCCAGCAACGCCGGCGACTACCCCAGCCTCCCCGTGGCCGACTACCAACAGGGCGCCACCGGGACGACGCGCGCCTACTACACGGTCGGCACCGGCGACGTCCAGCAGCTGGTCGTTCTGCATCCCCTGCCCCGCCGCAACGGCCAGGTCCTGGGGGTCGTCCAGCTCAGCCAGTCCGCCGAGCCCCTGCAGACCACCCAGCGCCGCCTGCTGCTGGTGCTGGGCATCGCCATCGCGGTGCTGACCGTGGTCGCGGCGGTGGTCAACCCCCTGATCATCCGCCGCGCCCTGGGGCCGCTCCGTCGCGTGACGGAGGCCTCGGCGGCCGTCGCGGAGGGGAACTTCGCACGCCGCGTCGAGGAGCCCGGCAGCGAGGATGAGCTGGGCCACCTGGCACGGGCGTTCAACAGCATGGCCGCGGCCGTGCAGCGGGCCTTCGCGGCGCGCGCGGAGAGCGAGGCCGGCGTCCGCAACTTTGTCGGCGACGCCTCGCACGAGCTGCGGACGCCGCTGACGACGATGCAGGGCCAGCTCGACGTCCTCCGGCGCGGCGCCGCCGAGGATCCCGCCGCCCGCGACCAGTCGTTGCAGGCGATGCAGCGTGAGGTGGGCCGGATGTCGCTGCTGGTGGAGGACCTGCTCACGCTGACGCGCCTCGACAACCCAGGGGCGCGCGTGCCGGTCCGGCGGCCGGTCGACATCGACGACCTCCTCGAGGAGACCATCGAGGAGCAGGTGACGCGGTCCCGAGGGCAATCCGTACAGGTCGAGCGGCGCAACCGCGGAGAGGCCCTGGTCGACGGTGACCCCGAGCAGCTGCGCCGGGTGCTGGTGAACCTGGCGGGCAACGCCGTCGCCCACGCCCCGGGCGGCACCCACTCATGGCGGACGGGCCTCGAGGGCGACGAGGTCGTGCTCAGCCTCAGCGACGAGGGCGGGGGCGTGGCCCCGGGCGAGGAGACCCGGATCTTCGACCGCTTCCACCGCGGCGCGGGCGGCCCCGCGGCGGGGGGGTCGGGCCTGGGGCTGGCGATCGTTCGCTCGATCGTGGAGGCCCACGGCGGCAGCGTGACGGCAGCCAACACCGGCCCGGGCCTCCGCCTCACCGTCCGGCTGCCCCGCGCCGGGACGGCTACACGAGGCGCCGCACCAGGATCCTGAGGTAGCCCTCGCCGCCGACCTCGGCGACGTCGTGGCCGTCCATCCGCAGCGAACGCGGGACCTGCTCCGCCGGCTCGCCGAGGTCGAGCCACACCTCGAGGGGGTCGCCCAGTGCCATGCGCTCCAGCCGCAGCCTGGTCTTGACGTAGTTGAGCGGGCAGGGCGTGCCCCGCAGGTCCAGCGGCTGGGCCTCGTCGCCCGCGGTCTCGGCGCTCATCCCGAGGGCAGGTAGGGCGCCAGCGGACCCAGCCACTGGGGGATGAGCGCGAACTGGCCGGTGAAAATGAGCACCCCCACCACCACCATCAGGACCCCCGAGGTGGCCTCCACCACGCGGGCGTTGCGGTTGATGGATCGGATGACGGGACGGGCGCGGTTGAGCAGCAAAGCGGCGGCCATGAAGGGGACCGCCAGGCCGGCGCAGTAGACCAGCATCAGCCCTGTGCCGCCGACCAGATCGCGGGCCGAGGCGCGGAGGAGGATGAACGTGAGGATCGGTCCGACGCATGGTGTCCAGCCCAGGCTGAAGGCGGCCCCCACCAGGAACGCCGACACCGGGCTCCCGCTGGGCAGCCGGTGGGCCAGCTGGAGGCGGGCCTCGCGGAAGAGGAACGGGACCCGAAACAGGCCCAGGAACTGCAGCCCGAGGAAGATCACGACCACCGCCCCGAGCTGGGTGAGGACGTCCTTGTAGTCCAGCGGCAGGCGGATCACCAACGCTTTGAAGACCGCGAAGAGCATGACAAAGACCACCGTGAAGCCCGCGACGAAGATGGCCGCGTTGCGCACCAGGCCGAGGCGCGAGCCCGATGACTCCACGCTGGTGCCTCCGAGGTAGGCGAGGTAGCCGGGGATCACCGCGAGCACGCACGGGGACAGGAAGGAGAGGAGGCCGCCGAGGAACGCGGCGACGGGGTCGACGTTGTCCAGCATCGCTGCTGGGAGTCTATCGGCGGCCGATCTCGGCGATGCCCGCCGCGCCCGGCGCAGCCGGCGGCGGGGTCAGCTGATGCGGAAGACCCCGGAGACCTGGACCGACGCGCCGAAGGGCAGGTCGTCGGTGGGCAGGACCTGGCGATGGTGGCGGCCGAGGGAGCCGAAGACCTGGTAGAGCGCCTCGGAGGCGCCGTCGGCGACCCGACTGATGTTCTCAAAACCGTCGCTGCAGCGGACCAGCACGTTCAGCTGCATCACCTGCTGGACGCGGTCCAGGCTGCCGCGCTCGGCGCGGACCAGGGCCAGGACATTGTGGACACACAGCTGGGCGGCCCGGGCGGCGGTCCGCACCGAGACGTCGCCGTCCACGGCGCCGCTGTAGCGGACCTCCTCGCCCCAGCGGGGCACAATGCCGGGGGTGTAGAGCATCTGGCCCACACGGCGCACCTGGATGCGGTCCTCGTCCCGCACCGGGGGCAGGAACAGGGTCATGCTGCCAAGCGCCTGCTCGGCGGTGAGGGATGCGGAACGTTGGTGCTTCGCTGCGTCAGCCATCCGCGCTCAGGGTATGTGGACCATCCGTAAAGAGGCGACGGGGCTGCGGCAAATTGTTGTGAAGAACTGTGACGGAACTGCTATCGGCGGGAGAAGAAGACCCTCACCACCAGCACCACCGCGAGCAGGCCGAGGACC
>JAXDLV010000018.1:0-22064 GCA_034666445.1 Chloroflexota bacterium | reverse complement strand
GCGCGATGGAGCACACCATCATCGTCGCCGCCACGAGTTCCGAGCCCGCGGCGCTGTGGTTCCTGGCCCCGTTCGCCGCCTGCGCCATGGGCGAGTACTTCCGCGACAGTGGCCGCGAGGCGCTGGTGGTCTACGACGATCTCAGCAAGCACGCCTGGGCCTATCGCCAGATCTCGCTGCTGCTGCGGCGGCCGCCGGGCCGCGAGGCCTACCCGGGCGACGTCTTCTACCTTCACAGCCGCCTGCTGGAGCGCGCCGCCAAGCTCAACGACGAGATGGGCGGAGGCAGCCTGACGGCGCTGCCGATCATCGAGACCCTCGAGGGTGACGTCTCGGGCTACATCCCCACCAATGTCATCTCGATCACCGACGGCCAGATCTTTGTGGAGTCCGACCTGTTCAACTCCGGCATCCGGCCCGCGGTCAACGCGGGCACGTCGGTGTCGCGCGTCGGCGGCGCCGCCCAGATCAAGGCCATGCGCCAGGTGGCGGGCCAGCTGCGCCTCGACCTGGCCCAGTTCCGCGAGCTGGCGGCCTTCGCCCAGTTCAGCTCCGACCTTGACAAGGGGACCCTCGCCCAGCTGCAGCGGGGCCAGCGCATGACCGAGCTGCTCAAGCAGGACCAGTACCAGCCGCTGCGGGTCGAGCAGCAGGTGACCATCCTCTTCGCCGGCAGCCGCGGCCTCCTCGACGACGTGCCGGTCGAGAAGGTGCGGGAGTTCGAGAAGGGCCTGCACCAGTACATGTCTTCCTCGGCCAAGCAGGTGCTCGACGAGATCGCGGAGAAGAAGGCGCTCGACGACGACCTCGAGGCCGCCCTGACCAAAGCGATCGAGGACTTCAAGCGCACCGCCGGGTTCGGCGGCAAGAAGTCCGAGGCTGACGGCGGCGGCGACAAGCAGGCCGCGTCGTCCGGCGGTGGCGCGGCGGCGCCCGCGGCGTCCTCACCGGCGTCCACGTCCCCGGACGACGGCAAGAAGGACGACGCCAAGGGCGAGGCCAGGGACAGCGCCAAGGACGAGGCCAGGGACGAGCCGAAGGACGCTCCGGCCGGCGCGGATGGCTCGGGCGAGAAGGAGGACGGCAAGGGCGCCGGCGACGCCATCGGCGGCACCCTGGGCGAGACCAAGGAGGTCTCGTGGTCCGGCGCCGGCGGCGGCGACGGTGACGGCGGCGACGGTGAGGGCAAGCCCGGCGGCGACAGGGACCGGGACGAGGGCTAGGTTTGGCGACCCTCCGCGACCTGCGCCGGCGCATCGGCAGCATCCAGAACACGCAGAAGATCACCAAGGCCATGGAGCTGGTGGCGGCTGCGAAGATGCGCCGCGCCCAGCAGGCGATGGAGGCGTCGCGGCCGTACGCCGAGGGCATCGCCGACGTGCTCGCCAACCTGGCCTCGGCACAGCTTGACGTCACCCATCCGCTGCTCGAGAAGCGGGACCAGGTGAAGGCGCGGCTGCTCGTGATGGTGACCGCCGACCGGGGCCTCGCGGGAGGCCTGAATACCAACGCCATCCGGGCGGCCAACCGCTTCATCCGGCAGGACTCGACCCCGGTGAGGCTGGTCACGATCGGGCGCAAGGGCCGCGACTACTTCCGCCGTTTCAACCTCGAGCTGGTGGCCGACAAATCGATGCTGCCCGACCGCCCGCCGATGAAGGACATCCGGCCTCCCATCACGGTGGCCATCGACGAGTTCCTGGAGGGGCGGGTCGACGAGGTCTGGCTGGAGTACACCCGCTACATCAACGCGGCGAGCCAGCAGCCCGTGGTGGTCCGGCTCATCCCACCGGAGATCCCCGAGCGCGACGAGACTCGCGGCGGACCCGAGGCGATGTACGAGTTCGAGCCCAACGCGGAGGCGGTGCTGGGCGAGCTCCTGCCCCGCTACGTGGAGGCGCAGGTCTACCACGCGGTGCTGGAGAACCAGGCGTCCGAGCAGGCCGCCAAGATGGCCGCGATGCGGTCCGCCAGCGACAACGCCGGCGAGCTGATCCAGGACCTGACCCTGGAGCGCAACAAGCTCCGCCAGGCCCAGATCACCCGGGAGCTCATGGAAATCGTGGGTGGCGCTGAAGCGCTGGCCCAGGCCAGCTAGTACTGAGGAGTAAGACGTGGCAACAGACGGCAACGACGTGACCCCGGCCGAGAGCGGCCCAACAGTAGGACCCGCCGCGGCCGGCGGCGCCTCCACGGCAGTGGCCGAGAAGGGTGACGGCAGCGGCCGGGTGGCCCAGGTCATCGGCCCGGTGGTGGACGTCGAGTTCGACGTCGACACCATCCCCGCGATCATGAGCGCGCTGGAGGTGGACCGCCCCGGTGAGCGCCTGATCCTGGAGGTCCAGAGCCACCTCGGCAACAACCTGGTGCGCACCATCGCGATGCAGTCGACTGAGGGCCTCGTGCGTGGCGGACGGGTGGTCAACACCGGCGCGCCGATCACGGTCACCGTCGGCAAGCCGACGCTGGGGCGGATGTTCAACGTCGTCGGCGATCCCATCGACGGCAAGGACGCCCCCACTGAGGGCGCCGAGCTGCCGATCCACCGGAGCGAGCCCGCTGTGGCCGACCAGTCGACCGACATCGAGATCCTGGAGACGGGCATCAAGGTCATCGACCTCCTGGTGCCATTCAGCAAGGGCTCCAAGATCGGCCTCTTCGGCGGCGCCGGGGTCGGCAAGACCGTACTGGTGACGGAGTTCATCAACAACATCGCCAAGGAGCACCAGGGCTTCTCGGTCTTCGCCGGGGTGGGGGAGCGGACCCGCGAGGGCAACCAGCTCTACCTGGAGATGGCGGAGGCCAACGTCCTCCCCAGCGTCGCGATGGTCTTCGGCCAGATGAACGAGCCGCCCGGCGCCCGCGCCCGTGTCGCCCTCACCGGCATCACGCTTGCCGAGGCACTTCGCGACGAGGAGGGCGCCGACGTCCTGTTCTTCGTCGACAACATCTTCCGCTACACGCTGGCCGGCTCCGAGGTGAGCGCGCTGCTCGGCCGGATGCCGTCGGCGGTGGGCTACCAGCCCACGCTGGCGACGGAGATGGGCGACCTGCAGGAGCGGATCACGTCCACCAAGCGTGGCTCCATCACCTCTGTGCAGGCGATCTATGTTCCCGCCGACGACTACACCGACCCCGCCGTGGCCACTGCGTTCGCCCACCTCGGCGGCAACGTCAACCTCGACCGCAAGATCTCCGACCTCGGCATCTACCCGGCGGTCGATCCCCTGTCCTCGTTCAGCCGTGCCCTGGAGCCTCGCATCGTGGGCGACGAGCACTACGGCGTGGCCACCGGCGTTCAGCGCGTGCTGCAGAAGTACCGCGAGCTGCAGGACATCATCGCGATCCTCGGTCTCGACGAGCTGTCCGAGGAGGACAAGCAGACCGTCGCGCGGGCGCGTCGCATCCAGCGCTTCCTCTCGCAGCCCTTCTTCACCGCCGCCCAGTTCACCGGCAACGAGGGCAAGTACGTGCCGGTCAAGGAGACCGTGCGGGGCTTCAAGGAGATCATCGAGGGCCAGCACGACGACCTGCCCGAGCGCGCCTTCTACATGGTCGGGGGGATCGACGAGGCGATCGAGCGGGCCAAGCAGCTGCAGGAGGGCTGACGCCGGACTTGGCCGCCACCTTCCACGTCAAGGTCCTCACCGCCGAGGGTCAGCTCTACGAGAGCGACCGCGCGGAGTTCGTCGTCGTGCCCTCGGCCGACGGTGAGATGGGGGTCCTTGACCGCCACGTCCCGCTGGTCGCGCTGCTCAAGCCCGGCCCGATGACGGTGACGGAGGAGGGTGGAGACGAGGACGTCCTCTACGTGTCGGGCGGGTTCGCCGACATCTCCCGGGATGCCGAGGACCGCACGACGGTGACCGTCCTTGCCGACAGTGGCGAGCGGGCCCACGACATCGACGAGGCCGCCGCCGAGGAGTCCCGCCGCCGCGCCCAGGAGATGCTGGCGGGCAAGCTCAGCGCCGAGGACTACGCGGAGGCGGCCGGAATGCTGGAGCGCTCAGTGGGTCGGATCCGGGTGGCTGAGATCAGCCGGCGCCGCCGCGCATCGCGCGGCGAGCGCGCGATGCGCTGACCGCGGCGCCTCCCCAGCACCAGGGCGCGGCCGGAGGGACCTTTGGCTAGGCGCCTGCAGATCACCGGCGGGATCCCCCTGCGGGGAGACCTGACGATCAGCGGCGCCAAGAACGCGGCCCTGCCGATCATGGCCGCCTCGCTGCTGACCGATGCACCGTGCCACCTCACCAACGTCCCCCGGCTGGCGGATGTCGACACCAGTGTCGCCATCCTCGAGGCGCTGGGCGTCGACGTGCGCCGCGAGGGCGACGCCATGACGCTGACGGCGGGGGGCGAGGTCGGCCATGAGGTCCCCGCCGAGCACGCCCGCCTGATGCGCGCATCGATCCTGTTCATGGGCCCGCTGCTGGCGCGCACCGGCAGGGCGGTGCTCGCCAAGCCGGGTGGCGACGACATCGGGATGCGCCGGGTCGACCAGCACGTCGCCGGGATGATCCACATGGGGGCCACCGTCGAGGAGGCGGAGGGCAGCTTCGTCTGCAGCGCGGAGCGGCTGGTTGGCGCGGACATCCTGCTCGACATGCCGACGGTCACCGGCACCGAGAACCTCATGATGGCGGCCTGCCTGGCGGAGGGCGAAACCACCATCTCCAACGCTGCCCGGGAGCCCCACGTCGCCGACCTCGCGGCGGCGCTGAACTCGATGGGGGCAAGGGTCAGCGGGGCGGGCACCGACCGCATCGAGATCGAGGGAGTGGACCGCCTCGGGCCCGCCGAGCACCGGGTCTGCCCCGACTACCTGGAGGCGGGCACGTACGCGCTGGCGGTGGCGGCGGCGGGGGGCGACGTCCAGCTGCTGGACTGCCCGCTGCCCGACCTCCGCTCGCTGGTGCTCAAGCTCCGCCACGCGGGGGTGGAGATCGAGGCCGAGGCCGGCGGCGCGCGTGTCCGCCGAGAGGGGGAGCTGCGCCCCGTCGACCTGATCACCTGGACCCACCCGGGCTTCGCCACCGACCTCCAGCCGCAGTACACCGCGGTGATGACCCAGGCGGCGGGCGAGTCGGTGATCCAGGAGTTCCTCTTCGAGAACCGCTTCAACTACGTCCCCGAGCTGAACGCCCTCGGCGCTCGCATTGAGCTGTTCCCGCACCGCCGCGGCATCCGTGTCCAGGGCCCCACCAGCCTGCGGGGCAACATCGTCACCATCCCCGACATCCGCGCCGGGGCGGCACTCCTCATCGGCGCGCTCTGCGCGACGGGCTCGACCCTGCTGGGTGGGGTCGAGCACCTCGACCGTGGCTACGAGGACATGGCAGGTAAGCTTTCTCGCCTGGGAGCCCAGGTCAAGGAGCCGCCGGCGTCGGTTCCGCGGCAGTCCGTCGAGCCGGGCGCGTGAGCACCGGTGCGCCGCCCCCTCGGAGACCAAACCTTGCTGTCTAAGAAGATCGGGATCGACCTCGGCACCTCGACCGTGCTGGTTTATGTCAAGGGCGAGGGCATCGTCCTCAACGAGCCCAGCGTGGTCGCCACCAACGAGAAGGGCGACCGCATCCTGGCAGTGGGGCAGGAGGCCTCCGACATGCTCGGCCGCACCCCCGGGAACATCATCGCGGTGAAGCCGATGCGCGATGGCGTGATCGCCGACTTCGTGGTCACCGAGGGCATGCTCCACTACTTCATCAGCAAGGTCTGCGGCCGCCAGCGGCTGTTCAAGCCGGAGATCATGATCTGCGTGCCCTCGGGTGTCACCGGCGTGGAGCGCCGGGCGGTGATGGAGGCCGCCACCCAGGCCGGGGCCCGCAACGCCTGGCTGATCGACGAGCCCCTCGCGGCGGCCATCGGCGCCAACCTGCCGATCAGCACGCCGACGGGAAACTGCATCTGCGACATCGGCGGCGGCACCAGCGAGATCGCGGTGATCTCGCTCAGCGGCATGGTGGTCTCCAACTCGATCCGCATCGGTGGCAACAAGCTCGACGACGCGATCGCCGCCCACGTCAAGAAGCGGCACAACCTGATGATCGGGGACCGCACCGCCGAGGAGATCAAGATCACGATCGGCTGCGCCATCCCCCTGCAGGAGGAGCTGACGATGTCGGTGCGCGGCCGCGACATGGTCGCCGGGCTGCCGAAGAACCAGGTGATCACCAGCCAGGAGATCACCGACGCGATCCAGGACCAGCTTGCCGGGATCGTCCAGGGCATCCGCCAGGTGCTGGAGGAGACCCCCCCGGAGCTGAGCGCCGACATCTACGACAAGGGCATCGTGCTCTCCGGCGGCGGCGCGCTGCTGCGCGGCATCGACCGGTACATCTCGCAGCAGACCGGGGTCCCCACGATCGTCGCGGAGTCCCCTCAGACCTGCGTGGCCACCGGCACCGGGCTGGCGCTGGAGAACCTCGACGTCCTGAAGCGCAACCTCCTCTACATCAAGTAGGCGGCGCGCGGTCGCGTCAGGCATTGCCTCGCTTGTCTGCCGCGTGATGCCGCGGAAGGCGGGATCTCGCCACCTGTTTGCTCTAATACGACCGTGAACATCCTCGTCCTCAAGCCCTGCTGCATCGGTGACGTGCTGATGACCACGCCGCTGGTGGCCACCCTGCGCGTGGCGGCGCCGGAGGCTCGTATCGAGTTCGCGGTCGGCCAGTGGTCCGCCGGGGCGGTGGCGACCAACCCCGACATCGACGCCGTCGTCGACCTGCCCGAGCGCGGCCGTGGGCGGCTCGCCGGCCTGGCCTGGGTGCCCCGCGCCGCGTGGCGCCTGCGCTGGCGCCGCTACGACGCGGCGTTCATCCCCGACCGCGACTGGCGCTGCCACCTGGTGGCGTACCTCGCCGGGGTGCCGCGGCGCTTCGGGGTGATCCGGCGCGGATGGTCGCCGTTCCTCACCGGCACGGTGCGCGCCGGGCGCGCCGAGCACGACGTCGACGGCTACATCCGGCTGGCCGAGCAGGCGGGGTTGAAGGGCGGCGGGCCCCACCAGCTGAAGTACGTCCCCCGCCAGGAGTCGCTGCAGCATGCCCACGACCTGGTGCGCAGCCACGGCTTCGACGGCATGCCCTTCCGGGTGGCGCTCTACCCTGGCGGCGGCGAGAGTCCCCGCAACGAGCTGTATCACAAGCGCTGGCCGCCGGAACGGTACGCCCTGGTGGCCGATCGCCTGGTGGGGCGCCACGGCGGCGGCGTGATCCTCCTCGGCGACGAGTCGGAGCGAGAGCTGAACTTCAACATCCGCAACGACATCCCCCACCCGGTCCTCGACCTCACCGGCCGCCTCGACCTCGACGAGATGGCGGCGGTGATGCAGTTGAGTGACGCCGTGATCGCCAACGACACCGGCCCGATGCAGCTGGCCGTTGCGGTTGGCACCCCGACCGTGGGGCTGTTCGGCCCCACCGACGCCGGCCGCTTCGGGCCCTACGGGCGGCGCCACCGCGCGGTCCAGTCCAACATCTGGTGCGGGCCGTGCTTCGAGCGGGGCGGCCCGATGGCCGGCTGCGGGGCGGCCTGCATGCACCGCATCACGGTGCGTGACGTGGTGGCCGTGCTCGAGGCGGCCCCGGGCTGACGGGGTGCACTACGCCGTCCGCATCCTCGACGTGGAGGTCGATGCCGTCACCGCCGACGAGGCCGTCGGCCTGATCACCGACGCGATCGACGCCCGCCATGGCCACGGCGCGCCGAGCTTCCAGGTGGCGACGGTGAACCCGGAGTTCGTGATGCACGCGCGCCGCGACGCCGCCTTCCGTCGCATCCTGCGCGACTGCGCCCTGCGCACCCCCGACGGCGCCGGCCTGATGCTGGGCGCCCGCATCCTGGGCCACCCGCTGCCCCAGCGGGTCCCCGGGGTGGAGATGGTGATCGACCTGGCCCGCGCCGCCGCCACCCGTGGCGACCGGCTCTTCCTCCTGGGCGGCGCTCCCGGCGTGGCCGAGGCCGCCGCGGAGGCGCTGCGGCGCGCGGCGCCCGGCGTCGAGGTCGCCGGGACGCTGGCCGGGGACGCGGGGGAGGAGGGTGACGCCGCCGCGCTGAGCGCGATCTCCGCCTCGGGCGCCGACATCGTCCTGGTCGCGTTCGGCGCCCCCGCCCAGGAGCTGTGGAGCTCGCGCAACCTGGCGGTCAGCGGCGCGGCGGTCGCGATCGGGGTCGGAGGCACCTTCGACTACCTCTCCGGCACGGTCCGCCGGGCACCCCGGGTGATGCGGCGCCTGGGCCTGGAATGGCTCTTCCGGCTGGCGCAGCAGCCCTCGCGCTGGCGGCGCATGGCGGTCCTGCCCGTGTTCCTCCTGCTGGTCGTCCGTCAGCGCGTGCTGCGCCGGTGAGCCTCCCGCGTATCGGCGTCCAGCGGCTGCTCCAGCTCGTTTTTCTCGGCTTCCTCTTCGTGGCCGAGGCCCAGCCGCTGATCGACACCGACCTGTGGTGGCACCTCGCCAACGGGCGCTACATCCTCGCCCACGGCATCCCATCCGTCGACGTCTACTCCCACACCGCGGTTGGCCACCCCTGGGTTGTCCACGAGTGGCTGGCCGACGTGACCTTCTATGGCGTCTACCAGGGCCTGGGCATCGCCGGCCTGGTCCTGCTCTCGGCGGTGGTGATCACCCTGGCGGGCTGGATGGTGTACCGGCTGCTGCGGCGCGGCGGGCTGGGGACCAACAGCGCCGTCGTGATGGGCGTGGTGCTGATGCTGGCCACCACCCCCTCGTGGGGCGCCCGCCCGCAGGTGATCAACTTCCTGTTCGCCGGGATCCTGTGCGACCGGCTGCTGGCCTACCGCGAGCGGCCGGGGCGCGCCCTCTACATGCTGGTCCCGTTCTTCCTGCTCTGGGCCAACCTCCACTCCGGGTATGTCGTCGGACTCGGCCTGCTCGCGGTGTTCCTTGCCGGCGAGTTCCTGCAGACGGTGTCGGCGCGGCTTCGCGGCGGCCGCGACGAGGCCGTCGCCCGGCTGGGACGCCGCGACGTGCGCCGCCTGGCCATCGTCCTGGTCGCGGGGGTGCTTGCCGGGTTCGCCACCCCGGGCGGTTACCGCACCGTGCTCTTCCCCTTCGGCACGCTGGCCTCGAGCCCGATCCAGGGCATCCTCGCGGAGTGGGCGTCGCCCGATTTCCACACCTGGCAGGCCCGGCTGCTGCTGCTGAGCATCCTGGTGCTGGTGGCGGGGTGCGCGGGCTGGGTGCGTTTGGCCCGGATGCCCGACCTCACACTGGTCGCGTGGTGCCTGGCCGGCCTGACGCTGGCGCTGACGTCTGTCCGCCATGTGCCCATCTACGCCGTCGCCGCCGCGCCGCTCCTCGGGGTGGCCGGCTCCAACCTGCTGGCGGGGGTGGGCTTCAAGCCGCGGCCGCCGCGGCGTCCCACCCCGGCGATGGCGACGGCCAACCTCGCGATCCTCGCGGCGCTGTCCCTGGGCGCGGTGTTCTTCGTCGGCACCCGGGTCTCCGGGCCGGCGATCGACCGCGCGGTGGCGGCCGTCGAGCCGGTCGCGGCCACGGACTACCTGCTGACCCACCACCTGCCGGGCGAGCTCTACAACGACTACAGCTATGGCGGCTGGCTGATCTGGAAGGCGCAGCCCGACTACCCGGTCTACATCGACGGCCGCACCGAGGTCTACGGCGACGCCACGTTCAACGAGTACCTCATCACCAACCAGCTGAACGACGGCTGGCAGGAGCCCCTCGACCGCCACGGGGTGCGGACGGTGATGATCGGCAACGGCGACCGCCTCAAGTTCCTGCTCGAGGCGAAGGGCTGGCGCCTCGAGTACCAGGACGACCTGGCCCGCATCTACACCCGCGACCATGTCTGACCCGGCGACCCAGCCCGACCTTAGTGTGGTTGTGCCCGCCTACAACGAGCGCAACCGCCTGCCGCCGAGCCTGCGCGCGATCGACGCCTATCTCCGCGAGCGGGGCCTGCCAGGCGAGCTGATCGTGGTTGACGACGGCAGCTCCGACGGCACCGCCGCGATGGTCGAGGAGATGGTGGAGGAGGGGCTCGCGCTGCGCCTCATCCGCCACCCCGAGAACCGCGGCAAGGGTGCCGCGGTGCGGACCGGGATGCTGGCCGCGACGGGGCGCCTGGTGCTCTTCACCGACGCGGACCTGTCCACCCCCATCGCCGACGTGGAGCGCCTCGCGGCGGCCCTCGACAGCGGCGCCGACGTGGCCATCGGGTCGCGCGCGGTCGACCGCAGACTGGTGCAGGTCCACCAGCCGCTGGCCCGGGAGCTGATGGGCAGGGTCTTCAACCTCTTCGTGCAGGCGATCGTGCTGCCCGGCCTGAAGGACACCCAGTGCGGCTTCAAGGCGTTCCGGGGCGAGGTCGCCCACGAGCTGTTCGAGCCGCTGATCAGCCAGGGGTTCGAGTTCGACCCCGAGGTCCTGTACCGCGCGCGGCGCCGGGGCATGAGCATCGTCGAGATCGCGGTCCACTGGAGGAACAACCCAGACACCAGGGTGAGCCCGGTGCGGGACTCGATGCGGATGTTCGCCTCCCTGTTCCGGATCCGACGCCAGGTCACGTGAGCGCCCCCGTCGCGGTCCGCGGCGAGGCGCCCGAGGGCCTCCGCCGCGAGCTGCTGCTGGCCGTGGGATGGGGGCTGGTCGTCTTTGCGGTGACGCTGGTGCCGTACGTCGTGGCTTACGTGACCGCCCCGGCCGGCAAGGACTTCAATGGCTTCTTCTACCTCGGCGACGACGCCGCCACCTACATCGCCAAGATGCGGCAGGGGATGGATGGTGCGTGGGGCTGGAGCGACCCGTACATCTCCACCCCGACCGCCCAGCCGGTGCTGCTCTTCCTCTTCTACATCCTCTGGGGCAAGGTGGCGGGGCTGCTCCACGTCTCGCTGTTCGCCGCCTATCACCTGGCCCGGCTGTCCAGCGCGGTGGCCCTGGTGTACGCGGCGCGGCGGCTGGCGGCGGCGGCGCTGCCGCCCGGCCGGGCCCGGGTCGTCGCGGTGGTGCTGGCGGTGGCGGGCGCGGGGGCGGGGTACATCCTGGCGGTGGTCAGCGGGCTGACAGGGCTGACCGAGGTCCTCGGCCAGCCGCTGGATGCCCTCGACCTCCACCTGCCTGAGCTCAGCGGTTTCTACTCGGTGCTGGCGATCCCCCACTTCGGGTGGGCGGCGGCGCTCCTGGCGCTGGCGCTGGAGCGGTTGATGGCGACAGCGACGGCGCCGAACGTCGGGGCGACGGCGCGGGCGGCACTGGCGGCCGCCACCGCGATGCTCCTCCTCTGCCTCATCCACCCCCAGATGCTGTTCATCCTCGCGCCGCTGGCGGCAGCCCACCTGGCGTTCACGCGCGCGCCGCTCCGGGCTTGGGTGGGCGCGGGGTTGACCTTCCTGGCGTGCGTCCCGCTGCTCCTGTACTTCCTGCGCGTGCTCACGGACGACCCGGTGATCCAGCAGTGGTCCAGCCAGTGGCGCCACCAGGCGCCCGGCTTCGTGGCGTTCATCTTCGGACTGGGCGTGCCGCTGGGGCTGGCGGTGTACGCGGTTATCGCGGAGCGGGCCCGCCTGACACCGGCGCAGCGGACGCTGGCAGTGTGGGTGGTGCTGGTCATCCTGCTCCTCTATCTCCCCAACCCGGTCAACATCCAGCGCCGCCTGATCGATGGCATCTACCTGCCGATCGCGATGCTCGCCGCCCTGGGGATCGACATGCTCGCCCGTCGCCGCGCCACGCGCCGGGCCCGCGCCCGGCTGGCGACGTACGCGGTTGCCGCCAGCATGATGAGCAGCCTGGTGGTGGTCGCCATCGGGATGTCGGGCGCCCTGACGGCGAAGGACTTCCTATACATCGACCACTCCGAGGTGGCCGCCCTCGACTGGCTGTCGGGACAGCGAGGCAGCGGCACCCCGCCGGCGGTGCTCAGCCACCCGGACACCGGCTTACATGTGCCGGAGCTCTCCGGTCTGCGGGTGTACGCGGGCCACTACAGCGAGACCCTGGACAGCACCAACCGGGCCCGCCGTGCCCGGGACGAGATGCGCGCCGGCGGCGCCGAGCTGGTGGCCTTCATGCGCGCCAACGATGTCAGCTACCTCTACGTCGGTCCCCTGGAGCGCGCGTCAGGCGTGGGCGGGCTCGCCCCCGGGCTGGAGGTCGTGTACGACAGCGGTGGGGTGACGGTCTACCGGCTCCGCGCCTGAGGCCCACGGGGCAGCTGCCGGCCGGCGGGCGGCGGCCAGGACCAGCAGCCCGGTCAGCCACAGGGTCAGCATCCCGATGAGGTTGCCGCTGGTTATCACCAGGAAGGGCACCACCCGCCAGCCGGCCGGCTCGGCGAGGCCGAGGTTGAGAATCACCCAGTCGCTCATGTGGCGGTCGATGGACAGCAGCAGGTAGGAGACCACCGCCAGCCGTCGGGCCGCCCGGATGGGGCCGGCGGCGGCGCCGTCGGGGACGCGCTCCAGGGCCGGGGCCAGGAAGGCGAGCACCACCAGCTCGCTCACCAGGTGGTGCTGCCAGGTGATCGAGCTGACGATCGGCATCGCCGCCAGCACCGCCGCAAACCCGGCGGCGCGCGTCCGCCGGCCCCCCAGCCAGCCATCCACCGGCGTTCGCTGCCATGCGATCCAGGCCGGTAGGACGAACGCCACGGTGGCCGCCACGCCGACCAGCGTGGCGGAGGGTGCGTCGATCCGCCACAGCGCGGCCGCGCGCGCCAGGAGCCCCGGGAGGGACTCGTTGTCGAGGTCGATGGTGCCCACGCCGATGCGCGGCAGGACGTCCTGGAAGTAAACGGCGGTGAACGGCGTCGCCACCTGCAGCAGGACCAGGAGCCCGAGCCCGGTGGCGCCCATCGCCAGCAGGCCGAGCAGCCTCACGCGGGTCCCGGACGCCGCGCGCTCGATGCGGCCGAGCACCGGGGCGAGCAGCAGGGGCGTGACCCGAAGGACGGCGGCCACTCCCAGGGCGACGCCCGCGATGACCTCGCCACCCCGTCCGCCGCGGACCAGCGCCACGCCGGCAACCGTCATCAGCAGGACCAGCAGCACTCCCACCTGGAGGAAGAAGAGGCTCATGTAGAGGGGGATGAACAGCATCGTCGCCACCACGAGCAGCGCAGCGGTGGTCGGCGAGATGAGGTTGCGGAGGCCGCGCCACGCCACGACCAGCGTGAGCAGCAGGAGCAGGTGGGTCAGCACCAGCCACACCTGGGCCGCCGGCACCAGGGGCATATGGGCCAGCGGCTGCATTGCCACCGCCAGCAGGGTGGGGAAGATGTACCCGCCGCGACACCAGTGGGCGACGGGGCAGCTGGAGAGGAATGCGGTGTACGGGTTGCTGCCCGCCGCCAGGTCGACGGCCGCGGTGTGGAACTGCACGAAGTCCCAGCGCAGGTCAGCGGAGCCCACCTCCTGCAGCTGCTGCAGGGCGCGGAGGATGTAGGCGATCGTGGCCATGATCGCCGTCATCACGGTGATCCGGCGCCGGAAGCCCGCGCGGTAGAACAGGCGCAGCCCGTAGACCCGCGCGGGCAGCGGCCGGCGGGTGGCAGGGGGCGTGTTAGTGTCGTCCATCCAGATGGCTGGTGAGAGCGCCGCGCCCCGGCAGGGCCCTCTGGTGACGCCGCCGGAGTGGCGCTGGGTGCGCATCGTCGCCGTCGTGCTGCTGGTGCTGACCGTGGTGCCGCTGGTGGTGGCCATCGCGGTTGAGCCGGCCGGGACGGTCTTCGGCGGCTTCGTCCAGGAGGCCCGCGACGGTGTCTCTTACGTGGCCCGGACGACGATCGGGCTCCAGGGGCACTGGCTGTACCACGACCCGTACACGTCGGAGCCCCATGACGGCAGCCTGGTCTACTTCCCCTATATCCTGCTGGGCCAGATCGACCGGTTGCTGCACCTGCCGGTACCCGTGCTCCTGAACCTGGCACGGCTCGTGGTCGGAGCGGCGATGCTGGTGGCCGTCTACCGCCTCTGCGCGGATGCCTTTGCCGCCGTCGGGCAGCGCCGCCTGGCGTTCCTGCTGGTGGTGCTGGGCGGCGGCATAGGCGCGCTGACCGGGAGCCATGCAGACATTCTGGGGTACCACTACGTCAGCCTCGATGTCGGCGTGTCGGGCACCGTCGGGCTCGGCGTGATGACCGTCGGACCCCACATCGCGCTTGCCGCGCTGGCCTGCGCGGCACTGGCCATCGACCTCACCCGGGTGGAGGAGGACCATGGGCCGCTGCGCCTGCTGGCGGTCCTCGGCTGGACGCTGGCGCTGGCCCTGGCCTACCCCCAGATGGCGGGGATGTGGGTGCTGGTCGCGCTGGGCTACTGGCTGCTGCGGCCGCGGCGCGGGACGCTCGCCGCCGCCCTGGCGATGGCCGTGGTCGCGGTGCCTTACGCGGCCTATGGTCTCTATCTCCGGGGCGCCAACCCGATCTTCGCGGGCTGGCCGCCGCAGGCCGACATCGACGTCGGCGACCCCCTGAGCTACCTCCTCTTCGCCCACCTGGTGATGCTGCCGTTCGCCGCCGTCGCCGGCGCGACCGCGCTGCGCCGGCTGCGCGCGGGGGACGCCACCATCGCGGTCCGGGTGCGCGCGCTGATGGCGATGTGGATCCTGGTCAGCACCATCGTCATGTACATGCCCGGGCTGCCCACCGCCGCCCACCGGGTCTTCTACGGCTCCTTCATCCCCTTCGGCATCCTCGCCGCGGACGGCCTGTGGCGCTGGGCCGGGGCGGCCGCCTCGCGCGCCTGGCGCCGCCGTCGCCTGCTCTACGTCGCGACCCTGATGTGCCTGGCCGGGGGCCAGGCCATCGCCGATGCCGTGGCCATCCCCGCCCTCCACCGCAACGACCTGGCGCTCTACTTCCCCGCCGACGAGGCCGCGGTGCTGGGCACGCTCCGCGACGTCGACCCCGCCGGTGGGAGGGTGGTGATGAACAGCTACCTCAGCGGCCTCTGGGTCCCCGCCCTCAGCGGGGACACAACATATATCGGCTTCCCCTTCGAGACCCTCGACCTGGAGCGGAAGTCGTCGGAGGTCGAGGTCTTCTACAACCTCACCGACGCCTCAGAGATCCGTCGTGTCGCGGCGGGGCTGAAGGTCGACTACGTGCTCTATGGGCGCTACGAGCGCGGCCTCAGCCCGACCGACCCCGGTGCCCGGGCGGGCTGGCCCGTGCTGGCGCGCTCGGGCGACGCCGTGCTCTACGCCGTGACCCGGTAGATCGCGGTCTCGCCCGAATGGAAGGCGAGGCGCAGGTAGTCCGCCGACCCGGGGTGGATGGCGGTGGGCACCATCGCACACCGGCTCTCGCGGGGACCGTAGTAGAGCCAGGCGACGTTGCGCCTGTGGAGATAACCCGCGGGGTCTGACCGGGAGTCGGCGACGCAGCCGTTGCCATGGTCGCGGCCGAACAGGATCGCCAGCTGCGCGTGCTCGAAGCCCACGTCCGGCGTCCAATCGAAGTGGCCGAACACGACGTGCTGGCCGCCGTACGCGGCGACGAACTGGCCGGTCTCCTCGCTGCCCACGACCACGTCGCGGACCCCGGCGTTGTCCCGCAGCCAGGTGACAGCGTCGCGGTCCTCGGCGGTCAGGTAAAGCTCGGCGCTGTCGGCCAGCGCGGCCCGGGGCGCCGCCAGCGACACCGCCAGGATGGACGGCGAGCTGAGGATCAGCGCGAGGTTGATGGAGAGGAGCCGCAGCCGCCTGCGCGAGTAGCCGAGCGGGCGGCGGCGACTGACGGCGGCGAAGATGCGCGAGCGCCAGAGCCGGGGCAGCTCCAATCGCACGAGGTTGCGGCCGGCCAGGCCGGCGAGGGCGAGCTGGACCCCCTCGACGCTCTTGCGAGGCACCGCCGACAACGGGAACAGCGTCAGCAGCAGCCCGGCGCCGGCGAGGCACCAGAGGAGCAGCTCGCCGTCGCCCACCGCCCCGCGACGGCGCACCAGGCGCGGGACGCCGAGGACAGCGAACAGCCCGGGCAGTCCGTACCCAAGGACGTAGCCAAGGACCCCCGGCGGGACGTAGTTGTCCTGCCCGAGCACGCTGAGGAACTGCGGGTCGCTGCGGGTGAGCATGAAGAGAAAGGCGGGGTAGGGGAGCGACGGGAGCACCACCGCCACCGTCAGCGCCGCGCGACGCCACCCGATGCGCCGCCGCGCGACCAGCAGCAGCACGAAGGCGGCCGCCGCCGGCACCAGGGTGAGCGGCTTGTCGGGGTGGATGGTCGAGAGGACCAGTGCCGCCGCCCCGCCAGCCGCCATCCAGCGCCCGCCGCCGCCGCGGGCCACGGCCAGGACGGCGCGGAGGCACACGATCACCAGGAGCACCACCGCGGCAAAGTGGGGCGCGTAGAGCAGTTCGAAGAAGGTGCTGCTCTCGGTGTACGCGAGGTCGTAGGGGGCGGCCCCGACGCCGAGCCCCGGGACGAGCGCCTGCGCCAGCAGCTGGTACACGGCCAGCCCGGAGGTGAACAGAAGGAAGAGGAAGGCGACTCGCCGCGGCGCGCGGCCCGGCAGCGCCTCGCCGAACAGCAGCCAGGCCTGCCACGCCGCGGCGGCGGCGAGGCCCAGCCGGAGCGCGTGCCAGGCCAGCGCCGTGGCGATGGGGTCGGGGACGCCCGGCGTCAGGCGGCCGACGAGGGGGTAGAGCCAGTGGATCGGCAGGGGTGGCGCGTCCCGGTAGGTGAACACGTTGCGGAACGTCCAGTCGCCGAGGTGGCCGTGGAGCATCTGGGCGAAGTAGAAGAAGGCGTCGTTGGGGTGGTAGATGACCCCCGAGTAGGTGCTCCCCGGCGGCCCGAGGAAGGCCAGCGCCACGTACGGGAGGGCCAGCAGGCCCAGGGCGAGGGCGCCCCAGCGGATGGCGAAGCGGCGGTCCCCGGCCCCCGGGTCAGGGCTGACCATGTCGGGCCAGGTAGTCGCGCGTTTCGGGGGTGCGCCTCACCAGGATGGTGGCCACGTCGTCCCGATGAACCACCGTCCAGTCGGGTGACTGCTCCATGACCAGCAGCAGCGGGTCGTCGGTGGGATAGAGGATCCAGGTGACGCCGTACTTGTCGAGGACCGCCCGGTAGTTGGTCCGGATGCTGCGCACGTCGTCGTACTCATGCAGGAAGGGGTCGCCCATAACGGCGGCATCGCCGTATACAAACGGCTGCACCCGGGGCCACAGCCGGTAGACGAAGTAGCCGCCCCAGCCGTACTGGTTGAAGACGTGCCCCGGGGGTGGGTCGGCCTCGACGAAGTCGAGCGCCGCGACCGGGGCGCCCTTGGTGACCATCTCGTTGCGGAACCCCGCGGTCGCCCCGGGTATGGCGAACCTGGCGCTGATCACGGTCCCCACCAGCAGCAGGACGGCGAGGTTGAGCAGGCCTATGGCCAGAGTGGTGCGAGGCAGGCGGAATGGAGGCAGGCGCTGACGGTGGCCGTCGACGATCGCCTGCACCTGCTCCGCCAGCACCGGTGTGACGACAGCGACGAACAGGGCGATGTGGCGGACCGACTGCAGGGAGAGCACGATCACCCCAAGGACCAGCAGCAGGTCTGTGACCCGAGGTCGCCTGGGGGTGACGATCAGCACCACCACCGTGAGCAGCAGCATCAGCTCGAAGGGCCGGACGTTGTTGTCGTGGAAGTTGGGGGAGAACCATTCGATGATCAGCTTCTGCTGCTCGGAGCTGAACTGCGTCTGCACGGCGTACGCGTAGATGCCGACGAAGTTGGGGTTGATCGCCACCGCCGCGGTGCACAGCACCGCCACCAGTGCTAGCGGCCGTAGTCGTGGCCGGAAGGCGTCGTCAGCCGCGAAGCGCGCGTAGAGGAGCTCGCCGAGCAGGTAGGTGAAGAGGAAGAGAAGGCCAACGGTGAAACCGGCGTGGAGGTTGACCCAGATGACGAAGACCGGGGGGAGCGGGTAGAGCCAGCGGACGTCACCTGTCTCCCGGTAGCGGCGCAGGACAAGCAGCAGCCCGGCGACCAGGGCAAAGGTGATCATCTGGGTGCGGGGCCCCCAGATGGGCATGCCCGCCGCCATCCCCAGGGCCAGCGCCAGCCCCGCCATGAGGAAGGAGGCGCGGGGCGTCCGCACCAGCGCCAGGAACCCGAGCCAGGTCACCACCCCGAAGAACAGCGACGGCCCGGTGAGGCCGAAGGCCCCTGTGAGCGCCGCCATGATCACTTCGCTCAGCCACTCGTGGGCGACGAAGGCGTGGTCCGCGACCGTGAAGGTGAACAGGTCGCTGTGGGGGATGGCGCCGTGGTCGATGATCCACTGCCCCACCTTCAGGTGCCAGAAGAAGTCGGGGTCGGTTATGGCCTGCACGGACGGTGCCAGGGCGATCAGCAGGATGGCGCCAACGAACATCGTCCTCACGCCTGGCAGGAAGGGGATCTCGGGGGGGCGGGGACGGCGCGGCCCGGGCGTCAGATCAGCCACGGCAGGAGCCTCTTGGTCTGGCGAGCGTACTCGGTGTACTCCGGGAAGCTGTCGCGGAGCACGTCCTCTTCATACCGGGTGCGCACCAGCTGGGCGGCCACGAGGGTGACGAAGACCACCACGGAGAACCAGCTGGGCAGGGCCAGGACCAGGCCCAGGCCGGCGGTGATCTCCCCGAGGTAGAGGGGGTGACGGACCACGCGGTACGGGCCCCCGGTGACCAGCGCCCGCGCCTCGGGCATGATGCTGAAGCTCAGCTTGAGGTAGCCCAGGGCGTAGACGGCGAAGCCGATCCCAAGGAGCACCAGCGCGTCGGAGACCAGCAGCTGTGCCGGGCCGACGTCGGCAGGGGTCACGCCGAGCACGTTGGCCAGCGGGCGCAACGCGAAGAGGATAAAGCTGGCGTACATCGACACCACCACCGCGCTGGGGCTGTGGCGCACCCGCGCCGGGGGCTTGCGGAGCAGGTAGATCAGCGCCACCCCCGCGAAGAAGACCGTCGACAGCACCCGGTTGACGGCCAGGCCGATGGCCGCGGGGTCTGGGAATGTGGTCCTGACGTGCTCCAGCTCCGGCTGCAGGAAGCTCACCTGGATGAGGAGGAGGAAGATGAAAACGACCCCCGGGAGCACCCGCCCGACGAGCTGGAAAGCGAGGCCCGAGGACCTGTCAGGACTCCCCGGTGCCGCGTTCAACGTCGGCTATATTAGTTCACAAATGCCTCCTCGCAGCCATCTTCGGCGCGCATGAGCGAAAGCACCGCTCCAGCGCCGAGCACCACTTCCGAGGGGGGTAGTCCCACCGAGGTGCTCAGGGAAAGCCTCGAGGTCCAGATCACCCGGCTGGAGGAGGAGGTGGGCCTCGTCGAGCGTCGCTACCGCCAGCTCTCCGCCCGGATCGAGCAGTGCCAGGAGGCCCGTGACTCCGCCGAGAGCATCCGCAACCTGATCCTTGGCAACGTCGGCAAGTACAGCGTGGAGGAGATCAAGGAGGCCTTCGACCAGCACGCCAACGCGCTTGCCGAGCTGGCCGTGGCGGAGCACCAGTTCGAGGAGATGGCGGAGCGCCGGCACGAGACCAAGGAGCGGGTCAAGGAGGTCCGCGCCGAGCTGGAGCTGGTTACGGAGGCCGCCCGCGACGCCAACGTCCACACCCCCGACGAGGAGGCGCTCACCTTCCGTAACGCCTCCCGCCAGGTCTTCCAGATCATCGAGGAGGAGCGGATGCGCATCGCCCGCGACATGCACGACGGGCCGGCGCAGTCGATGAGCAACCTGGTGCTGCAGGCGGAGATCCTGGAGCGCCTGGTGGGCAAGCCCGACGCCATCCGCAACGAGCTGCAGGAGTTCAAGAACTCGGTCCGCAACGCGCTCGATGAGACGCGGCAGCTGATCTTCGACCTCCGGCCGATGACGCTCGACGACCTCGGGCTGGTTCCCACGCTGCGGAAGTACGTCAAGGAGTACAGCGACAAGCACGGGTTGTCGGTGCGGTTCAACGTGGTGGGCGAGGAGCGGCGCCTGCCGGGGAGCGTCGAGGGCACCCTCTTCCGCATCATCCAGGAGGCGCTCACCAACGTCCAGAAGCACTCCCGCGCCCGGGGCGCCGAGGTCACCCTGAACCTCGGCAAGGAGCGCGTGATGGCCACCATCCGAGACGACGGCCAGGGCTTCGACGTCCACTCCGTGGAGGCCAACCTGGCCCGCAACCGCAACCTCGGCCTCATCAGCATGAGGGAGCGGACGGAGCTGGAACGGGGCGTCCTGGAGATCAAGAGTCAGCCCGGCAAGGGCACCGAGATAAGGATCGAATTCCGCCTGGACTAGTCCCCGGGGCCCCTTCCCGGGCCGTGACCCTGTGTCGCTACTGTGACCTCGTTGGCGCCAAAAGTGTTGACCGATTCGCCGGTCGGTGCTAGACAATAGGCCCCAACGAACTGACGTTCCTTCAAGGGGCGTCGGAAAGGAGGTGATTCATTTGCTGACAAGCCTTTACGCGAAGCTCCAGGAGCTCATGCACCGTAGCGACGACGAGGAGGGGCAGGGCATGGTCGAGTACGCCCTGATTCTCGTTCTGATCGCGGTGGTCGTTATCGTTGTCCTCATCCTCCTTGGCAACCAGGTCAGGGACGTCTTCTGCAACATTTCCACGGGTCTCGCCGCCTAAGGCGCCCCCGGAATGTGGCTTAAGGGAGCCGGCTTCTGCCGGCTCCCTTTTTCTTTCCCCAGGGACCACGGGCGCAGGTGTTACATCTCCGTACACAACCGAGAAATCGAAGTTGCACAAATGGGTCGACTAATGGGACCAAAGGCTCTATCTTGTGCAGGCCGACCCGACGGCCGGCCATCGCGCAACCGACACACCACCCTCTGCAAGCCATCGACAAGAAGGAGAACCAGGATTGGCGACTGACGTAAAACCGAGAAGCAATCGGCTGCTGATGGTCCTGGGGATTGTCGTGGCGGTCGTCGCCTTCCTCGTCGTCTTCCTCGTGGGCAACCGCGGCGGTGGTGGAGACACGACGCGTGACACCAACGTCATCGTCGCCGCGGTGGACATCCCTGCTGGCTCGCAGATCGTCAAGACCGCGGTTAAGACCGTGAAGTACGCGGCGGCCGACGTCCCGGGCAACGCCATCGGCAAGGACGACGACGCCTCGGGACAGTTCGCCGCGATCGCGATATCAAAGGGCACGGTGCTCACCAGCGACAACCTGGTGCCCACCCAGTCCAAGCTCCCCGCCCAGAGGAAGCCCTACCTCGACATTCCCTCCGGCTTCGTGGCGATCGCGATACCCCAGGGGGCGGAGCTGCAGAACGTCGCGGGCTACATCCAGCAGGAGGACAAGATCGACATCATCTGGAACCCGCCCCTTAGCGAGAAGCAGCCCGACAACGTGTGGAAGACCACGTTCCAGAACATGCGCGTCGCCCGCGCCCCGCAGGCGCCGGCTGCCGGGAGCGGTGGCAGTGCGGCCGCACCGACGTCCAGCAGCTTCGTCGTGTTCGTGCCTCTCGATCAGGCCGAGGACCTGAGCCTCATCTTCTCGACGGGTAACTTCAAGCTCGCCCTCAAGGCCCAGGTCGACATCGGCAAGGATGAAGTCACCAGCACGGCTGGTTCGACGCAGGGGTCGGTCCAGGCGAAGTTCAACGTTCCTAAGTAGGAGGCTCGCCGGGAGGGCTCAAGCCCTCCTGGCACCGTCCCTTGGCATCGATTAACGTCCTGATCGTAGACGACATCTCGAGCACCCTCGACAACCTGCGCAAGCTGCTGTCGTTCGAGGATGACCTCGAGGTGGTGGCCACTGCGACCAATGGCCGCGAGGCCGTCGAGGAGGCGAAGAAGCACCACCCCGACATCGTCCTGATGGACGTCAACATGCCCGAGATGGACGGCATCCAAGCAACCGAGATCCTTGCCAGCGAGGCGCCCACCTCCCCGGTGATCATCATGTCGGTGCAGGGCGAGCGCGACTACCTGCGCCGCGCGATGCAGTCCGGGGCGCGTGAGTTCCTGATCAAGCCATTCTCCGGCGACGAGCTGGTGGCCAGCATCCGCCGCGTCCACCAGCTCGAGCAGCGCAAGGAGATCTACGTCCGGGCGCCGGCCCCTGACGCTGCCGCCGCTGTCGCAGCCGAGGCGGCC
>JAXDLV010000017.1:0-25424 GCA_034666445.1 Chloroflexota bacterium | reverse complement strand
GATCACCACCTGCTCCGCCGCCGCGTCGACCCAGACCGTGCCGTCGCCCCCCGCGCCGATGCCCTGCTCGGCGCGCGCCTCCTCGCTGCCCCACACCCCCGCCACCACCGCCTGGACGTCGTCGGCGATGCGCCGGAACACCGGCAGCCACCGCGCCGCGGCCACCACCGGGGGGACGATGCCCGTGGGCTGGCTCAGAAGGACGCCCCCCGGATGCGCGAGATGTCGAGCTTGGCCGTGGAGGCGATCGCCATCACGGTCATCACGCCCGCCTGGAGTGGGTCGGTCACCACCAGGTCGGCCTCGGTGCGCACCGACCCGGCCATGTTCAGGCAGACCACCAGGATCCCCGCGGCGCGCACCTCGCGCACCGCCACCGTGGTCTCGCCGCCCATCAGGCTGCCGGCGAGGACCAGCGCCTCCACGCGGGGCAGCCGGGCGGTGGCGCGCACCGCCTCGGCTATCTCCTTCTCCCCCACCAGCGGAATCGTGTCGACGGAGATCCGCTCGCCGCGGATGTTGTGGCGGTCGGCCTCGCTGACGGCGCCGGACACCACGCTGCTGACCTGGGCGCCGGCGCCGATGACGATGATGCGGCGGCCGAACACCTTCTCGAAGGTCGGCTCGGTGGAGACCTCGCGGACGCCGTCGACGGCCTGGATGGCGGCCACCAGGGTGGCCTGGTCACCCACCGACTCCAGCTCGAAGATCACCCTCGCCATCCCACCGGAGCGGCCCACCAGGCCGACGTAGGACACGTTGGCGCCGTGCTCGTAGATGACCTGGGCCAGGGCCGCCAGCATCCCGGGGCGGTCCTGGGCGTCGATCGCGATGGCTAGGTCAGGCGACTCCGTCATAGGTCGCCATGCTACGTGACCCGGAAGACGTGGTAGTCGCCCCCCGGGGAGGCATACACCTGCGTGTAGCGGCGGCTGAAGTAGGTCATGTTGGCCCCGATCTCGCGGCCCAGCTCCTGGGTGCCGATCACCACGTAGTCGACGCGGTAGTCCTTCATCAGCTGCTCGGAGCGGGGCCCGCCGCGGAACATGGCGATGACGTCGTCCTGGCGCTGGTCGGGCGCGGGCAGGCCCCAGGTCCAGAGCCAGCCCGGGTAGCCCATCACCTCCGGGCGGCCGCTCTCGGTGAGGATCGGGTGGTCGTTCTTCCAGCCGGTGAGGAAGATCGCCTCGCCGGGCGTGCTCGACCTGGCCCACGCCGCCACCGCCAGCTCATCGTTGGTCAGCAGCCGGTAGCTCACGTTGGGCGAGGTCGTCTGGCGGGCGCGGTTGACGTCGATCAGCCCCGACAGCGTCGTGACCAGCAGCAGCACCACCCCAACGGTGGCCAGCAGCGCGCCGCGGCGGAACAGCTGGTACAGCGCCAGCCCGGCCAGCATCGAGGCGGGGATCGCCCACCACAGGAACCACTTGGTGTTGTCCCAGTCCCAGGGCTGGAGGATCACCAGGTTGGGTACCAGGAACAGGATCCAGATCGGCGCGAGGAAGCGTCGCAGGCCGGGCTTGCCCCAGTTGCGGCCGTACAGGGTGACCGCCGCCAGCGGGATCAGCAGCGCGGTGTTCAGGATCCAGAACGACAGCGGCACGAGGTTGTGGAGACCCAGCGGGGCGAGGTCGTAGGTGGTGGTGGGAGGGCTCACGTAGTCGGCGATGAACTGCGGCAGGGCCGGGCTCCAGCCGGACAGCCAGCCCAGCTCGATGCGCAGGAAGGTCGGCCGGTAGCCCGCGGGCGGCAGGATCAGCAGCACCTGCGGCATCCCCAGCAGCAGCGCGGGCACGAAGAAGACCGCCCACTGCCGGGCGAACCCCACGAAGGCGGCGCGGCTCCACCCGCGGCGCAGGCGGACGAGGTCGAGCAGCATGAGCACGCCCAGCAGGAGGACCAGGTCGAAGTAGGTGCTGGCGTGGAACAGCGGCATCAGGCCCAGCAGGATCCCGGCCAGCAGGACCTCACGCAGGGAGCGGACGCTGCGGCCGAACCACAGCAGCGACAGGGTGACCAGCCCCAGGCTGAACCCGAACAGCGTCGTGCGCTGCGGGATCAGGTAGGCAAGGATGGGGTTGAGCCACTGGAAGCCTTGCTCGCGGTCGAGGGTGTACTCGTGCAGAGGGTGAAGGGCCAGGTCGGCCGCCGCGTTCAGCCAGGGGAGGACGCCGGCGGCAGCCGGGTGGACCTCACCGATGAGCCGCAGGAAGCCCAGCCCGCCGCCGAGGAAGAACACCAGGACCGCGATCGCGGCCGCCCAGCCGCTGCCCAGGAAGCGCACCGCGGTGGTGTAGAAGACCACCACCAGCGCGATTGACAGGATGGCGCTGCTGAGGGGCAGCGCCCCCTGCAGGTCCATGCCGAGGTGCAGCAGCATCCCTGAGAAGAAGTCGGGGAGGAAGGGGTAGGTGAGCTTGACGCCGGTGAAGAAGGGGTTCTGCGGCGGCAGCAGGTCCCGGGTGTGGGAGAGGTACCCGCTCATCGAGAGGTGGGTGCACCAGTCGCCCCAGATGTTGACGTAGCCCGCGTAGAGGCCGTCGGGGCGCATCTCCAGCGCCCGGCTGTAGAACGGGACGAAGAAGGCGACGGCCGGGATCAGCACCAGCGCCAGCGGCAGGGACTGCAGGCGCCGCCAGCGATGACCCGCGGCGACCGCCTCGTCGCGCAGCGCCGGCCGCCAGTCGAGGAACCGCACGCAGGCCGCGAGCATCAGCAGCAGCGCGACCGCGCCGAGGCCCACCGGCAGCGGTCCCATCCCCATCGGGATCGCGATCAGCCAGGTCAGCATCGCGGCGGCGCTGAAGCCGAGAACGACACCCGCCGCGATGCGGCCCTCCAGCTGCCACGGCATGCGGCTGACGAAGGTCAGCGCGAAGCCCGCAAGCGAGGCCAGCAGCAGGTACCCGATCAGCAGCGCGAACATGGCGCCGCCTCAGACCCAGGAGATCTTGACGTCGTTGGGCAGCAGCGGCACGTGGAAGTCCGACGGCGTGTTGAACCAGATCCGCTGGGTCCAGCTGTCACCGGTTATCGGCAGCGCCGACCACAGCGGGTAGAGGTAGACAAAGGTGAGGACTACCAGCCCCAGGTAGGCCGCCGCCAGCTGGCTGCCGCGGATCGCCGGCAGCGCCATCTCCCCCAGCCGGACGTGCTTCACCCATCCGCCGAGGTGGCCCAGCGAGAAGGAAACCGCCAGGATCATGAACGGCAGGCCGCCGAACATGTGGTACAGGAACATCACGCGGTTCACCCGCGAGAAGGGCAGCCAGGCCGCCAGGAACGCGACCACGATCAGGGCCGCCGGCCAGCTCCTCCGGCGCACGGCGTAGAACGCGCAGAAGATGACGGCGGGGATCGAGAACCACCAGATCGCGGGGTTACCGAGGTTGAACACCTCCGCGCGGAGGGTGCAGTTGGGCGGCGCGGTTGTCAGCTGGCCGTTGCTCACCACCCCCGGCTGGGCGCCCGGGCTGGGGCAGACCTGGGCCGTCCCGAGGGAGTCCTGGTAGTAGTAGGCCACCGGCCGCAGCAGCAGCGGCCAGCTGAACCACCGCGAGCCATAGGGGTGGGTCGCGGTCAGCTTGGAGTGGTAGTCGTATGCCCACTCGTCGTGGATGCGGATGTTGTTGATGTAGGCGTTGGGGTCGACACCGGTGGGCACCCACACCGCCACCGGCCCCGCCTCGACGCGCTGGATCCGCAGCGGCGTCGCCGGCGAGCTGCCGGCGGCGCAGGGGGCCGGCACCTCGAGGCCATTGGCGTCCTTGCCGGCGCAGTGCGGGATCGTGTTGTAGCGCGCGTAGCTGAGGACGTAGATCATCCCCGGCAGCGCGAACAGCGCCAGGAAATAGAAGATCGGGCGGGCTATGAAGTCGCGGGCTCCCACCAATGGAGGCCGCTCGCCCGGCGCGTCGTCACCGTTGCGCTCACGCCACCAGCGGAGCGCCCAGCCGCCGACGAGGAAGACCATGATCGTGCCCACCGCGGCGAGGGTGGTCCACTTCGAGGACACCGCCAGGCCGATCGACGTGCCCAGCAGCAGCAGCGTCACCCACCAGCGGCGATCCGTGCGCGCGTCGCGGTGGACCAGGAACAGGTAGTAGGTGAGGATCAGGAGGAACTCGGCGACCATGTCGATCATCGCGATCCGGGACTGCACGAAGAACATGCCGTCGAGGGTCACCAGCAGGGCGGCGCTGAAGGCGAACAGCCGGTTGGGCCACAGCCGCAGGGCCAGCAGGTAGACCAGCGGAATCACCAGCGTCCCGAAGAACAGGCTGGTGAGGCGCCAGCCCCAGGTGCCGAAGCCGGGCAGGGTGCCATCCGCCTCGCACCGGTTGTCCTTGACCACGCCGTTCTGGTCCGGGGTGGTGTTGGGCTGGTAGCCCTGGTCGTAGTGCATCCAGGTGCCGCCGATCACCATCCCACCCGCGATCGCGAGCTTGGCCAGCGGCGGCTCGGGGTCGAAGTAGTCCATCCCGACGAGGTCCCGGCAGGCGTCCTGGGCGAAGTAGACCTCGTCGAAGATGTAGCCATTGGGGGCCTGGAAGGGATGGCCCAGGCCATAGGCGCGAACCGGTGGCCAAGCCGTGGGGTTGCTGACGAAGTCCGGCATGATCGGGCTCAGGATCCGCAGCAGGAACGCCGCTACCGTGAGGCCGACCAGCATCCCCACGTCGAAGCGCCGCAGGCGCTTGGCGGCGTGCTCGGCGTCCACCGGCGCCGGGGCGCTGTCGGCGAGCTCGGGGGCCTCAGCGCTGGGCGGCGGGGCCTCGCTCACCGGCGCGACTTCTTGCGCCGGTTGTGGCGCCGGCCCGACGGCGCCACGATGTCCTGCACCCGCCGGGAACCGAGCCGCTGCTTGAGCGCCGCCATCGCGCGGTCCGCCTCGGTGATGGGCAGGATCAGCTCCCGCTCGGGGATCAGGCGGCGCGAGCCGAGCGACTTGCGGAGCCGCTCCGGCAGGCCGTCGTCATCGCGCACCCGGACGCACAGCACCTTCGCGGCGCCCATGTTCTTGACGGTGTTGCTGCGCTTGAGGGCGGCCAGCTCTGGCTTCTCGAAGGCCCGGTCGAGGGTGTCCATCCGCGCCTTTTCGATGTCGGCGAACGGCACCGTCGCGCGCCGGATCGGACCGCGCACCCGGAGGCCCTCCTCCTCCACCGTGACGTAGCTCATCCGCGCGTAGAGCAGCAGGAACAGCGCGACCAGCGGCGGGAAGCAGGCGTACGGGATCACGCGGACCAGCTCGATGGTGTCGCGCGTGCTGGCCCAGCTGTAGAAGGCGAAGGCCAGCGTGGCGAGGAAGTACAGGATCAGCCACATCCGGAGATCCCTGAGGTACTGCCGCGGGTAGAGGTTGTAATGCTTCTCGCCCGGCTCGGATGGAGCTGAGGGAACGTAGGCGGGCGCCGGCACGCCCGCAATTGTATTTGAGGTCAGATTCGGCCCGAGTGTCCCCGGACAAAAAGAAAAGCCCGAGGGGGGTCTCGGGCTTTTCCAAGGAAGGGATTGAGTAGGGCTCGGCTGTAGGACTGATTATGCCGACGGCCCTGGGCGCTGTGGTGAAGATCCGGTAAATAACCGCAAATCTTTGTTAAGCGCCCGGGCGACCGCCTGGTGCCAGCCGTCGAGGCGTGCCTCGCGCTCGTCAGCGGACATCGCGGGCTCGAAGCGGCCCGCCTCGCGCCAGGTGGCGGCGACCTCGTCGGTCCCCATCCACGCGCCCACCCCCAGGCCGGCGAGGAAGGCCGCCCCTATGGCCGTGGTCTCGGAGCTTGCGCTGCGAACCACGGGTATCCCGAGGAGGTCCGCCTGGAGCTGGAGCAGGGCGTCCATCACGCTGGCGCCGCCATCGACGCGAAGCTCGGCGGGGGGCGCGGCGTCGGCCGCCATGGCGGCCAGGACGTCGGCGGTCTGGAACGCCATCGACTCCACGGCCGCGCGCACAAGGTGGTCGCGGGTGGTGCCGCGGGTGAGCCCGGAGATGAGCCCGCGGGCCTCGGGGTCCCAGTAGGGCGCGCCCAGCCCGACGAATGCCGGCACCAGGTGGACGCCCCCCGTGTCGGTGGTGGCCGCGGCGATCGGGCCGGCCTCGGCGGCGTCCGCGATCAGCCCGAGGCCGTCGCGCAGCCACTGCAGGGCGGCGCCGGTGATGAAGATGGCGCCCTCCGTCGCGTACGTGGTCGCGCCGGCCAGGCGCCAGGCGACGGTGGTGAGCATCCCCGAGGTGCTCGGCTGCGCTGTGTCGCCTGTGTTGAGCAGCACGAATGACCCCGTGCCGTACGTGTTCTTGGCCATACCCGGCACGAGGCAGGCCTGGCCAAACAGCGCCGCCTGCTGGTCGCCGGCGATGCCCGCGATCGGCAGCTGCAGCCCGAGGAACGCGCCGGGGTCGCTGAGACCGAGGTCACCGGAGCTGTCACGCACCTCCGGCAGGACAGCGGGGGGGACCCCCAGCACCGCGCACAGCTCGTCGTCCCAGGCCACCCGGTGGATGTCGAACAGCAGCGTCCGGCTGGCGTTGCCGGGCTCGGTGAGGTGCTCCCGGCCGGCGGTCAGCCGCGCCACCAGCCAGCTGTCGATGGTGCCGAAAGCCAGCGCCCCCGACGCGGCCCGCTCGCGGAGCGTGGGGTCGGAGTCGAGCAGCCACTTCAGCTTGGTGCCGGAGAAGTACGGGTCGAGGCGCAGCCCCGTCCGGGCGCGGAATAGGTCCTCCCGCCCCGCCTCGATGAGCTGCCGGCAGATGTGCGCGCTGCGCCGGCACTGCCACACGATGGCCGGCGCGGCGGGCTCCAGGGTGGCACGGTCCCAGAGGACAAAGGTCTCGCGCTGGTTGGTGATGCCGATGGCGGCCAGGTCATCCCGGCTCCGACCCTCCAGGAGCTCGCCGGTCGCGTCGACCACTGTGGCCCAGATCTCGGCGGCGTCGTGCTCCACCCAGCCCGGGCGGGGGTAGTGCTGGGTTATCTCCCGGTAGGCGCGGGCGGTGACCCTGCCGCGCTCGTCCACCAGCAGCACCGTGGTGCCGGTGGTGCCCTGGTCGATGGCGAGGATCAAGCCGGCGCCCCGCCCCGGGGACCTAGCGGCCGGCGAAGACCGGGCGCCGCTTCTCCAACCGGGCGGCGACCGCCTCGCCGAAGTCCGGGCTGCTGAGGCACTGGACCTGGGCGTCGAGGATGGCGTCCAGGTTGGCCTCGGGGGTCTGCCCGGCGGCGGCGGCGTCGGCCATGCGCTTGCCGGCCTGGGCCGCCAGCGGAGCCCGGTCGGCGATCAGCCGAACCAGCTCGCGCGCGGTGCTCTCGACCTCGCCGGGGGCGACAACGCGGTCGACCAGCCCCATCGCGTGTCCCTCCGCGGGCAGGAGCTCGCGACCGGTGAGGACCAGGTCCTTGGCGCGCGAAAGGCCGCACAGGTGGACCATGCGGTGGATGCCGCCGAGGTCGGGGATGATCCCGTAGGTGATCTCCAGCAGGCCGAGGCGGGCGTCGTCGGCGGCGACCCGCAGGTCGCAGGCCAGCGCCAGCTGCAGGCCGGCGCCCAGGGCCGCCCCGTGGACCGCCGCAACCGACGGCTTGCCGATGCGCTCGAGCCGCATGTAGATGTCCTGCAGGTGGGCGCCGGCGACCTTGAAGTTGCCCTCCACGTCGCCCCCCGCGAGGGATGCCAGCGAGTTGAGGTCGATGCCGGCGCAGAAGACCTGGCCCTCACCCCGCACCAGCACGGCGCGCACCTCGGGCTCGGCGGCGCGGTCGAACGCCGCGCCGATGGCCTCGAACAGCTCGACGCTCAGCGCGTTGCGCTTCTCCGGCCGGTTGAGCGAGACCGTGAGAACACCATCTTCTATATCCGTCAGGACCAGCTCGCTCATCGCCTCTCCTCCATCGCGTCGGCTTGCCCGGGGATTATGCCCCCGCCTGGCGAGGCGCCGTGTGGGGCCGGGCAGGCGGGGTCGATGGCGAAGTCCACGATCCGCGCCCGGGGACGGAGGCCCTCGTAGATCATCAGCCGCCCGGAGAGCGGCTCGCCCAGTCCCAGGATGAGGTTGAGCACCTCGTTGGCCTGCATCGCCCCGACCACCCCGGCAACCGGGCCGAGGATGCCGGCCTGGGCACAGGTTGGCACCTCGCCGGGCGCCGGGGGGGCGCCGAAGAGGCAGCGGAGGCAGGGGCCTCCGGGCACGATCGTGGTCAGCTGCCCGCCAAACTCCAGGACCGCGGCGTGGGCCAGCGGCACGGCCGCGCCCAGGCAGGCGTCGTTGAGGGCGAACTTGATCTCGAAGTCGTCCGTGCAGTCGCACACGATGTCGTGGCCGGCCACGGCCGCGGAAGCGTCGCCGGCCGAGAGGCGGCGGCGCTCGGCGCGGACATCCACGGCCGAGTTGATGCCCAGCGCGGTGGCCGCCGCGGACGCCGCCTTGCCGGCGCCCAGGCCGGCCTCGGCGTGGAGCGGCTGCCTGGAGAGGTTGGACACGTCGACGGCGACGCCGTCGACGATCGTCAGCCGCCCCACGCCGGCGCCCGCCAGGTACGCGATCACCGGCGAGCCCAGCGCGCCGGCGCCGACGACCAGCACGCTCGCCTGCTGCAGGAGGCGCTGGCCGGCCTCGCCGACGCCGCGCAGGATCAGCTGCCGGCTGTAGCGCTCGACCTCGGCGTCAGAGAGCGGCTCGACCATCCGCGGCGGCGGCCGGGTTGAGGCTGCCACGCCGGTAGCCCAGGGGGTCCACCGACACCGCCTCGTAACCCAGCGCGCCCAGCGCCGTCTCGATACGCGCGAGGCGGTCGGCCTCCATGAGGCGGGGAAGCTCGTCGACGCCGACCTCGATGCTCGCCCGCGTCTCCCCGCCGCGCACGCGCAGCTGGCGGAAGCCCTCGGCGCGCACCACCGCCTCGGCGGATGCCACCCGCTCCAGGCTCTCCACCGTGACCGGGGTGCCGTAGGGGATGCGCGACGCCAGGCAGGCCGCGGCCGGCTTGTCCCAGTTGGCCAGGCCCAGCTCGCGGGCGGCCTCGCGGACGTCGGCCTTGCCGAGGCCGGCCGCGTCCAGAGGGCTGACCACCCCGGCCTCGGCGGCGGCCCTGCGCCCGGGGCGCCAGTCGCCGCGGTCGTCTCGGTTGAAGCCGTCCAGGATGGTCGCCCCGCCGGCCTCGCCTGCCACGGCGGCGAGCACGCCGTACAGCTCCGACTTGCAGAAGTAGCAGCGGTCGACGTCGTTGTCGCGGTAGCCCGCGATGGCCAGCTCGTTGGTCTGGACCACGCGGACCGCGGCCCCACGGCCGCGGCCCAGCGCGACGGCGGCCTCCAGCTCGTCCCGCGTCAGCGACGGCGAATCCGCGATGACCCCAAGGCACCGCTCGCCCACGGCGCGATGGGCCACCTCCAGCACCAGGGCGCTGTCCACCCCGCCGGAGTACGCCACCACGACGCGGTCGAAGCGATGCACGATCGCCGCCATCGATTCCAGCCGCGAGACAAGCTCGGCCCTCATGCGACGCCCCGAGCGCGGATCACCACACGACGACCTTGTCGGCCCACTCCATCAGTTCCACCACCTGATCGTATTCCAGCCCCGACCGCACCTGTCCCTCGAGCCCCTCCGGCGGCGGCTCGGTGGCGGCCCCTTCGACGGTCACCACGACCACGTCGTCGGGCGTCGCGGCCGCACCATCGGCGATCGCCTCCCACGCGAGGGCGTCCGCCGCGTGGCGAACGATGTGGAGGGTCCTCAGAGCAGCGCCCAGCTGGCGCCCTGGTCGGTCGAGGTGTAGAGGGTGCCCTCCGCGCCGCCGGCGTAGAGGTGGCGAGGATCGGCGGGGTCGATGGTCACCCCCGTCAGCAGCTCCGACGTCTGCGCGACATCCCAGTCGTCGCCGCCGGACGTGGTCAGGAAGAGCCCGTTCTCGGTGGCCGCGACGGCGACGTCGGCGCTGGACGGGCTGGCCGCCAGCGAGTAGACCTGGCCGGTCCCGGCGCGCACGGAGACAAAGTTGGCGCCGTGGTCGGGGCTCGCGGCGATGCCCAGCTCGACACTACCGGCCAGCAGGGTGCCGTCGGCCGTGACGGTCAGCCCGGCGAGGTAGTGGCCGTCGGCCCAGCCGGCCCGATGCTCCCAGTGGGCGCCGCGGTCGCTGGAGACCAGTATCCCCTTCCCCACCGCGTACACGTACAGCTGCTCAGGGTGGGAGGGATCGAAGGCAAAGCCATGGACATCGAGGCCGGCGACATCGGCCGCCGGTGGCGCCCAGGTGGTGCCCCCGTCGTGGCTGACCTGCAGGCCGGTGCCGTGGCCGGCCGCGTAGAGCGAGCCGTCCGGCGCGATCGCCACCTGGAGCACGTCGCCATGGGGCCCCGCGCCCAGCGCCTGCGGCGGCGCCCCGGGGGACTTGCTCTCGACACCGGTATGGCGGGCGATGAACACCGGCTGCCCCGCTCCCAGCGTGGCAAGCCCGTGCACGTGGTTGACGTTGGGCTGGGTGACGGCCAGCTCGGAGGGCTCCGGGGCGGGACTGGCAGGCGGGGGCACCACGATCGTCCCCGGCGAAGCCTGCGAGCCGAACCAGGAGCAGCTCGCCAGCGTCGTGGCCAGCAGCGTGGCCGCGAGGGGCCCCCGACGTCTCACCAGACCAAGGGTACCGAGGGCGGGTTGGGCCCGGTCCGGGCAAGGAAAAGGGAGGGCACCGGCCAGCGGGGTACCGGCGCCCTCCCCGGGGAACACTCTAGGGGATTGCCCCGCAAAAACAAATCCCGCCCGGCAACAATCCCGCCGCGCCCCCGTTACCCTCGCGTCATCACTGCGCGATCAGGCGCGGGGGCCGATCTAGACTTGGCGGGAGCGTGTCCGAATTCAAAGTTGATGTCGAGGGCCCGGTGCTCTCGATCGTGGTGCCCACCCGCAACGAGGCGGGCAACGTCGAGCCCCTGGTGACGGGGATCGCCGCTGCGGTGAGGGGCATCCCGACGGAGCTCATCTTCGTCGACGACAGCACCGACGAAACCCCCGACGTCCTCGCCCGGCTGGCCGAACGGCCCCCGCCCGGCCTGGCGGTGCGGGTCATCCACCGGCCGGAGGACGCCCGCAATGGGCTTGGCCCCGCGGCCGTCGAGGGCCTCCGGATGGCCGAGGGCCCGGCGGTCGGGGTGATGGACGGCGACCTGCAGCACCCGCCCGACCTGCTCCCCCGGATGCTCCAGGAGATGGGCGCCCAGGACCTCGACCTGGTGGTGGCCTCGCGGTACACGCGGGGAGGCAGCGCGCAGGGCCTCGCGGGACCGGCGCGGCGGCTGGTGTCCGCGGTCAGCCGGCGGCTGGCGCAGGTGTTGTTCCGCGAGGCGCGCAAGACGAGCGACCCGCTGTCCGGCTACTTCATCTGCCGTCGCAGCGCCATCGAGGGGATCGAGTTTCGCCCCGTCGGCTTCAAGATCCTCCTCGAGCTGCTGGTCTGTACGCCCGCCGCGCGGGTCGGCGACGTGCCGCTGACCTTCGGCAAGCGCCAGGCGGGGGTGAGCAACGCCTCCATCCGCCAGGGCCTCCTCTTCCTCTCCCACCTCTACTCGCTGCTGACCCAGGTCCGGGGTTCGGCGCGCTCCTGGAAGTACGCCGTGGTGGGCACCGCCGGGCTGGCGGTCTTCCTGGGCCTGCTGCTTGGCAGCCGGATGCTCGGCCTCGGCGTCTACCAGGCGTGGACGCTGGCCTTCGTCGTCAGCCTCTTCCTCAACTGGCAGCTGAACCGGCAGTTCACGTTCGCGGACGTGGCGTCGCCATTCACCGTGGGCCGGGCCCGCCCCGTGTACCTGCCGGTCGCGCTGCTGGGTGGCTGCGCCAACCTCGCGGTGTTCGCGCTCCTGGAGACCACCGCCGGGGTGCCGGTGGCCGCGGTCGGCGGCGCCGCCACGGCGATGGCGCTCAACTACATCCTTCACCGCGGGCTCCTTCGCAGGCCCCCCCGCATCCCGCGGGTGATGGCCAACCAGGGGCCGCTCGAGGCGCGCGTGTCCGCTGTCCTGGGCGGCCCGGTGTACTTCATCCCGCCGGAGGGGGACCAGGCCATGCTGGCCGCCCGCTTCGGGGTGGCCGACCCCCCGGCCGAGCTGCTCAGCGCCGCAGACCGGCGCCGGCCCGTGATCATCGCCGAGGCCCCCTCCACCCTCCCCCAGGCGCGGCGCGACGCCGGCATGGATGCCTGGCTGGGGGTCCCGGTCCTCGAGGGACGTCGCTACGTCGGACTGCTGGTGGCGCACCGCAACGGTGCGCCGTACACGCCGGACGAGATGGACATGGTGCTGCGCTCGCTGCGGTCGGAGGCCCGCGGCGAGGTCCCCGACCAGGTCGGCCTGTGGCTGCCTGACGGCGACCCGGGCTAACCCCGGCCCGTGGCGACGACGCCCGAGTCCCCACTGACCAAGGAGGAGCGATTCCTCCAGCGAGCCGGCATCGTCTGGCACCGACAGACCCCAGACAGTCCCGACGTCCGCTGGCGCCGGGTCGACCCGGACCTGGAGCTGTACGAGGACGACGAGGACACCGGCACCGGCGGCGGCGTCATGCGGGTGAGCCGACGCCGCGATGCCAACCTCGAGCGCGGCGGCCAGGGTCACCTGCGCGCCACCTCGCGCGCCGAGCTCCCCACCGGCGGCACCGCCAGGGTGCTCTCCGACATCCGCGGTTTCCTGCTGGGCGCACCCATCGCCTCGGCCCGGGCGGCGCACGAGCGGCTCACCAACGTCAAGGCGCTGGCGGTGCTGTCCTCCGACGCCCTTTCCTCGGTGGCCTACGCGACGGAGCAGACGCTGGGCGTGCTGCTGCTTGCCGGCGTCAGCGGGATCACGATGGCGCCGAGCGTCGGGGCGGCGATCGTCGCCCTGCTGCTCATCGTCGGCTGGTCGTACAGCCAGACGATCAAGGCCTACCCCAAGGGCGGCGGCTCGTACATCGTCGCGAGCGACAACCTCGGCTCCATGGCGGGCCTGACCGCGGGCGCGGCCCTGATGACGGACTACATCCTCACCGTGGCGGTCTCGGTGTCCGCCGGCGTCGGCGCGGTGACCTCGGCATTCCCGGACATGGGGCGCTTCACCGTGGAGATCGGGTTGCTGGTGATCGTGCTGATCGTCATCGGCAACCTTCGTGGCATCCGCGAGGCGGGCAGCATCTTCGCGGCGCCGACCTACCTGTTCATCCTCGGCATGGTGGTGCTGGTGGTGGGCGGCACCCTGCACATGATCGGCCAGGGGACGGCCGTGCCGGAGGCCCTGCGCCAGACCAACTACGCCGGGCCGATCCCCGTCGAGGGGTTCACCACGCTGGGGTTCGCCGGGGCGTTCCTGATAGCCCGCGCCTTCGCCTCCGGGTGCACGGCGCTCACCGGGGTGGAGGCGATCAGCGACGGTGTGCCGGCGTTCCGGCCGCCTGAGTGGCGCAACGCCCGCAAGACGCTGGTGGTGATGATCGCGGTCCTGGCGGTGACCTTTGCGGGCATCACGTTCCTCGCCCACCAGTTCCAGGTGGAACCGGACTACCAGCCGGGTGCGGGCGGTTTGCCCGGCCCGCTGGAGGACGCCGCCAACTACCGCGCCCCCTACCAGACGCTGCTCTCCAAGCTGGCTCACATCACCTTCGGCAACGGCCTGCCCTACTTCTACATCCAGGCGACCACCGCGCTGATCCTGGTGCTGGCCGCCAACACCTCCTTCAGCGACTTCCCCCGGCTCCTCTACTTCATGGCGCGCGACAAGTTCGCGCCGTCGCAGTTCGCCAACCTCGGCGACCGGCTCGCCTTCTCCAACGGCATCATCGCCCTGGGCATCCTGGCGGGGATCCTGTACGCCGTCTTCCGGGGCAGCACCGACGCCCTCATCCCGCCCTACACCATCGGGGTGTTCCTCAGCTTCACGCTGAGCCAGCTGGGGATGGTGGTGCGCTGGCGGCGGGTGGCCCGGTCGGGCACCGCCGCGGAGAGCAAGGGCTGGCGCCTATCCATGATGGTCAACCTGCTGGGGGCAGTGTCGACCGGGGTCGTGCTGGTCATCGCCGCGGCTACCAAGTTCCTCAACGGCGCCTGGGTGGTGGTCGCCCTGATCCCGATCATCGTCGTGGTCTGCATGGCGATCCATAGGCACTACGAGAACGCCAAGAGCCGGGCCCAGGCGGAAACGCCAATCACCCCCGGGGACGTCCACCCCGTCGCGGTGGTGCCGATCGCCGACCTCACCGACGTCCAGCTGCAGACGCTGGCGCTGGCGCGGCGCCTCGCCGACCAGGTGGTGGCGGTCTTCATCTCCGACGACCCCGACAAGATCGAGGCCATCCAGCGCAAGTGGAGCCTCTGGGGCAACCACGTCCCGCTGGAGGTGATCGAGTCGCCGTACCGTTCCGTGATCCGGCCGTTCCTCAGCTACCTCGACGCCATCGAGGCCCAGAACCGCGAGGGCACCCTGATGGTCGTGCTCCCCGAGATGGTGTACGGCCGGTGGTGGCACCAGTTCCTCCACAACCAGACGGCGTTGCGTCTCAAGGCCGCACTCCTGTTCAGACCCGGTACCGTAGTGGTTAACGTTCCCTACCACCTGCGCGAGGACGACGAGACGAAAGCGGAAAAGCGGGATCCGGATGTCAAGCCCAGCACGCACGATCACCACGCCGCATGACTGACGAGGTCGAGGGCAAGCGCGGCCGGCTGACTGTCTTCGTGGCCGCCGCTCCCGGCGCGGGCAAGACGTACTCGATGCTCGAGGAGGGGCATCGCCTCAAGGCCGAGGGCCGCGACGTCGTGATCGGCCTAGTGGAGACGTACGGACGCCCCCGCACGGAGGCGCTGATCCAGGGCCTGGAGGTGGTCCCCCGGCGCAAGGTCAGCTACAAGGGCCTGGCGCTGGAGGAGATGGACCTCGAGGCACTCATCGCCCGGAAGCCAGAGGTCGTCCTGATCGACGAGGTCTACCACACCAACGCCCCGGGAATGCCCAACGCCTTCCGCTGGGAGGACGTCGACGACCTCCGCGACGCGGGCATCGACGTGCTCACGACGATGAACATCCAGCACCTCGAGAGCCTCAAGGACGTCGCCGAGCAGATCGCCGGGGTCACGATCCGTGAGACCATCCCCGACCACCTGCTGGAGGACGCCGACGAGATCCAGCTGGTGGACATCTCACCCGAGGCGCTGCGCAAGCGCATGAAGCACGGCAACATCTACCCCGAGCGCAACATCGAGCGGGCCCTCGATGGCTTCTTCCGCCCCGGCAACCTCGCGGGCCTCCGCGAGCTGGCCCTGGGCTGGCTGGCCAACAGCGAAGCCGACCGCCTCGCCGAGGACGAGCACCTCCCCACCGAGAACGTGGTCGTGGCGGTGCGGGAGCCGCAGCAGAGCCAGCCGCTGATCCGCCGCGCCGTCCGCATGAGCCGGCGCTACCGCGGTCGCTGCACGGTGATCACCGTCCTCCGTCCCGGCGAGCCGCTGAGCGAGGAGATGGAGGCCAGCCAGAAGCTGGCCGAGGCGCTGGAGGCGCATTTCGAGGCGGTCAGCAACGACGACCCGGCTGCCGCGATCGTGGAGGAGGTGCGCACCCACAACGCCACCCAGCTGCTCATCGGGGCGCCGGGCGGGCGCTTCCTCGAGCGTTACCGCGGCAGCCTGGTCGACGAGCTGCTGGAGCACCTTAAGGACGTCGACCTCCACGTCATCGCCCGCCTCTCATCCGCCAGCGAGGTCCCCGCCGACCCCAAGACGGTGATCGAGGCGGCCACCACCGAGCCGGCCGCGGACCCCATCGGCACCGAGGGCGGGGAGCGCGGCTACCTGCGCATCTACATCGGCTACGCCCCCGGTTGCGGCACCACGTCGACCATGCTCCGCGAGGGCCAGCGCCGCGCCGAGCGGGGCACCAGCGTCATCGTCGGCGCGGCCGCCACCTACGGGCTCGCCGTCAACGAGGAGGCGCTTCGCGGCCTTACGGTCATCCCACCGCGCACCCCCCCGAAGCGGCCGGGCGGCTCCGCCGACATGGACCTCGACGCGGTCATGAAGTCCGGGGCGCAGGTGGTCTGCATCGACGACCTGGGCTACCAGAACCGCGACCCCCAGGCTCGCCACAGGTACCGCTTCGAGGAGGTCGAGGCGCTGCGCAGCGCGGGCTTCAAGGTGATCTCGACGGTTCACCTCCGCGACATGGAGGCCGCCGCCAGCACGGTCGCCGCGGCGACCGGCCAGGAGACCAAGGGCGTGGTGCCCGACTGGGTGCTGCGCCAGGCCACCGAGCTGGAGCTGGTCGATGTCCCCCCCGCGGTTCTGCTGAAGCGCCTCGAGCACCACGACGTGCCGGTGTCCCCCGAGCGCCGCGAGCAGCTGCGCGCGATCTTCACCATCGACGTGCTCGGCCGCCTGCGTGAGACGGCGCTGCGGCTGGTGGCGACCCACACCGATGCCCGGCTGCTGGCCTACATGGAGGCGCGCGGGATCACGGCGGCGTGGGAGTCCATGGCCCGCGTCATGGCGGCGGTGGCCCCCCAGCCGGGGCTGGAGCCGCTGATCGAGCGGGCCGCTGCGGAAGCCCACCGTGCGGAGGGCAAGCTGGTGGTGGTCAGCGTCGAGTCGGGCGAGGAGACGCCGGACGAGGCGGCGGAGGTTCGCTACCGCGAGCTGACCCTACGGCTGGGCGGCCAGTACGTCACCCTCAAGAGCCCCAAGCCCGCGCCCGCCCTGCTGGACTACGCCAAGCACCACCACGTGACCGAGATCGTGCTGGCCCGCGGCGGCCACTCTGAGAAGACCGGGGCCACGGGGAGCTCGATCAAGCGCGACATCATCCGCGATGCGTCGCAGATCGACGTCCACGTGCTGCGCGAGATCGCGGCTCAGGCCGAGAGCTCGGGCGCCGGCGCGTCGCCCCCGGCCGCCACGTCCTCGGAGGAGGCCGCCGCGGAGCTCGCGCCCGCATCTGCGGGCGGCTCGCCAGGCGCTTCCACCGACGCCGACCAGAAGTAGCGGAAGCTCACCAGCAGGAGCGCCAGCAGCACGGCCTGGAACAGGCCGAGCACGATCGCCACGAACTCCAGCAGCTGCGACACCAGCGTCACGCACAGCACCATGCCCGCGACCGCGAGCGGCGCCGCCAGCACGAACGCCAGCCGCCGCCGCCGCGTGACGTGGAAGGCGGCCACCGCGTAGCCGGCCCCGAACACCGCCACCGGCAGCCCGTACCCCAGCCCGATCGACACCAGAGTCGCGTTGAGGTCGGCGGCACCGGGGTGGTCGACAAAGACCTCGCCGCTCTGCGGCCCGCTGACCAGCACGATCGCGCGCACCACCAGCCCCATCAGCGGTAGCGCGGCCACCGCCAGGGTCAGGGTCAGTGACTGGATTGCCTTGACCGTCGCCGGGGGCTGAGGTTCCACGTGGCGAGGTTACCCTGCGCAGTCGGCGGGTCTCACGGCGAAGGTCGGGCTGCGCGCAGCGCCGCCCTGGCTGTTTGCGGGCCTGGGCGGCGGGGTTCCCGCGTGGGGTGGCGCGCGGCTGAGGGATGTATGAAAATGTGTGGTTCTGCCGTGGCAGATAGGCTGAGTGGTAAGCTACGAACGTGGGTTCGCATGGGGGGTTGCTGGGCCGGCTGCGGGACGCGGCCCAGGAGGTGTGGGACTTCGGGATCGAGGGCTTCAACGCCGACGAGGTCCGCTACCACCTCGACTCCATCTCCGCCACCATCTCGCTGCTGGAGCTGGCCAGGGCCCGGGACATGGCGTTCCTGGACGCCGCCAACGCCCACGACGCCGACGGCTCGGCCGACATCGTGGCGTTCTTCTCCAGGGAGTGCGGGCTCACTCCTGAGGCGGCCAGCGAGAGGGTGACCCTGGCGCGGCAGCTCTCCAACCTCGGGGCGACCGTGGAGAAGGTGGGTTCGGGGGAGCTCGACTTCAACGCCGCGCTGGTGGTCGCCCACAGCACCGCCAAGATGCGGGAGGAGCAGCGGGCCGGGGTGGAGCAGGATGTCCTGGAGGCGGCCAGGCGGCTTGCGCCGGGCGCCCTGCGCCACGAGGCGGAGGCGATCGTGGCCAGGCACGACGAGCGGCCCCTCAAGAGCGATGCCAGCCGGGCGCGGGAGAAGCGCAGCTTCAGGATCGGGGCGGTCAGGGACGGGATAGCCACGGTCTCCGGGATCCTGACCGCGTTCTGCGCCACCGAGCTCAGGAACGCGCTGGAGCCCTACATGAAGCCCGTGGATCGCGAGGACAGGCGCACGGCTCAGCAGCGCCGCCACGACGCCCTCCACCAGCTGGCCCGTGACGCCGGGGCGGCCCCGGCCAGGGAGGATCCTTCCCCTGCCGGCACCCCCGGCGGCACCCCCGGCGGCGCGCCTGGTGGCGGCCCGGTGGCGGTGCGGCGGGGGCGAAGGCCACAGGTGGTGGTCGTGGCCGGGGTGGAGGCGATGATGGGCGACGACGGCCCCCCGCCATTGCTCCAGGGCCGCATCCCCATCTCCCAGGACGAGTTCGACAACATCATCGACGACGCCGACATCTCCGTCGCCCTGGTCAACGCGGCCGGCAACATCGCCTTCACCGGTAAATCAGCTCGAAGCTTCTCGCCCGCCAAGATGCGGGCCATCGCGGCGGTGACGCCCTACTGCGCCTTCCAGCGCTGCACCCGCCCCGCCGCCGAGTGCACCGGGCACCACGTGGTCGAGTTCGCGCTTGGTGGCCGGACCGTGGTGCTCAACGGCGCACCGCTGTGCTTCGCCCACCAGGACCGCGTCCACCGCGACGGCTGGTGGGTCGGACCGGACGGCAGGGGTGGCTGGAAGACGCTTCCGCCCAACCACGATGACAACCCTCGCAGCCGGATTTCACCCGCGGAGTACAGGCGGCTCCAGCGTGAGGCGATCCTGGTGCGAGAGAGGAAACGCGCCGGCCAGAAACGCGCCGGCGAGAACGGCCACGCGCGGGGCTCGCCCGTCGTCCGGGAGTAGCCGCACCACCAGGCGCGCGTCGCCAGCACCCGGGCACCAGGCGCGCGTGGCCGCCGCCCGGCCCCCAGGCGCGCTCGGCCGCCGCCCGGGCACCGGGCGCGCGTGGCCGCCGCCCGGCCTTCATACGCCGGGACGGCGCTACGCATGTTCCGACGCGCGCACCAAACCCCGCGAGAACCGTGCGGGCAACGTTCCGCCCCGGGACTTCCGACGCGCGCAACTAGTGGTAATCGTGCGAGGGTGGCGACACCTCCAGGGGCGGCAGGGCGCGGACGTCGGTGGCACGGACGGAGATGACGTTGTCGACGTTCTGGACGGTGCCCTCGAACATCAGCAGCTGGTTGCGGTTGGCGACGGCGCGGTGGCGGTTGAAGAAGTCGGGGTGAAGGATGAGGTTGATGTGGCCCCACTCATCCTCGAGGGTGAAGAAGCGGAAGCGCTTGGCGGTGCCGGGCGCCTGGCGGGTGATGACCAGCCCTGCGACCCTGACCCGCGACTCGTTGGGCGCGTCCTTCAGCGCCCGGCTGTCGACCACCCCGGCGCGCTCCAGCGCCTCGCGGTAGTACGACATGAGGTGGCGCCCAGTGGTGACCTCCAGCAGCTGGTAGTCGGTGGCGGTGACCTCCAGCTCCGTCATCGGGGGTAGGGGCAGGGCCTCGGCGGCGGGCTTCACCAGCCGCGCCCGGCCGGCTGCCTCGTAGGCGTCGCGGACGTCCCAGAGCAGGCGGCGGCGGGCCACCCCGAGGTGGTCGAAGGCGCCCACCATGACCAGGTTCTCCACCGCCTCGCGGGTCAGCGGCGCCGGCTCGGCGGGGTTGAGGCTGGTGCCGAGGTTGCCGGCGCGGCGGCCGGCCGCCGCGCGGTGGGCGGCGACGGCCTCGTCGTCGGGGGTGCAGACGCGGTCGCAGAAGTCCTGCAGGTCGCGAAACTCGCCGCGCTCGCGCTCCTGGCGGAGGCGCTCAAGCGCACCCTCGCCGATGCCGCGGACGTAGTTGAAGCCGAGCCGCATCGTGGACGCCAGCCGGGCGCCGTTGCCCACCCCGCCGTCCCCCGGCAGGCAGCGCTCGCGGCTGAGGTTGACGTGCACCGGCAGCACCTCCACGCCGTGCCGCTTGGCGTCCTCCAGCAGCACGGCGGGGTGGTAGAAGCCCATCGGCTGGTTGTTGAGCAGGGCGCAGTAGTAGGCGGCGGGGAAGCGGTCGCGCAGCCAGATGGTCTCGTAGGTGGTGCGGGCAAAGGCGGCGGCGTGGGAGTTGTGGACGACGAAGCCGTCGGCGACGAAGTTGTGGTGCGGCTCGACGGTGATGTCGAAGGTCTCCTGCTCGCCGGCGTCATCGATGGCGGCGATGCGGTCCCAGAAGATGTCGGCCGCGCCCCACTGCAGCGCCACCTCACAGCCGGGGGCGAGGTCGTCCAGCTGGCGGTAGCCCTGGGGAGTTAGGAAGGGGTGGTTGCCGGTGGCGGTGATGGCGCGGCCGGAGTGGCTGAGCACGCGGTGGACGCGCTGGACGCCGTTGCGGTAGACGGCGCCGATGCTGCCCGGCGCCAGCCGGCCCTCGACGTGGCTGAGGACGCTGGTGACCGGGGGCGCCAGCAGGGTGGCGCCGCCGCTCCAGTCGCGGTAGTCGAAGTGGTCGGCCAGCTCGGTGAGGCTGGTGCTGTTGCCGGTGATGGGGTCGGTGATGCGGGTGTCGCCGGCGAGGCAGCGGCAGAAGCCGAACTGGGCGAAGCCGGAGATGGAGCGAAAGATGTCGTTGCCCAGCTCCGCGTCGACGCCGGAGTGCTCCGCCACTGCGCGCAGGAAGCCGTCGCGCAGCGCCTCCATCTCGTGCTCGTGGCGGTGGCGGTCCATCGCCCGGCGGAAGCCGTCGGCCTGGGCCGGGGTGTAGCCGCCCAGCGACATCGCGATCTCCAGGATCTGCTCCTGGAAGAGGATCACCCCCAGCGTGTCCTTGAGGATCGGCTCCAGCTTGGGGTGCGGGTAGGTGACCTCCTCGCGACCCTGGCGGCGGCGGATGTAGGGATTGACGGCGTTGCCCTGGATGGGGCCAGGGCGGATGATGGCCACCTCCACGACGAGGTCCGAGAACCTGTCCGGCCGGGTGCGCGGCAGGGTGGCCATCTGGGCCCGCGACTCGATCTGGAAGACGCCGACGGTGTCGGCCTCGGAGGCGATGCGGTAGACCTCGGGGTCCTTGAGGTCGAGGGCGTCGAGGTCGGGCCGGGTGCCCGTGGCCTTCTCCGTCAGCTGCAGGCACTCCTCCACCACCGACAGCGTGCGCAGCCCGAGCATGTCCATCTTGATCAGGCCGAGGTCCTCGACGTCGTCCTTGTTGAACTGCACCACCACCCGCCCGGGCATGGTTGCGCGCTCGACAGGGAGCATGTCGATCAGCGGTTCGCCGGTCACCAGCATCCCGCCGACGTGGATCGAGAGGTGGCGGGGGAAGCCCTGGATGCGCTTGCAGATGTCGAAGAACTGGCTCCACTGCCGGTTCTGGCGCAGGCCGCCGGCGGGGGCGGCGGCGAAGCCTGCGTCGACCAACTCCGGCGACGCCCCGGGGTAGCCCGCCTCCGGGCCGGGCTTCACCCGCGTGGTGTTCGGCGCCGGCTGCGTGAGCTCGTCGGTGGCGACGGACGGCTTCTCGTGGAGCGGCTTGCCGGGGACGCCCATGGCCCTATTGTATCGAACAGCTGTTCGCCTAGGGCGGCATATCCCCCTCTCCCACCCCGGCCGCAGCGCGGCTCCTCCGCCTCACCAGTCGCATTCCCACGTACGCTCCCATTCCTGCTAGTGCCAGTAGGCCCATGACCAGGAGGACCACGGTTAGGTACTGCCCGCGCCAGTCCTGGACCGTACGCGGGACCTGTCCCGGTCCGACACCCGGCGCCCCGCTGGAGTCCGCCGGGAACGGTCGCCACGCAGAGACCTCCGCCAGGCCCGCAATACCACGATCACCCTGAACGCGCACGTACCGGGCCGCCGTCCGCGGCGGGAGGGTAATGGCCGTCGCCTGCGTCTCCACCCTGCCCGACTCTGTCCAATGAACACCATCACCCGAGGTCGCGACCGACGCGCCCGAAGGCCCGCCCCGCACCAGCACCAGGTCCAACAGCCCGTCGTCGCCGAGGTCCACAACCAACGACGTCGACGACACCCCCAGGCAGGCATCCCGCTGAGCTCGGGAACGATCCAGATCGGACGCCGATGGTGAGCTCGGCAGCTCGGAAGGCACGCATAGGCTCGGGACGCAGGGGTCCATTCCTTGCTCACCCGCCATGCCGGCGCCGACCCGCCAGTAGCCCGCGGACGTGGGGAACCCGGGCAACGGCGAAGGAAATGGGAACCCCGGTCCCGGGATGGGCACCTGTCTCGGGCTCGGGAAGACCGGCTGGGGGTACGGGGTCTCGCACTCCCTGGGCGGCGTGTAACCGGTCGTCATGTCGCCATCGGTTGCGAAGCAGGGGCTCAGCGCCCGGTCGGCCGACTCTCGAGCCTGGACAAGACAGTTCTTCCCGCGGGACGGCGGAGGACCTGCGGTTCCGGCAAACGCCACCGACTGCGAGCGGTACGTGACCGTGAGGTCACCAGCGGGACCCGTGGCCTTTACCGGCACCGCCACAGCCAGGTTGCCGTGCAGATCCTCGAGATCGCGCGAATCGGTCGCGAGCTTTGGCTCCGTGGTCGTCTCGGTCCAGATCGGAACCCCGTTGACCTGGTAGACCACCGCGTACTCCTTCGCCGCCTCGGGGTGTGGGTCCCAGGCGAGACCCTGGACCCGCGGCTGCGGAGAGTAGGTGAGACCCGGGCGCCAGAGGCGCAGGTCAGGCATGGGGACGGTGGTGCTGGCGATGAAGAACCGCGCATCGGCCGCCGGCCCAGCGGTCTCCCCCGGCGCCGCAGGCGCGTCGAACTTCAGGTTCCAGGTCTCTCGGCGATTGAGCGCCTCGACAGCGACGGGTGGGCCGATCTTGATGGCGTAGCCGCCGTCAGCCCCCACGGAGCCGGAATACTCGTTCTTCTGACAAACCTCAAGCCGATTCCCGTCGCATGCGAAGAGCAGGCCGAAGCCCAGCGTCCCGATCGCGAACAGGAACAGCTCGCCGGTGTCCGGCTCGCGGGTCATGGCCAGCGTGCGAGTGCTCGCCGGTGCCCCTTCCGCAAGAAAGGCGCGACCGGACACCTCGATCACGCTGTCCGGCGGGAAGGGCGTCGCCCTCGGCGTCGCGGGCGCCCCGGGTGCGACTTGGACTCCCTGGCATGAGGCCAGCACGGCCACGGTGAGCAAAGCGATTCCCAGCCGGCCCGGGTACCTGCGCGAAACTCGCACCGTCTGTCAGTCTGCCGTACCGAGAAGATGCTCGGAAGCGGTCGACTGCCTGGGCACGCCGCGCGGAACCGCGGGCTACGACGCGCTGGCCCGGGCGGCGGCCCCCAAGGATCTTGGCGACGGGCTGGTCGTGAAGGTTGTGGCGCTGGAGGACATCATGCTGATGAAGAAGGCCGCCGGCCGCCCCAAGGACCTCATCGAGCTGGAGGTGCTGGGGGCGCTGCGCGACGAGATCGCCAGAGGCTGACCAGCCAGCACACCCCTAGCCCGGCGACCACGCCCAGCGATATGTTCCCCGTCACCACCGCGATCACCGCGACCACCGCGGCGACGCTGATCTCCATCCACCCCCGGAGGTCGGCCGCCAAGGTCACGTGCTGGAGGCCGACGTAGAGCAGGAACCCGCCCAGCACCGCGGGCGGCAGGACGCCCACGACCGCCGGGGCGGTGCCGCCGAGCGCCACGCCCAGGACCACGAGCACCGCGCCGAAGACGCCGGTGCCCAGCCCGGTGCGAGCCCCTGTCTTCACGTGGGCCGTCATGCCCCCGGCGCCGTGGCACATCGGCATGCCCCCCAGCGGGCTGACGGCCAAGTTGGCCAGCCCCATCGTGAGGGCCAGGCGGCGCGTGGTCACCCCCCGGGCCGCCTCGCCGAAGTACCGGCGCGCGGTCGCAGCGGTGGCGACCAGGCTGTTGCCGATCGACAGCCCCACCTGCGGCACGACGAGCAGCCAGAACGCGGAGGCGAAATCGAACGCCGAAGGCAGCCGCAGGATGAGGGGAGCCGGCCCCAGCGCCACGTCGACAACCGGGTGGACGCCCACCGCCAGGCCCAACGCGGCGCCGGCGCCGAGCAGCAGCAAAGCGCCGCCGGGCAGGCCCGCGCGGTTGAAGGCCAGCAGGCAGAAGGCCACCGTCAGCCCGATCGCAACCGCGAGCACCACGCCCACCGAGACGAGGGGGCCGTCGGCGACGGTCAGCTGCGCCGGTCGCGCCAGCATCCCCACCGCGGCCAGCGCCAGCAGCAGCCCGATGCCAAGCTGGATGCCGCGCACCACCGGCTTGACGAAGACCCGCTGCAGCCACGTCGCCAGCCCGGTCACCGACAGCAGCACGAAGACGGCGCCGATCATCAGCCCCGCGGCGCCGATGGCCGATGCCCCGAGACCGGAGGCGATCGCGATCGCGCTGACCGCCTTGAGCGGCTGCACCGGCACCGGCAGCCGGTAGGTGAGCGCGGTGGCGATGTAGAACAGCCCGGCGCCGGCGAGCACGACGGTCGCGTTGAGGTGGTTGAGGGTGATCAGCGCCACCGCCAGCGGCGCCAGCAGGCCGATGTCACCGAAGCCGCCCGCGACCTCGCCCACGATCCGCCCCGCGGTCGCGGCGCGGGGGGTCGCGGCGGCGGCGCTCATCCGGTCTAGGCTACCGACCTCCCGGCGCCCCCGATGCGCCCCTCGGCGGTCAGCCCGTGGCGGCGCCCCGCGCAATGTCCCAGCCCGACCAGTAGGCGCTGACGGCCACGTCCGGCGGCGGCGTGGCCGCGCCGGGCCTGAAGCGGTGGACCCCGCCGTAGCCGTCGACCACGTAGCCGCCGCCGTACGACGCGTCCCACGCCAGTCCCCGGGCGATGTCCCAGCCCTGCCAGTAGGCGTGCCCGCCGTCGGCGACCGGCGCGGCGACGCCAAACGCGTGCACGCCACCCCAGCCGTCCAGGGTGTAGCCGGCGACGCCCCCGGAGCACGCGCTCAGCACCACCCCTCGCGCGATGTTCCAGCCGGGCCAGTAGGCGTGGCCGCCGTCGGCGACGGCTGGGGCGGGCTGCACCGCTTCGGCAACGCCCCGGCGGTGGCCGACGCCGAGCACGAGGTCACCGCGATCCCGCGGGCTACATCCTCGACGGCTACGGCGGGATCCACCCCTTCCGCGGCGGCGGCGCCGCCATGCCGCCGGCACCGGCGGCGTCGGGGTACTGGCCCGGCTGGGACATCGCCCGCGGTATCGCGGTCTGCCCCGGCGGGACCGCCGGCTACACCCTGGACGGCTGGGGTGGCGTGCACGCGTTTGGCGTCGCCGCGCCGGTCGCCGACGGCGGGCACGCCTACTGGCAGGGCTGGGACATCGCCCGGG
>JAXDLV010000016.1:0-9138 GCA_034666445.1 Chloroflexota bacterium | reverse complement strand
GCTTCATGCGCGCCACGCGGGGCACCGGCGACGCCAGGGCGGAGCGGCGGCGGGCGCCAGAGCGCGCCGACCACGCCTTTGCCGAGGCCGACCGGCTGGCGGCGGCGGGCGACTTCGCCGGGGCCATCCGCGCCCTGACGAGCGCGGTGGCGACGGCGCTGGGCGGGGTCGGCACCTGGGAGACCAGCCCGGAGACGGTGCGCGAGCTCTTCCGCCGCGAGGGCCGGCTGGAGCAGCTGCGCGCGCTGCTGGTGCCCTTCGAGGAGGCGGTCTACGGCCGTGGCGAGCCGGACGCGTCCACCTACCAGCGCGCCGCAGAGGTGGCGGTGCCCTTCCGGGCGCCCGCGACGGCGCGGGAGAAGGCGGCGTGAAGGGCCGCGCGTGGCTGATCCCCGTGGTGCTGCTGGCCATCATCGGCGGGCTCGTGCTGCTGGTGCCGAACAAGCCGTCGAGTTGCTCCGACCGGCGCTCGGACTGCGACGCGCCGGAGGGCACGTCGGCGCTCCTCGAGCTGGCGTCGCGCATGGGCCATCCATCCCGGGCGATGAGCGGGACGTTCGCGGTACCCGAGAGCCGGGCGCTGCTCTTCGTCTTCTCGCCCGACCTGGAGTCGGTCTACAGCGAGAGCGACGCGTCGAAGCTGGCCGCCTGGGTCGCGGGCGGCGGGACGCTCGTGTACGCCGACGACTTCAGCAACCGCGAGGTGGATCGCCGGTTCGGCGTGTCACGCGGCCCCCGGGTGCGCGGCCCGCAGGGACCAGACGGTGAGCGGTTGCCACTGGAGCTGCTGGCCTCGCCCCCGCTGGTGGCGGTGGACCGGGTGGAGGGCGACGTCTCCGGCGCCACCTTCCACAACAACCCCGACCAGGTGGTTCTCCTGCGCGCCACCGGTGGCCAGACCGTCGCCTTCCAGCAGGCGCTGGGGAAGGGCCGGCTGGTGGTCCTCGGCGACCCCCAGGTCCTCGCCAACAGCTCGCTGGGCAAGCTCGACAATGGCCACTTCGCCGAGGACCTGGTGAGCCTGGCGGCCCCCGGCGCCCCCGTCGTCTTCGACGAGGTCCACCACGGCGCCGGCGCCGCCACCCAGTCGCTCAATGACTGGGCGCTGACTCCATGGGGCGCGGCCATCGCGTGGACGCTGCTGGTGCTGTACCTCGGGCTGCTCCTGCGGGGCCGGGCCTTTGGCCCGCAGCTGCCGATCCACGCCCGGGGCGAGCGGTCGTCCGCCGAGTACGCGTCCGCGGTTGGCGCGCTGCTGCGCCGCGCTGGGGCCCGAGGCCTCACGTTCAACGTGCTGCTGGACAGCACCCGCCGGGCGCTGGCGGAGCGCACCGGCCTCGGCCAGGCCGGCGCTGACCGGCTGCTGCCCGCGCTGGAAAAGCGCGCCCCCGACCTCGCGCGGGAGCTGGGCGCGGCCGAGGAGGGTGGTGCCGCGGTGGTGCGCTCCGACGCCGAGCTGCTGCGGGCCGCACGCAAGCTGCACGCGCTCGCCTATCCTTCCGCGAAGGTGAAGAGATGAGTGCGGTCGACTTCCACCAGACATTCCGGGCGGAGGCGTCAAAGGCCGTCGTCGGCCAGGACGAGGCCATACGCCTGTGCGCGCTCGCGGTCGCGGTCGGCGGTCACGTCCTCCTGGAGGGCGTGCCGGGCACCGCCAAGACGCTGCTGGCCAAGACCATCGCGCGGCTGCTCAAGCTCAAGTTCGCCCGGATCCAGTTCACGCCCGACCTGATGCCGGCCGACATCGTCGGCACCTCCGTCTATGACCTTCAGGCCCGCGAGTTCCGCGTCCGCCGCGGCCCGGTGTTCACCAACGTTCTGCTGGCCGACGAGATCAACCGCGCCCCGGCCAAGGTCCAGTCGGCGCTGCTGGAGGCGATGGAGGAGGGCGGTGTGAGCCTGGAGGGTGAGCAGGTGGGTCTTCCGGAGCCGTTCATCGTCATGGCCACCCAGAACCCCGTGGAGTACGAGGGCACCTACCCGCTGCCCGAGGCGCAGCAGGATCGATTCCTGTTCAAGGTGGCGCTGGACTATCCCACGCCCGAGGCCGAGCTCGAAGTGCTGGGCCGCTGGAACTCCGGCATCGAGCTGCGCGACCCGGTGGCCGCGGGCGTCAACCAGGCGCTGAGCGCCAAGGACGTCGCCGCCTGCCGCGCCGAGATCGAGGCCGTCCACGTCGACGAAGGCGTGATGCGCTACATCATCGAGCTGGCCGTCGCCACCCGCAACGCCGGTGAGCTGGCACTGGGCGCGAGCACCCGCGGCGAGGTTCTGCTGCTGCGCGCGGCCAAGGCGGCCGCGGCGTTCGACGGGCGCGCCTACGCCACGCCCGATGACGTCAAGACCCTGCTGGGACCCACGTTCCGGCACCGCCTGATCGTTCGCCCCGAGGCCGAGGTCGCCGGCCTGACCGCCGACTCGATCCTCGACGGGATCATCGCGCAGGTGACGCCGCCACGCTGAGGCGCCTGACGCTGGTGCCCCGGCCCGCGCTGCTGCTGGCGCTGGTTCTGGGGGCGCTGCTGGGAGCGGCGACGCTGCTCTCGCCCGTTGTCTGGGTCGCGGTGGTCGCGTACCACGTCGTTCTCCTCGGGGTCGCCGTGCTCGACGCGCAGCGGCTGCCCCGCGCCCGCGGCTTCATTGCCGAGCGGCGGCTGCCGCGGCCGCTGTCGCTGGGGGCGCAGCAGCTGGTCACCATCCACCTCGAGCACGAGGATGCCCGCGGCCACTGGGTGGAGGTGGCCGACCACGTGTCCCAGGACCTCGCCCCCGGGGCGCGCGTCCTGCGCGGCGTGCTGACCCGGACATCGATCGACCTCGCCTACCCCGTGCGGCCGCCCCACCGGGGCGCGTACCGATTCGGCGACATCGACGTCCGCTGCGCCCGCCCCATCGGGCTCTGGGCGCGGCAGGTCCGCATCCCCGCGGCGGAGGTGGTGGCCGTCTATCCCAACATCCTCGCGATCCGCGAGTACGAGCTCCGCCTCCGCCGCGGCATGCCGATCCAGTCCGGCGTGCGCAGGGCGCGCCCCCCGGGGGCCAGCACCGCCTTTGCCGGGCTGCGCGACTACGTCCGGGGCGACGACGCCCGGCGCATCAGCTGGACCGCCAGCGCGCGCCGCGACGCGCCGGTGACCACCGTGGTGGAGGCGGAGCGCGGCCAGCAGGTGGTGATCGCCATCGACTGCGCCCGGCTGATGACGGCGCCCGCGGGAGCGCTGAGCAAGCTGGACCACGGCGTCAACTCGGCGCTGCTGCTCGCCTGGGTGGCCCAGAGCCAGGGCGACCGGGTGGGCCTGCTGACGTTCGCCGACGGCGTGCGCGACTACCTCGCCCCCCAGCGCGGCCCCGCCCAGGTGAGCCGCATCAACCAGCGTCTCTACGCGGTGCCGGCGGAGTACACCGAGGCCGACTTCGGGGCGGCCTTCGCCTACCTGTCGGCGCGGCTCAACCGCCGCAGCCTGGTGATCGTCCTCACCGATGTCCTCGACCCCGAGGCGTCGTCGGAGCTGGTACAGCACGCCCTGCGGTTGGCGGGGCGGCACCTGGTGCTGGTGGTGGCGATGTCCGACCCCGAGGTGCTGGCCGCCCGCGACCGCCCCGTCGACAGCGCGGCGCGGGTCTACGAGTGGGCCGCCGCCGAGGAGCTTTTGGCGGCGCGGCGGCGCAGCTTCGAGATCCTCCGCCGGGGTGGCGTGCTGGGTCTCGACGTCCGCGCCGGCGAGCTGAGTGTCAGCCTGGTTGAGCGCTTCCTGGAGATGAAGGAGCGGGCCCTGCTCTAACGCGCGGTCAGGCCGCCGGCCCGACCGCGACCTCGTCGCGCGGCGCCGGGCTGGCCGCGGCGATGTCCCGGATCGCCCTCTCCTGCGCGGTCAGGCCGCGCCCGCCGAGCAGCAGCCAGCCGTAGAGCACCACCCCGGTGAACAGGCCCACCCCGAGCTTCACCGCCGGCGGCGCTGACGAGGGGCTGAGGTTGCCCTCGATGATCCCCGCCACCACCAGCCACGGCGCCAGCCCCGCGATCAGGACGAAGGCCCGGCGCGCCGCCAGGACCAGCGCGTCGCGACGGCGGTGGGGGAAGGGCAGGATCAGGGCCCAGCCCAGCATCAGCCCCGAGGCCCCCGCGAAGATGATCACCGAGAGCTCGATCACGCCGTGGCCGACGACGAAGGACAGCAGGTCCAGGCTGATCCCGTAGTGGTGGGTGAAGCCGAGGACGCCGCCGAGGTGGACGCCGTTGTTGATCAGGACGTACACGGTGGGCAGCCCCGCCAGCACGCCGAACGCGAAGGCCAGGAAGGCGACCCGGATGTTGTTGGTCATGATCTCGCCCGCCATCAGCGGGCGATCCTCGGGCGGGATCTCGGTCCACAACCGGCCCTGTTTGACCCCCTCCTGGTACTGCTCCGGGAGCCCGACGGAGGACGCCAGGGAGGGGTCGGCGTCGAGGACGAAGAAGGCGATCACCGCCGGGACGAAGAACAGCAGCGTCGCGGCGAGGAGGTAGACCCAGGAGGCTCGGAAGGTGCGCGGGACGCTGACCGCGAAGAAGCCCACCATCCGCCGGAAGGCGTTGCCGCCGCCGCGGTAGAGGGCTGCGTGGCCGCGGGCGACCAGCCCGTTGAGGTAGCGGGTGACCGGCGCCTCGGGCCAGTCGCGCTGGGCCCGGGCCAGGTCTGCGGTGGCCCGCCGGTAGAGGGCGGCCATGGTAAGGACCTCCTCGGGGCCGAGGCCGGCGAGGAAGTTGCGCCCGGCGCGGCCGAGCAGCGCCTCGAGGCGCGTCCAGCTCTCCTGCCGCTGCAGCACGAACTCATCCGCCCGCATGTCTCCATGTATACGGCTTTGAGCGGCGGTTGGGCGGGATTCGCAGGTTTACCATTAGCGCCCTGATGGACCCGACGGGCAGCGTCGACGGGCTGGTGGTCGCCACCCCGGAGCGGGTGACGTTCCACTACCAGGTCGCCGGGCTGGGCAGCCGCTTCATCGCCCAGCTGATCGACGTGGCGATCATCCTGGTGCTGCTGATCATCCTCACCCTCGCCGCCTTCGGGATCGCCTCCGCCACGGGCGACGGCAACGGCGCGGCGCTGGTCTGGGTCCTGGCGACATTCGTGCTCTTCTTCGGCTACTACCCGCTCTTCGAGGGCATCTGGTCGGGGCAGACACCGGGCAAGCGCCTGCTCCGGCTGCGGGTGATCGGGGACCGCGGGGAGCCCGTGACGATCGCGCAGGTGGGGATCCGCAACCTCGTGCGGATCGTCGACTTCATGCCGGTGTTCTACGGCGTCGGCGTTGTCTGCGTGTTCATCCAGGGCGGGAAGCGGCTCGGCGACTTCGCCGCCGGCACCGTCGTGGCGCGCGAGCGCGAGCGGGTGAAGCTGAGCGACCTGGTGTCCTCCGCGTGCGCGTCGGCGCCGGCCGCGGCGGCGCCCGAGGCGCGGAAGTCCATCTGGGCCGCCGACAACGTCGCACCGGCGGAGGCCGCCGCGGCGCCGGCGGCGATGGCGGGGACGCCGGCTGCACCGGTTGCACCGGGCGCGGTCCCGGCCCCGGCTGCGCCCGCCCCGGCGCCGCGACCTGCAACCCGGCTGGATCCCTACCAGGAGGCGCTACGCCGCGTCGACCCGGCGATGCGCCGCTTCATCGTGGCGTATGCCCAGCGGCGCAACCAGCTGCCGATCTACCGCCGCGAGGCGCTCGCCGCCCAGGTGGCCGGCGGGCTGCACGCGCTGTTGCCCTCGGAGGTGGCGGCGTTCGGGCCGGTCGCGGTGCTCGACGGCCTCGCCGCGCTGGTCTACGCGGAGGCGATGGCGCATTGACGGAGCGCGAGCGGATGGCTGTGTAATCTTTCCGGGCACATGAAGCTTCTCGAATACCAGGCGAAGGAGCAGTTCCTGGCGGCGGGGATCCCGGTCAAGGAAGGAAGGGTGGCGAGGACGGTCGAGCAGGTCGTCGATGCCGCGGGCGTCCTCGGTCCCATCGCGGTGAAGGCCCAGGTCCCCATCGGCGGCCGCGGCAAGGCCGGCGGCATCAAGCTGGCGAAGACCCCCGACGAGGCGCGCGCCGCGGCGGAGGCCATCCTGGGGATGGACATCAAGGGCTACACCGTCCACGAGGTCTGGTGCGAGCAGGCGGCCGACATCGCCCAGGAGATCTACCTCGGCGTGACCCTCGACCGCGACGCGCGCCGCCTGGTGCTGATCCTGTCGGCGGCCGGCGGCATGGACATCGAGGAGGTGGCCGCCACCGCGCCCGAGAAGATCATCAAGTTCCACCCCGACCCCTGGCGTGGACCGCAGGCGTTCGAGCTGCGCAGCGTCGTGTTCCGCGCCGGGCTCGGCGACCTGGTGGGGAAGCTGGTGCCGGTGATGAGCCGCCTGTACAAGCTGGCGGTGGCCAGCGACGCGCTCACGTGCGAGGTCAACCCCCTCGCAGTGACCACTGACGGTGATGTCATCGCGCTGGACGGCAAGCTCGAGGTCGACGAGAACGCGGAGTTCCGCCACCCCGAGCTGGAGAAGTACAGCAGCGACGAGGAGGGCAGTGGCGACCCCTTCGAGATCGAGGCCAAGAAGCGCGGGCTGACGTACGTCCACCTCGAGGGCGACGTCGGCATCCTCGGCAATGGTGCCGGGCTGGTGATGAACACCCTCGACCTGGTGAAGGCCGCCGGCGGCACGCCCGCGAACTTCCTCGACATCGGCGGCGGGGCCAAGGCCGAGGTCGTGCGCAACAGCCTCGACATGATCCTGCAGGACCCCGCCGTGAAGTCGATCTTCATCAACATCTTCGGGGGCATCACGCGCTGCGACGAGGTGGCGCGCGGCATCATCGCGGCGCGCGACGAGCTGGACATCAAGCTGCCGATCGTGGTGCGCATGACCGGCACCGCCGAGGAGGAGGGCCGCAAGATCCTCTCCGACGCCGGCATCACGCCGGGGATCAGCGCCCCGGAGGCGGCGGCGGCGGCCGTGGCCCTGGCGGCCGGCAGGGAGCCGGCGCGGGCGTGAGCATCCTCATCAACCGCAACAGCAAGGTCGTCGTCCAGGGGATGACCGGCCGCGAGGGCACCTTCCACACCGAGCAGATGCAGGCGTTCGGCACCAACGTCGTGGCCGGCGTCAGCCCGGGCAAGGGTGGCACCACCCACCTGGGCGTGCCGGTGTTCAACCGCGTCGAGCACGCCGTCGAGGAGACGGGCGCCGACACCGCCGCCATCTTCGTGCCGCCGCCAGGCGCCGCCGACGCGATCATGGAGGCGGCCGACGCGGGCGTCGCCTTGGTGGTTGCGATCACCGAGGGCATCCCCGTCCTCGACATGGTGCGGGCGACCTCCTTCATCCACCAGACCGTGGCTGAGCCGCGGCTGATCGGCGGCAACTGCCCCGGGCTGATCTCGCCGCCGGAGAAGGCGAAGGTGGGGATCATCCCCAACCACATCGCGGTGCCGGGTTCGATCGGCGTGGTGTCGCGCTCCGGCACGTTGACATACGAGATCCTTGCCGGGCTGCGCGACGCCGGCATGGGCGTCTCGACGTGCGTCGGCATCGGCGGCGACCCCGTGCTGGGGCTCACGTTCAAGGACGTGCTGGGCCTCTTCGCCAGCGACCACGAGACCGAGGCCGTGATCATGCTCGGCGAGATCGGTGGGTCCGACGAGGAGGCCGCCGCCGAGCTGATCGGCTCCGGCTACCCCAAGCCCGTGTTCGGGTTCATCGGTGGCCGTACGGCGCCGCCGGGCAAGCGCATGGGCCACGCCGGCGCGATCATCAGCGGTAATACCGGCACCCCCCAGGGCAAGGTCGACGCGCTGCAGAAGGCCGGCGTCCCGGTGGCCGACACCATCGAGGACCTCGTCGACCTGGCCCGTTCGCGCGCGGCCGCCTGACGCCGGCACGCACCACCGCCGTGACGCTTCCCGCGCTCAGCACCCAGCTGGACCTGACGGACGAGCAGCGCGCCATCCGCGACCTCGCGCGCGACCTGTGCGAGTCCGAGGTGAAGCCCCACGCCGCCGAGTGGGACCGGACCTGCGAGTTTCCCTACGACGTCGTCGCCAGGATGGGCGATCTGGGTTTCTTCGGGCTGAGCATCTCGCCGGAGTACGGCGGCTCGGGGGGTGACTTCACCAGCCTCTGCCTGGCCATCGAGGAGCTCAGCCGGGGTGACACCAGCGTCGGCATCACGCTGGAAGCCGCGGTCGGTCTCGGGATCTCGCCCATCTACAACTTTGGCACCGAGGCGCAGAAGCAGAAGTACCTCCCCGACCTGTGTGCCGGCCGGAGGCTGTGGGCCTTCGGGCTGACCGACCCGGACTCCGGCACCGACGCGGGTCACCCCAAGACGCACGCCCGGCAGGAGGGCGATGAGTACGTCATCAACGGCGCCAAGGCCTTCATCACCAACTCCGGCACCGACATCAGCTGGGGCGTCACCGTGGCGGCCACGACGGGGGAGCCCGGCAGCCGCCATGTTTCCGCCATCCTGGTCGAGAAGGGCACCGCCGGCTATGAGATCGAGCCGCCCTATCGCAAGCTGGGCTGGCACGCCAGCGACACCCACGGCCTGGTCTTCGACGATTGCAGGGTGCCGAGGGAGAACCTGCTCGGCGAGGAGGGCCACGGCTACGCCCAGTTCCTGGCCACGCTGGAGCCGGGCCGGATCGCCATCGGGGCGCTGTCGGTGGGGCTGGCGCAGGCGTGTCTTGACGCCTCGGTCGAGTTCGCCGAGAACCGCTACAGCTTCGGTCTTCCCATCAACCGGCACGAGGCGATCCGCTTCAAGCTCGCCGACATGGCCGTGGACCTCCACCTCGCGCGTCTGGCCGTGTACCATGCCGCGCGCCTGCTGGATGCGGGCAAGCCCTGCCGGCTGGAGGCCGCGGCGGCCAAGCTCTTCGCCAGCGAGGCCAGCAAGCGGGCCGCCGACCACGCCGTCCAGATCCACGGGGGCACGGGCTTCATGGAGGAGTCCCCCGTGGCCCGTTACTGGCGCGACGTCAAGATCAATGAGATCGGCGAGGGCACGTCGGAGGTCCAGCGCATGCTCATCGCCAAGCACCTGGTCGGCTGACCCCTCGGACCGCGCGGGGCTACGATGCTCCCGATGGGCCAGCCCTAAGCCGCCCCGCGCCAGAAC
>JAXDLV010000015.1:0-2678 GCA_034666445.1 Chloroflexota bacterium | reverse complement strand
ACCCGGCGCACAGTCGACCGCGCCATCGAGTCGGGTCGGGAGGTGCACGTGTTCGTCCCCAGCGGGACGGGAACGTAGCCGAGCCGCGGGGCCGCTGGCCTCTCTTCCGCGGCACGTGGCGCCCGCGGGCCCCCTACGTCAACCTCACCTTCGCCGTGCTGGCGGCGGGGGCGGCGGCGCTGCTGGGGGTGCTGACCTGGACCGCGACCACCCAGCGATACCTCTTCTTCGACATCCCCGTGATGCGCGCGGTGCAGTCGGTCGACTGGAGCGTGTTCGACCCGGTCTTCGCGTTCACCCTCTGGCTCAACGGCCCGCGCCAGCAGGCCGCGGGGGTGCTGGTGCTCCTGCTGGTCGCGGCGGTCAGCCTCCGTGCGCTGCCGTTCGCCCTGGTGGGCTCGCTGAGCGGGGCGGGGTATGTCGTCATCACCGAACTGGTGCGGCGGCCCCGCCCCAGCGCCGACCTGGTCAGCGTGCCAGAGCACGTGGACGGCTTCGGCTTCCCCAGCGGCCACGCCGCCTTCTTCCTGACCTACACCGCGCTGCTGGTGCTGTGCGTGGCCAATCGCCACGCCCCGCGCTGGGTGAGCGTGCTCGCGGCGGCCGTGGGCCTCGCGCTGTGGGTCCTCGCCGACGTGCAGAAGATGGCGAGCGGCGCCCACTGGCCGAGCGACATCCTCGGCGGGACCCTGCTGGCGGTCCTCTCCCTGGCGCTGGCCTCGTCGATCCGCTGGCTGAGCGACCCCGTGCTGGGCGATCGCCGAGACCCCGACCGCCAGTAGTCAGAATCGGCCCGTATCACGTGCCGCAGAGGGGCGTCCAACATGAGTAGCCGGCACCCAGCCCGGCCCACAAAACGAACCCTGTCCAGAGGCAGGCCTCGATGGCAGCCACCGCGCCCAGGATCAACCGGCCGGCTACGCGATATCCGCTGGACATTGCCAACGCGGCTGCGGCTACCGCCAGCAGCCCGACAGCGATCGTTACCAGCGCCCTCAATGGCCCCAGGGTTGTCTCCATCTGCATCTCGAGATTCGCAAACATCGCCGCCACGACGATCCACGGCCAGCCGCTTATGAGGGCGATTGCGCTGTAGAAGCGGCGCCGAGATTTGACGGCGGATATCGACGAGGCGGGACCCGGGTTTTGCTCCAGCGCCATGGCGTGTTCCACCCTACTAGGCCGGGTGGCCAGCAGACGGACCCCCGGGAAGTACCCGGGGGCCCCCTGCGCTCGCCTGTTGGCTGGAGTCTAGGCCCCGCCCTTGGCCGCGTTGAGGCGGCGGTTGACCTCGTCCCAGTTGATGACGTTCCAGAAGGCGGCAATGTAGTCCGGCCGCTTGTTCTGGTACTTCAGGTAGTACGCGTGCTCCCAGACGTCGAGGCCGAGGATCGGCTCCTTGCCCTCGGCCAGGGGCGAGTTCTGGTTGGGCAGGCTGATGACGTCCAGCTTGCCGCCGTCGACCACGAGCCACGCCCAGCCGCTGCCAAAGTGGTTGGTGGCGGCCGCGTTGAACTTCTCCTTGAAGGCGTTGAAGTCGCCGAAGGCCTCGTTGATGGCCGCGGCGACGTCTCCCGACGCCTCGCCGCCACCTCCCGGGCCAAGCACAGTCCACCACAGCGAGTGGTTGGCGTGGCCGCCGCCGTGGTTGCGGACGGGGCCCTGGATGTCCGCGGGGACCTTGCTGAAGTTGCGCATCAGGTCCTCGACCGACTGACCGGAGAGGTCGTCGTGGCCCTCGAGCGCCGCGTTCAGCTTGTCGACGTAGGTCTGGTGGTGCTTGGTGTGGTGGATCTCCATGGTCTGGGCGTCGATGTGAGGCTCCAGCGCGTCATAGGCATACGGCAGAGCCGGCAGTTCGTACTTGGCCATTCATCCTCCTTGGTGGTCCCGCGGACTGTGGAGATTCTAGAGCCGGGGCGGGAACGGGCTCGGAGCCCGGCCGAGAAGTGACTTGGCGCTTAATCCCCCTGGGCGGCCGATGCGTGCGTCGCCGTTCACCTGCGGTCCTGCGCGCTTCGCTCATGCACTTCCAGTGCACTCGCTGCAGTGCTCGGCGGGCTCCTTCGCCTCGATCCACCCAGGTGGCGAATCACCGGCGCCACTTCTCGGCCGGGCTCCTAGTGGAGGGCGGGCTCTCCCTTGAGCCAGTGCGGCAGCGCGTTGACCAGCTGCTCCGGGCGGGCCTGCGACTTGACCACGTATTCGATGGCCCCCAACTGAAGCGCGCGCTGGATCAACGGCGGCTCCATGTAGTTGGAGAGGACGACCACCGGGGTGCTCTCGGTGTCGGGGTTGGCGCGCAGCGTCTGGAGCACCATCAGCCCGTTCATCTTCGGCATCATCACGTCGAGGAGGATCAGCGCGGGCTTGAGCGCGTTGGCCATGTCGACGCCCTCGACGCCGTCACGGGCGTTCTCGACCGCGAAGCCCTTGGCCTGGAAGAGGATCGTGTAGAACTTCGCGATCCGCTCGTCGTCCTCGATCAGGAGGATGAGCTGCGGAGCGCCCTCGGCCGCCGGCGTGGCCGCTGCAGCGGGCGCGGCCTCCGCGGCCGCCTCCGCGGCGGCCACCGCAGGCGGCGCCTCGACGGGGGGCGCGGGCGGGGCGACGGCGGGCTCCGCCTGCACCGGCGCTGGCGCGGCGGGCGCGGCGGGCTCGATTGGGCCGGGCGCCTG
>JAXDLV010000014.1:0-8068 GCA_034666445.1 Chloroflexota bacterium | reverse complement strand
CATTTAAATACTCCGCGGAGCCGTTCCCTGTCAAGCCGGCCAGGTTGCGTGGCTATCCTTGCGCTCATGCGAAAGGCGGCAGGGGATGGCTGAGCCGCGCAGGCTTCGCAGCGCTGAGATGCTGGAGGGGCCCTCGCGGGCGCCGGCGCGGGCGTACCTACGGGCCCTGGGCTTCACGGCCGAGGACCTCCGCAAGCCGATCATCGGCGTCGGCCACTCGTGGATCGAGACGATGACCTGCAACTACAACCACCGAGAGCTGGCCGAGCACGTCAAGGCCGGCGTCCGCGAGGCGGGGGGTACCCCGATGGAGTTCAACACGATCTCCGTCTCGGACGGGGTGACGATGGGCACCGAGGGCATGAAGGCGTCGCTGGTCAGCCGCGAGGTGATCGCCGACTCGATCGAGCTGGTCTGCAGGGGCCACTCGTTCGATGGCCTGGTGATGATCGTCGGCTGCGACAAGACGATCCCGGCTGGGGCCATGGCGCTGGCGCGGATGGACCTTCCCGGGCTGGTGCTGTACAGCGGCACGATCGCGCCCGGTCGCTACCGCGGCAAGGACATCACGATCGAGGACGTCTTCGAGGCCGTCGGCGCCCACGCGGTGGGGACGATGACCGACGCCGAGCTGGAGGAGATCGAGTCCGTGGCCTGCCCGGGGCCGGGCGCCTGTGGCGGCCAGTTCACGGCCAACACCATGTCGTGCGCCCTGGAGTTCCTGGGCATCAGCCCCGGCGGCGCCAACGGGGTGCCGGCGATGGACGAGCGTAAGGCGCAGGTTGCGCGCGACGCGGGCCGCCTGGCCGTCGGCCTCGTGGAGCGCGACGTGCGGCCGGCGTCGATCATCACGCGCGACGCGCTCGAGAACGCCATCGCGTCGTTCGCCGCCACCGGCGGCTCCACCAACGCGGTGCTCCACCTTCTCGCGATCGCCCACGAGGCGGGCGTGAAGCTGGAGCTGGACGACTTCGAGCGCATCTCCTCGCGCACGCCGATCCTCGCCAGCCTGCGACCGGGCGGCGCGTTCGTGGCCACCGACCTCCACGCGGCCGGCGGCCTGGGGGTCCTGGGCAAGCGCCTCGTGGAGGCCGGGCTGGTGCATGGCGACGCGCCCAATGTCGACGGCCGGACGCTGGCCGAGATAGCGGCGGAGTCGATCGAGACCGACGGCCAGGAGGTGGTGCGGGCACTGGACAACCCGCTCAAGCCAACGGGGGGCATCGCGATCCTGCGCGGCAACCTGGCCCCCGACGGCTGCGTCGTCAAGCTCGCCGGGCACCAGCGCGTCACCCACACCGGGCCGGCGCGCGTCTTCGAGCGCGAGGAGGACGCCTTTGCCGCCGTCAGCGAGCAGCGGATCCAGCCCGGGGACGTGCTCGTGATCCGCAACGAGGGGCCCGCGGGCGGACCGGGGATGCGCGAGATGCTGGGCGTCACCAGCGCGATCGTGGGAGCGGGGCTCCTGGATAAGGTGGCGCTGCTGACCGACGGGCGCTTCAGCGGCGCATCCCTCGGGCTGCTGGCCGGGCACGTCACCCCCGAGGCGGCCCGGGGTGGCCCGATCGCGGCCGTCCAGGAGGGCGACATGATCACCTTCGACATCCCCGGCCGCCAGCTCAAGCTGGGCGTTTCCGAGGAGGAGCTGGCGCTTCGGCTCGACAGCTGGGAGCCGCCCCCGCCGCGCTACCGGTCAGGCGTTTTCGCGAAGTACGCGGCGCTGGTGTCCTCCGCCAGCATGGGGGCCGTCACCCGGCCGGGGCGCAGCGGCGGCCCTCGCTACATGGAGGACCGCCGGCACCACTAGACGGCCGCCGGTGCGGCCGCCGGATCAGGCCTGCTTGGCCTTGCCGCTGGCCTCGCGGCTGGGGCTGCCGACGGCCTTGCCAATCGCCTCTTCGACCTTGCCCTTGACCTCGCGGACCCCACCCTGGACCTCGCCGACGGTCTTCTGACCGCGACCGCGGGCCTCGATCTCGTTGTCGCCGATGGCCTTCCCAGCGGCTTCCTTGACGGTTCCTTCGACCTTGTTCTTGACCTCACCCATGGCGGCTGCCTCCTGTCCTAAGTGATAGTGACGGTATCAGTATAACTGCTATCCCCATTGGCGCTTGAGGGGGATGGTGTTGCGCCTCCCGGATCTTTGCCTTGACAAAACCACGTTCTCGGGTATACAGTCCTGAGATATTGCACCGGCAAGCACACAACGGTGCGGGACATGTAGCAGTGGAGGGGGGACGTGCAGAACATTCGGGTACTCACATCAAGGTGGCGGTATCTCGTGCTCGCGGCGGAGGTCGCAATAGGTGTCGCCGCGGCGTTTGCCGGCTGGCAGCTGGTCGCCAGGGACGGGCTGCAGGTGCCCGTCCTGACCGCGCCGCCAATCACGCTTCCGGCGCCACCCGACGTGCTGGGCATCCCCTGGGCGGCGGGCGCTGAACCCGGCGCACGGCAGCCCGGCCCGCGGCTCCCTGGCTTCCCGGGCCTCCCCGGCGGCGACTTCTTCACAGCGCTTGGCCGCGAGGACCTCCTGCTCTACCGAGAGGAGACCCGCGCCATCCAGGTCCTCGTTGACGGCGTGCGGGAGTACCTGCTCGGGCGTGTGCTGCCGGCGGTCAACGCCGCCCAGGGCCGCTAGCGTGGGCGATGTCACCGTCCTGCAGGCCCTGGTCGACCGCTGGATCGCGATCGGGCAGGCGCTCGTCGCGAGCATCGGTGGCCTCGCGTTCGTGGCTGCCTTCCTCTGGAAGATGGTCGCCGTCGACGCTCGCAGCGTGATGGAGTCGAAGCGCTGGATCGGGCGCATCGTCTTCGGCACCCTCGGCGTCGAGCTGGCCACCGTCCTCGTCAGGGCGCTGGTTTCCGCGGGCTCGGTGCACTGAGCCGAGATGATCCCGGTCGATCCGATCCCGGCGCTGCCGGCGCTGCCTGACCCGGCCCACCTGCTGGACCCCGCCCTGGCGGTGCGGATGATCCTGGGGCTGGTCAACGAGCTGCTGACGGGACTGCGATCAATCAGCGACCAGGTGCTCGAGCGCTACTTCCTTTGGACCGGCAACCTAAGCGGCGGGGAGGGCTGCATGCAGGTGCACGTCGGGAGCGGGGGCCTGGTCTTCCAAACCGACGCACCGTGCCGTTTCATCGACAACCGGGTGCTGCGCGGGCTCTACGGGCTGTGCAGTGCGATGGCCAACGCCGCGCTCGGCGGTGTGGTCGTGTACGCGATGCTGCGCAGCATCTGGGAGCGGGGCTACCAGTCGCGGTACGACCTGCGCGCGATGCTCCCGCGGCTCCTGCTGGTTGCGGCGCTGGTCAACTTCGGCCTGCCGCTGATGCAGGGGGCCATCGACCTCAACAACGCCGCGGTGCACGCGTTCTGGACCTTTGACCTGGGACTGGCGATCGACCAGCCGGCCAACCTCTGGACCGCGCTGGTGATGCTCCCCGACGGCAACCTGCTCGTCGGGCTACTGGCGCTGGTCACCGCGCTCATGTTCCTGGTCCTGGCGGCGGCGTCGGTCGCCCGCAACCTGCTGCTCGTCTTCCTCATCGGGGGCGCGCCGCTGGTCTTCGCCTGCATGCTCCTGCCCGAGACGCACACCTATGTCACGGCGTGGCGGCGCCTGTTCCTGGCGACGGTGTTCACCCAGGCGATCCAGGTGCTGGTGCTGCGGACGGCGTTCGTGCTGCTGCTCGAGGACCGGTCACCGTTCTCGGCGGTCCACGGGCTGCTGGCGCTCTTCCTGGTCCTGAAGGTGCCCGGCGCGCTCCATGCGTCCAGCAAGATCGAGTCGAAGGTTGTCGCCTGGGCAAAGCACGCCGAGCACGCGCTCGAGAAGACCATCAGCACCGCCTCGCATGGTCGCGCCCGCGCCCACCCGGCGGCCGACTGATGTTCCCCATCGGTGGCCTGCGGCTGGCCCTGCTGGCGTGGAGCAACCGGCGGCCCGTGACCAGGGTGCTGCTGGGCGCGGTGGGCCTGGCCCTCGCGGTCCCCGCCCTGTTCGCAGTGCTGCTCACCGCGGTGGTGGCTGGCGCTCGCGACGACGGGCTGGCCATTGTCGACGGGGTGGCGGCCCCGATGGCCCACTGGAGCGTCAGCCAGGGCTTCGGCTGCACGGGCTTCTACCTCGAGCCCGCGCGCGGCGCGTGCCCGCACTTCCATGCCGGGGTGGACATGGTGGCGCCCACGGGGATGCCGGTCCGGGCCGTGCTGCCCGGGCTCGCCCAGGTGGTCCTCACCGGGGGCTACGGGCTCCACGTGCTCATCACCCATGACGGCGGTCTGCTCAGCCTGTACGGCCACCTCGGGCGGGTCGATGTCGCCCCCGGCGAGCGGGTCACCGCCGGGCAGGTCATCGGCGCGGAGGGCAGCACCGGCGCAAGCACCGGCCCGCACCTGCACTTCGAGGTACGCCGCGACGGCGAACCCGTCGACCCGGCCTCGGCCTTCCCGGGGCTGTTCGCGGTCCCCAGGGCATCCACAGGATCCACCGGCGCGTCGCCGGTGGCGTAACAGGGAGGACATCCACATGGTCAACAGGGTCACCATCATCGGCCGCCTCACCCGCGATCCCGAGGTCCACGACACCGCCAGCGGCGGCAGGCTCGCCAACCTCCGGCTCGTGACCAGCGAGTACCGCAAGGACGAGGACGGCTCCCGCAAGGAGGAGGTCCAATACCACTCGGTCGTGGCGTTCGGGAAGCTCGGCGATATCTGCGCCGACTACCTGCGCAAGGGCCGGCTCGTCTACATCGAGGGCAAGCTCCGCACCCGCGAGTGGGAGGGCAAGGACGGCCTGCGCCGCTACACCACCGAGGTGGTCGCGGACCAGATGAAGATGCTCAGCCCCAAGCCGGCCGGCGAGGAAGACGCCAACGGCGCGGAGAGGCAGGAGGTCCTGGCGGGCGCCGGCGCCGCTTGAGCGCCGGCCGCCGGCGATGGGCTCCCGTCAGGCCGGGGAACTGACGGTTCGAGCCCTGCCGGCGCCGCCATGACAGACCGGCGGGGGCGCCCGTTTCGGGGGGGACGGGCGCTCCCTGCTGGTTGTTCGCTCGTAGGGACAGCCGGCGGAGAGCGTGGGGCCGCGCCGCTGCCGCACGACCGCCTGGGCTCAGTCCCGGCGCCGCCTTGACGGCGACCGTGGAAGGGGCTATCGGGCGCCGGGCTCTTCCGCGACCGCCGTCCGCACCGAAGCTGTGCGCTCGCTTCTCCGGTCGCTCCACATTCGCCCTGGCGGTCGTGCGACATCGGAGCCGCGCGATATGCCTGCAGCCCTACGGCGCATGGGCCGGGATGGGTCCGGGCGCTGCTTCCTCGGGGCGCGCTCGACGACTTTGGACGGAACTGGCCGGGACCGCTATTGGTCCTTTCCGGGGCTACATTGGGCGCGTGGGCGGATTTGATCGGTGGGTGCGGGGCCATCCTTCACTGGCGTCATTGTTGTGGGCGGGCGCCGGGACGATGTTGCTGTACCTGGCCAACAACTCGGCTCACCTCGACCGGGTGTACCCGCCGACTCTCGCGATCTTTGGGCTGATCTTCATCGACCTGTTCGCACTGGTGAGGTTCATGGCAATACCAGTGCGCTATGGCCTCCAAACTGGTCGGCGCACCAGGTACACGGCCCTGGCGCTCGCCCTTTCCTTCCCCGTTGCGCTCGTCATCGCGGACCTGGCCGGGACCAGCCGGGAGCAGCTCGGCTTCCACGTCGCCTGGCTGGCCGCAACCGTCCTGGTGTTTGCCATCACCGAGCTCCTGTCAAGGCGCCGGGACTGAGTCGGGGCGGTGCCGCCTCGCCGGCGATCGCTAAGCGCGAGCGGAGCCTGCCGGTCCCCTCGGCCTATGGCGGAGCGCTAGTCGCACGTCGTCTTGTCCGGCGGTGTCGTGAGCGAGAAGAGGTAGCCCTGGACCGCGTCGCGGACGCACTGGCTCTTGTCGATCGAGGGGTGGCCGCCGCCGTTGCGGGTGAGGAGGACGCCGTGGGCCAGCTGCTTGGCAACTGACACGCTCATCTCGTAGGGCGTGGCGGGATCGCCGGTGCCACCGATGACCAGGATCGGTGGTGAGCCGGGGGCGCTGACCGGGCCCGCCGCGCCGGTCGGCGGTACCGGCCAGTAGGCGCAGGGCAGCGACTGCCAGGCGATGGCGCGGCCGAAGTGGGGCGCCGAGCCTGCGAGCGAATCGGCCAGCCTGTCGAACTCCGTGATGTCGGTGGGCGTGGGCCGGTCGATGCAGGTGACCGCGGTGTACACGTCGAACAGGGGGTCGTAGCTGCCGTCGGTGTGGCGGTGGAAGTAGAGGTCCGCGAGGCTGAGCAGGGTGCCGCCGTCACCGTTCGCCCCGCGGGCGATCGCCCCCGCGAGGCCGGGCCAGCTGCCGCGGGAGTAGAGGCCGACCGCCAGCGAGTAGTAGATGATCCCGGCCGTCACGCGTCGGCCGCCGGCGGGGATGCCGTTGCGGTCGGCCTCCGCGATGACCCTGTCGAGCACCGCCCGCGGGTTGCCGCCGTAGTGGATGGCGCAGGTGGTGTCGCCGGCACAGAAGGCGAGAAAGTCGTTCAGCTCGGCCTCGAAGCCCAGGCCCTGCTGCTTGACCAGGTCGAGCGCCCCGAGGGCCGGGTCGATGGCGCCATCGAGGGCCATGGCGCGGATGCGCTCCGGGTGGGCGTCGGCGTACGTCAGGCCCAGCATGGTGCCGTAGGAGATCCCCAGGTAGCTGAGCTTGTCGTCACCCACGGCGGCGCGGATATCGTCCATGTCCTCCGCGACGTCGCGGGCGCCGAGGAACGGCAGGATCCTCTTGCCGTTGCTCCCACAGCCGGCGGCGTAGGCCCGGTTCACGTCGATCCAGGCCCCGCGCTCGGCGGGGTCGTCGACCACCGGGTCGGTGCCCAGGTAGCGCTCCAGGTCAGGCCCGGGCTCGCACTGGAGAATGTCGCTCCCGCCGACGCCACGGGGGTCCCACGAGAGCACGTCGAAGCGCTCCCGGAAGGGGTCCAGCAGGCGGGCGGCGCCGCGCAGGAACCTGATCCCTGACTCGCCCGGCCCGCCGGGGTTGACCAGGAGAGTGCCGATCCGATTGCCCCCGGGCCGGGCGGCGAGCCGGGCGAGGTCCAGGGTGATGGTGCCGGCCGCGGGGTTGGAACGGTCGAGCTTCACGTCCAGCGAGGCGCATTCGACGCCGTCGCGACAGTCAGACCACGCCAGCGTGCCGCCGGCGACGGGACTGGCCGCGGGCGTCGGCGTGGGGCTGGCCTGGGCCAGCGGGAACCGCACCGAGCAGCTGCCCAGCGCCAGCACCACCAGGGCGAGGCCGAGGGCGAGGCGTTTCAGGCGGCCACCATCAGGCCATTTAATCTCACGATGCCCCCAGCCCCAAGCGGCCGTCCCGGTTGAGCCCCGCCAGGGCGGCCACGCCCCGTCCCGCCGCCCGCCTGGCCTGGCGCCAGGCGATGGCCTGGCGGGCGCGCCGCCACCACCTCGACAAACGCGTGAAAGCGGGCGGGATGCTCGACGTCACCCGCCGGCTCAGCGGCCTGCAGGCCCAGGTGATGTCGTCGACAGAGCTGGCGCTGTGGGCCCGCGTCGAGGACCTGCCGCGGGACGCCGTGGAGCGCGCACTGTGGCAGGACCGTGCCATGGTCAAGACCTGGGCGATGCGCGGCACCCTCCACCTGCTGGCCGCCGACGACTACTGGACCTACCAGCCGGTGCTGAACGAGTACCGCCACTACCTGGCCCCGGGTTGGCTGCGAGCGTGGGAGATGTCGAGGGAGGACCTGGACCGCCTGCTCGCGGCCGTGGCGGTGGCGCTCGACGGCGCTGTCCTTACCCGGGCGGAGCTGGGCGCGGAGGTCGCCCGCCGGACGAAGAGCGCCGCCCTGGGCGAGCGCGTGCGGGGTAGCTGGGGAATGTTCCTCAAACCCGCGTCGTACCGCGGTGAGCTGTGCTTCGGCCCTGGCAGCGGCCAGAACGTCGCCTTCACCTCCCCGGCCAGCTGGCTTGGCGAGCGGCCCGCCGTTGATCCCGACCAGGCGCGGCTTGAGGTCGCCCGCCGCTTCCTCGC
>JAXDLV010000013.1:0-8845 GCA_034666445.1 Chloroflexota bacterium | reverse complement strand
TATAGAGCTTCGGTAGCTACTTGACGGACGACCTTCGGTAGCTCCTTGACACTCCGGGCTGAATAACGACTGCAGATTAGCGCGGCGCGGTTCCCTCGGCGTGCTTCTTTCGAATCTCTCCCCGGCTGCTGCGGGCGACCGTCTTGAGCAACTCATTGCCGACCCAGCACTGAAGCACCTGGTCGGTGACCAGCACGTCGCAGGCGCTCCCGCTCCAGTTCTTGCCGACGCTGAACTGCTGGTAGCCGACGGTGATCGTTCCATTGGCGGCAATTCGCCGACTGACCCACTGGTCGCCGTCTCGCTCTGCTCTCGGCACGACTTTCCTCGGCTCCGCAGGCTGGCCCTGGAACCGGCTCAGCGGGGTTTGGTCGTCGAGGGCCTGGTGGGGACGCTCGGAGTTGTAGTAGCTGACCCACTCATCCAGGGCCTGCTGCGCCACCGGCAGGCTGCTGAAAACCTGGGTCGTATCGAACTCGAGCCGCATGGTGCGGTGGAAGCGTTCAATCTTCCCGGTGGTGGTCGGGCTGGCCGGCCTGGTCAAGATGTGCTCTACCCCGTTCTCGCGGCAGATCCGGTCGAAGAGGACCTCGACCGGCGGGTGGCCGTACTTGCCGGTGAACACCTTGCCGTTGTCGGTCAGAACCTGCTCGGGGACCCCGAAGGTAGTGAGCGCAAGCTGGAAGCCGTCACAGACCAGCTGGGTTCGCTCCCGCGGCATGAGACGCGCGGAGACGCAGAAGCGGGAGTGGTCGTCCAGCCCTGTCAGTGCCTTGGCCGCCGTGCCGTCCCGGAGCAGGAACCCCCAGACCACGTCGAACTGCCAGAGCTCCATGGGCACACCCCTCTCCCAGCGTTTCCAGTTCTCGCGGCGGCGATGCCGCAGGCTCTGGTCGATGACACCCGCCCGCAGCAGACAGCGGTACACCGCGGACTCGGACGGCAGCGGCACAACGCCCTTCTTGGCGAGCTCGAGCACGAGCCGGTGGGCGCCCCAGTAGCGATGGGTGCGCCGCATCTCCAGCACTTTCGCCTCCACCTCGCCGGGCATCTGGTGAGGGCAGTGGGCCGGGCGCGACGACTTCGTCGCCAGCCCCTCCAGGCCGTCCGCCTCATACCGCGACAGCCACGCATGCACGGTCTGCCGGCTAACTCTCCACTGCGCCGCCACGTCGCTCACGGTGCGTCCGTCACCGACTACGGCCAGAACTGCTTGGTACCTCTGTTCGGTCACGCTCATATCCCTCATGTGAGGGAGTGTCAAGCAGGTACCGAAGTCGATGTAAAGCGCCTGCCGAAGCCATGTAAAGCAGGAACCGAAGGCGAACTGTCGCCCAGGTCCCGAACCTATACATGAAGGTGGAGCCGACGGGGAGATTCGAACTCCCGACCGACGGTTTACGAAACCGTTGCTCTACCCCTGAGCTACGTCGGCGCGAGTAGGGATGGTACCGCCCGCCCACCGACGGGGGCTTTTTCAGAGGGGGCCGCCACCGTCTCCACGAGGTGGACGTGGCCATCAGCCTCGCGCTCGCCGACCGGGAACCTGTCGCCTCCACCGAGGAGCCGGCTGAATGCAGTGGCGTCCATGGGCCGCGCGAAGTAGTAGCCCTGGCCCCTGTCACAGCCCATCGCGTGGAGGTACTCCGCCTGCTCTCGGGTTTCGATGCCTTCCGCCACCGTCTGCAGTCCAATCGTCTCGATCACACGGACTATGGAGAGCACGAAGGCCCGCTCCTCCTCGGTTGAAGCGCGACGAGCGAACGAGGCGTCGATCTTAACGATGTCCGCCGGCAGCTCTGTCAGGTATCTGAGCGATGAATACCCCGTACCGAAATCGTCGATAGCCACCCTGATGCTCGCTTCACGCAGCGAGGCGAGCACCGGGACGGCTTCAGACGCCTCATCCACCATGCCGCGCTCGGTCACCTCGCAAACCAGGTGCATTGGTCGTAGTCCTGTTTCGCGCAGGACCTGGACCACCCGGTCCCGGAAACCGGGTTCCACCAATTGCCGGGGCGAGACGTTCACGCTCAGCTTGAGCTGCGCGGCGGACGGGTACATCCGCTGCCACTCAGCGACCTGCGCGCATGCCTTGCGAAGGACGAGGTCCCCCAGTGGAACTATGAGGCCGCTCTCTTCGGCGAGGCTGATGAACTCGAGCGGCGCCAGGCGGCCCCGATGGGGATGGTTCCAACGCACCAAGGCCTCCACCTCGACCACGTCCCCGTCTCCCAGGTTGATGATCGGTTGGTAGTCGACCTCGAATTCGTCGGCTCCGATCGCTCGCTCCAGGTCCAGTCTCAGTTCGAGGGTTTGAAGCGCAACCCCATGCATGCTCGGTTTGAAGACCTGGTACCGCCGTTTGCCGGCGGCCTTTGACGCATAGAGCGCGTCGTCGGCATTCCTGAAGAGCTCCTCCGCGGTCATGGCGCCACCGCTGCACGTCGCTATCCCCACACTCGCACCGGTGGAAAGCTCCTTGCCGTCCCTCTGCACGGGCGTGACCAGCTCGTTAAGCATCCGTCTCGCAACGACCACCGCGGCCGTTTCATCCGCACCCGGCAGAAGAACACAGAACTCATCCCCGCCCCAGCGGGCCGCGGTGTCGCTTGGCCGAATGCAGCTTTTGAGCTTTTCGCCAACCTGTCGCAGCAGACGGTCACCCGAATCGTGCCCGAAGCTGTCGTTCACCTGTTTGAACTCGTCAAGGTCGATAACCAGGAACGAAACCGGCTGGTTGCTGCGGGTGATTTCAGAGAGGGCCTGAACTGTCCGATCGCCCACCAGGGCCCGGTTGGGAAGCCCTGTCAACGGGTCGTGCAGGGAGAGGTGACGGGAGAGGGATTCGGCCCTGCCCAGGCTGGAGACGACCCCGGCCATGCGTGTGAAGACCAGCAGGAAAATCGCCGTGGCGATGCCGCCGAAGACGTAACCGTCGACGGCGTCGTCGAAACCGACCAGCACCATGAATACCGGTGCCATCACCACCGCGATGGCAAGGAAAGCCATCTTCCCGTTGGTGACGCGTCCGGCGAGAACGTCGACGTGGGATATCAGGTTGCGACGGGAGGGATGAAACGCCGCGGTCCCAATGAAGCCGTAGGCGACCAGCCAACCCAGGAAATACGGACCCCCAAAGCTGAAGCTGCCAGCAACACTGGAGGCGGCAAACAGGGTGTCACCAATGAGCTGCGAACCTCCCCAGCAGGCAAGCAGCCAGGCTGACGGAAGGTGCCTGCCGGTCGCCACGAGACGGACCACCAGTGTGAACATCACGAGGTCCGTCACCGGGTAAGCGACCGCGACAGCCTTCGCATGGGCCGTCAGGCCTTCGGACATGAGATTGGGCTCGATAAGGTAGGCCCACGACAGGCCGGCCACAGCGGCGGTGATGATCCCGGCGTCAGCCAGGGGACCCCACCCATTGCCACGGCTGCGCTTACGAATGATGTAGGCGACGGCGACGATTGATATGCCGTACGAGCCCAGGAACATCGCGTCAGCTATGGAGGGGAACTCCGACATGGCCCCCCAGGCGACAGGGGCCCAATACCAGTTCAAGTTTCCGGCCAGGCTCACTGCCTGCCCCAGCGCCAGCATTGCCCAGATCGCGCGGTCCGAGGCTTTGGTCGCGCGTAGCGCGGTGGCGCCCAGCACCACCACCACCTCGAACTCCGCCGCCATGAAGACGGCCGCCTGGGGGACGCTGCCCGTCGGCAGCACCAGGTAGGCCAGGGCCATGCCCGCCGCCAGGGCGGCGTAGAGGTGCCATGCCTGGATGCGCGGGGGACGCTTTACCAACATGGTCACCACCCCACTCTGGGCGGCCGCGTGGCCAGGTCCCCCATCCATCAGGACGGTTCGTGCCCCTCCCAAGGGAGGGTCCACCAGGTCTCGTGGTATATATCGGGGCGGGGCGACTCGGCGAGGAGCCCCACGTGTAGCACCGTCGAGGGGGACCAAGTTGAGCAGGAAGCCGGCAGGCACCGATGTCGCGGTGCTGCTCGTCGAGGACGACAAGACGATCGCGGACCTCTACACGCTGGGCCTCGGCTCCAAGGGCTACAGGGTCCTGGTCGCCAGCTCAGGTGACCAGGCGCTGAAGACCATGACCACCCAGCACCCCGACATAGTCCTGCTCGACCAGCAGCTCGGCGGCCTCAACGGCCTGGAGGTCCTGGCCAGGGTGACCGCCGAGGAGCCGCCCGGCCTGACCGACATCCCGGTGGTGATCTTCAGCAACTGGGCCGACGACGACCTCGCCCGCCGGGGTCGCCAGCTGGGGGCTGTCGACTGCGTGCTCAAGGCCGACGTGACCCCCTCAATGGTCGCCACGCTGATCCCGATGTGGATCGCGCGCTGGCGCCGGGAGCGCCCGGGAAACTAGCCCAGGGCGCCGCCCGGGCGGCTCTGACAACATCTCCGGGTGCCCTATCCACGGGACGCCCCGCTGCCGCGCGCCGAGCCCGCCGAGGTCGGTGTGTCCGCCCACGGGCTGCGCCGCCTCGACGACGCCCTGCGGGATGAGATCGACCGGAGACTGATCCCCGGCGCGGTGCTGGGCGTCGCGCGCCGCGGCCGCGTGGCGCACCTCGCGACGTACGGGTACCGCGACGCCGCCGCCGAGGTCCCCATGACCCTCGACACGCTGTTCTGGGCGGCTTCCATGACCAAGCCCTTGACGGTCGCCACCGCGATGACGCTGGTGGAGGGCGGCGCGATCGCGCTCGACGACCCGGTCACCGCCCACCTCCCGGAGCTCGCCGGGCTGGAGGTGGGTGAGGCCGTCGGCGCCGACCTGCGGCGGGTGCCCCTGGCCCGGCCGTTGACGCTCCGCCACCTCGCCACCCACACGGCGGGGATGGTCGAGGGCTTCCTCGAGGGCAGCCCTGTCCACCGCCTCTACGCGGAGGCCTTCGGCAACGGCATGACCGACCTCGACGGCGCCGAGTTCCTCGCCCGTATCGCCCGGCTGCCGCTGTTCAACCAGCCGGGGGCGCTGTGGCACTACGGCTTCGGCATCGACGTGCTCGGGCTCCTGCTGGAGCGCGTGTCAGGCGGGCCGCTACGCGACCTTATGGCCAGGCGCCTGCTGCTGCCGCTGGGCATGGAGGACACGGGCTTCGGACTCCGCCCCGCCGACACCGAGCGGTACGCGCGGCCGCTGGCGATCGACCCCGACACCGGCGCGCCCCAGGCCCTGCCCGACCTGGGCCGGGCGCGCTTCGACTCCGGCGGCGCGGGCGCCGTGACCACCGCGGGTGACTACCTGCGCTTCGCAGCGATGCTGGTGGCGGGGGGCGCGCTGGGCGACGCGACGGTGCTACGTCCCGGCAGCGTCGCCGAGATGACCCGCGACCAGCTCGGCCCCGGGGTCGACGTCAGCCGCATCGGCGGCGATGAGCCCACGCTGGCGGGCTATGGCTTTGGCCTGGGTGTGGCCGTGCGCCGCGACGGCCACGCCGCCCTCGCTGGGACGCCGGGCGACTACACGTGGGCCGGCGCCGGGGGTACGTACTGGTGGGCCGACCCGCGCCGCGAGCTTGCGGTGGTGCTGATGACGCACACCCCGGCGCTACCTGCCCGGCGCCGCCACCGCGAGCTGGTGCGCCGGCTGGTGCTCGCCGCCCTCATCGACTGAGCGGCTCGGCGAGCTGGAGAAAAGCTGGGCCCGGCCAACGGGGAGAGTGTCGGCCGGACCCGGCGCCTGCTATTCCTGGTCCAGGGGCGGAAGGGTCTTCGAGAGGGGGTCGTCCTGGACCGGCTTGAACTTCATGTCGACGAAGCTGGCGAAGTAGATGTCGTCATCGACCACCCCCTCGTGGAGGTCCTTGGTCCACCCGCGGTTGTCGCCGTTGGCGCTCTTGATCGTGATGCCGTTGAGCGCGTCGATCAGCTTGTTGCCGGACGTGTCCACGGTGCCCGCCTTCTCCAGCGCGGCCTTCACCAGGTAGACCATGTCGTACGGGAAGATCTGCCAATCGGGCGGCTGGACCACGGTACGGCCCTTGGGGGTCTTGAAGTCGAGCTTCTCCTCGCCCTCGCCGTTGTTCAGCGCGGCGTCCTCGTACTTGCCCCGGAAGGCGTTCCAGGCTTCGGGGCCGCCCTCGGTGGTGATCCGGAAGGTGGCGTAGGTCAGGCCCTCGATGTACTCCGGGTGGTCGGCATTCTGGCTGCGGACGATCGGGTCCTCGGCATTGGCGCCGCTGAAGATCTTGGCGGTGCCACCGCCCGCGCGGTAGTCCTTGACGAACTGCGCCAGGGCCGGGGCCTGGGCCCACAGCACGATCCCGGTCGCCCCGGACTGCTTGGCCTGGAGAGCCTGGGTGGCGTAGCCGGTGGCCGACGACGGCAGCTCGATGTCCGCATCGAACCTGGCATTCGCCTTGCCGAAGTCCTCGGTGAGGTGCTTGACGCCGTCATCGGCGTACTCCGTGTCGTCGTGGACGATCGCCAGCTTCAGGCCCTTGGGGGCAACGTAGGCGGCCAGGTGCTCCGACAGCGAGTCGTTGGGCGGCGCGATCCGGTAGACGTTCGGCCGCGCCGTGGGGTCGATGAGCTCGGCGGTCGTGTCCCAGTCGACCATGATCGGGATGCCCGCGTCGCCGGCGATCTTGGCCGTGTCCCTGGCCGTGTAGCCGTCATCGATGATGGCGACGGCCTTCTCGCTAACAGCGCGCTTGACGTTGTCCATTGATGTGGTGGACGACAGCCCGTTGTCCAGCGCCAGCAGCTTGACCTGGTACTTCTTGCCACCCACAGTGATGCCGCCGGCCTTGTTGATCTCGTCGGCGGCCAGCTTGGCCCCCTGCTGCGTGAACGTGCCGATGAACGGCATCTTGCCGGACGGCGTGTTGAGCACGATGGTGACGCTGTCAGCGCCGGCGGTCCCGCTGGACGAGCCGCACGCCGCCAGCACGGTGGCGCCCGCCGCGATCACGCCGATCAACCCAGTGGTTCGCAAAGTTCTCTCCCCGTTTGCCTGGCGCCCGGGCACGTGCCGGCGTGGTCGCCTTTCCTATCCAGACGCACCAGCACCCCAAAAAGGGTGAGTCGGGCCCCGGGGTGAGCCCGGCCTCAGGTCAGGCTACGACCAGGTGGCGGGGCAGGCTGCGGACCGGCGGTGCGTCAGCGCCGGGGGTGCGGGCCCAGAAGCCTGTCACCTCATAGCGGCCGACTGACAGCTCGCGACAGGCGGCCCCCGCCACGCTCGCGCCGCACCCCTGGAGCGCCCAGGTGAAGCTGAGGCTCATGCGCTGGCCGGGTGCCAGCGCCCCGGAGACCGCCCCCGCGGGGGCCGCCCCACCGGCACCCTGGCAGACGTAGGGGTGGGTGGCCTCGCTGTCATACACGATCGCCCCGGTGACGTCCGCCACCCTGATCCCCGACGCGCACGGGTCGGTGTCCACACGGCAGGCCCGCTCTGCGGTGTTGTCCAGCACCAGCGTGACCACGCTCGCGGAGCCGAACGCGTACGCGTCGCGGTCGAACGCGGTCTCCACCAGGAGGTCGCCGTCGCCACACGCGGGAAGCGGCCCGGCGCCGGCCGGCACGGGAACGGCCGGCTGGGTCAGGGTCACGGCGGGGGCGTAGGCGGCGGCATCGGGAGCAGGATCACCACGCACGGCCTCGACCCCGGTCGGGGGTGCCGCGGCCACCGGCGCGCCGGTTACGGACGGCGACGGAGCGGTCGCCCCGTGGGAGGCCAGGACAGGCAGGGCCACCAGCGCCGCCACGGCGACTGCCGCCAGCGGCGACGCGCGCAGCCAGGCGCCCCGACGGGTACGCCGCGTGGCCGCGGTCCTCCCGGCGCGGCGCTCCACCGCGGCCGCCGCCTGGGCGAGGTCGGGGGCGATGTCGCGGCCAAGGCGGCGGGCAGCCTGGCGGACGCCGGGGTCAATCTCCCTCATCGCTCGTCCCCGCACAGCTCGCGCATCCGCCGCCGCCCCAGCCGGAGGTGGGTCCGTACGGTTTCCACCGAGCGGCCGATCGCCACCGCGACCTCGTCCACGCGCAGGCCGTCGCGGTGGCGCAGCAGCATCACGGTGCGCTGCATCGGCGTCAGCCGATCGAGGTTGTGGTCGATCCAGATGCGCTCCACGTGGTCATCCGCCCGGGCCTCGAGGCCACCGTCCAGGGTGGCCTCGCGCCGGGTCTTGCGGAGGTGGTCGACCACGAGGTTGGAGGCCACCTTCAGCACCCAGCGGTCGGGCCGCGCCATCTGACCCACCCTGGCCCACCTGTCCAGCGCGCGGGCAAAGGCCTCCTGGGTCACGTCCTCGGCGAGGCTCGGACTGCCGCAGCTGAGCGCGACCAGGCCAAGGGTCTCGTGGTACCGCGCGGCGAAGAAGGCCGAGAAGTCCTCCTCAGCCGCGGCCTGGGCGTCGAGCGGCCCCCTGGCCGCGTCCAGCGCGATCGTCAAACCGTGTTTGTTCTCCGTCCTGCAGTTGGGCGACACCGAACTGTGCCATGGCGTTACCAGCTCGTGCAGCGGCCTCCGCCTTTGTCACAACGCCCGCTCCCAGAGTCTGACAGGTCATGGTTGCCCGCCTCGTCGCCCTCGTCGTCCTCGCCGGGTCCCTCACGGGGTCCCTGGCGGTCCAGGCGGCGGGGCCCGGTGGCCTCGCGATCTTCGCGAGCGCGCCGGGGTCGACGTCGGGGCGGGCCCAACCCCCATCGGCCGCGCCCACGGTCGCCTCGGGTTCCGTCGCGATGTCCCCGGCCAGCGGCCCGCTGGTCGCGAGCAGCCCAGGGGCTGACGGTGGCACCGCGATGGCCGGGCCCAGTGCGACAGCAACCCCCTCGGTCGTCCCCACGCCCGAGACCGCCGCCCGCCTCGGGC
>JAXDLV010000012.1:0-2959 GCA_034666445.1 Chloroflexota bacterium | reverse complement strand
CCCGTTACCAGGCGCGGGTGCTCGACGGCCTGGCGATCGGCCCGTCCCCGCCGTGGATGCAACGCCGCCTGCGAGCCGTCGGCCAGAAGCCCATCAGCAACGCGGTCGACGCCGCCAACTACGTGATGCTCGAGCTGGGCCAGCCGCTGCACGTCTTCGACGCCGACCGTCTCCAGGACGGCATCACGGTCCGCCGCGCCCGCGCCGGCGAGACCATCGCCTGCCTCGACGGGCGGACGCGTGCGCTGGATGCCGACATGTTGACGATCGCCGACGGCAGGGGTCCGGTGGCGATCGCGGGGATCATCGGCGGCGCCGACAGCGCGGTCTCGGCAACCACCACCCGGGTCGTGGTGGAGGCGGCCAACTTCCTCGGCACCAGCGTGCGCGCCACCAGCCGCCGTCTCGGCGTGCGCACCGAGGCCTCCACCCGGTTCGAGAAGCAGCTCCACCCCGAGATCGTCCCGGTGGCAGCCGCTCGCCTGGCCGAGCTCCTGCAGGACGTGGCCGGCGCCGGGCCCGTGAGCCCGCCCGTGGAGGTCTACATCCAGCGGGCCCGGGTCGAGCCGGTGCGCGTGGCCGCCGGCTTCTTCGGGGCGACGCTGGGCGACGAGGTGCCGGCCGAGGAGGTCGTCGACATCCTCCACCGGCTGCGCTTCGGGGTCGAAACCGACGGCGACGAGCTGGTGGTCACCCCGCCTCCTTTCCGGCTGGACGTTGCGCTGCCGGTGGACCTGGTGGAGGAGGTGGGCCGGGTCCGCGGCTACAACGCGCTGCCCAGCACGCTCCCGGGTCGGCGCCTGCCGCTCACCCGCGTGCTCGCGGCGGCGGACCCGGAGTGGGACGGCCGGGAGCTGGCAATGGGCGCCGGCTTCGACGAGGTCATCACCCAGTCCTTCGCGGCCGCGGCCGACCCCGACATGGGCGTCTTCCCGGTCGAGCGCCTTCGCCTTGCCAACCCGATGGCGCTGGACCAGCAGACGCTGCGCACCTCGCTGCTGCCGGGGCTGGCGACGGTGGCCGCGCGCAACCTCGCGTGGGGCGTGGAGGGCGCCCGCGTCTTCGAGCTGGCGCGGGTGTTCTGGCCCGCCGGCGGAGCTGAGCTGCCCACGGAGGCGCGGGTCCTCGGCTTCGCGATCCAGCTGGGCTCGGGGGCGCGACAGGTTTCAGCCGGCGCCGTGCGGAGCGCCCTGCTGGAGCTGAAGGGGGTGGTCGCGCTGGTGGCTGAGCGCATCGCTGGCATGCCCGTCGAGTTCGACCAGGTCCCCGTCGAGGGCCTCCACCCGGGCCGAGCGCTGGTGCTGCGCCTCGATGGCCAGGTTGCGGGCTGCCTGGGCCAGGTCGAGACGGGTCTCGCCGAGCGCCTCGAGTGCGGCGTGACCGCGGTCGCCGAGGTCAACTTCGAGCCCATCGCCGCCCGGCCTCGCGTTCCCCACCCGGCCGCGGTTTCACGTTTCCCCGAGGTGGTTCGCGACATCGCGATCACCGTTCCAGAACTGACGCCGGCTCGCGACGTCGTTGATGAGATCGCGGCCGTGGGAGAGGTTATCCTGCGCAGCGTGGAGCTGTATGACGAGTACCACGGCAGCCAGGTGGGGCCCGGGCGCAAGGGCCTGACGGTGCGGCTGCGCTTCCAGGCGGCCGACCGCACCCTGAAGGGCGACGAGGCGGCGGCCGCGGAAGCCCGCATCCTCTCCGCGCTGGCGTCGAGCATCGACGCCCGGCTCCGGGAGTAGGCCGTGTTCGACCTCCTGATCGTCGCCTACATCGGGCTCAACATCTACCTCGGCTACCGGTACGGGATGTTCCGCCGGATCATGCACATCGGCGCGTTCTTCCTGGGCCTGCAGCTGGCCCAGGCGCTCAGCATCGGCTTCTCCCAGCTGATGGGCTACAACACCAGCCCCTACCCGGTGTCGGCCCACCTGCTGCTCTACATCGGCACCATCTTCGCGGTGGTTGTGTTCGTGGAGGTCCTGGGCTTCGCCTACGCCAGCACCCTGCGCTTCATGAGCGGGATGCTCTTCGACCGTTCGCTGGGCGTCGTGGCGGGCGCTGTCGGGGCGGTCTTCGAGGTCTCCATCCTGGTCGTGGTGATCCTCGCCGCGGCGTCGACGACAGGCCCTTCGGGGAGCGCCCAGCTGCTGGTGGTCACCACCTCGGCCGAGCAGCTGACGGGGTCGCCCACCGCCAAGCTCATCGCCCGGGTGGAGCCCTACGCCAAGTTCGTGTACACCCCGGTGCTGCCCGCCGACCTCTCGACGTACTTCACCCGCACCTTCACCTGAGCCCGGCCCGGGCCCTCGTACCCCTCCCGCGCTCCTTCTACGCGCGCCCCACCGCGGTGGTCGCACGCGACCTCATCGGGCGGCTGCTGCGCCTCCGCCGCCCGGACGGCGACCTGGCCGCGACGATCATCGAGACCGAGGCCTACCTTGGCGCCGACGACCCCGCCAGCCACTCCCACCGGGGACCGACGCCGCGCGCGGCGATCATGTTCGGTCCCCCGGGGGTGGCCTACGTCTACCTCATCTACGGGATGCACCACTGCCTCAACGCCGTCACCGAGCCGGCCGGCACCGGCGCCGCGGTGCTCATCCGCGCCCTCGATCCCGAGGTGCCCCCGGGTGTCACCGCGGTGGCTGCGCGCGCCCGGGAGCTGCGCGGCCCCGGGCTCGTCTGCCGGGCGTTCGGCATCGACCTGGGAATGAACGGCTGGGACCTCACCACGTCCAACCTTCGGGTCCTCGCCGGTGAGCCCGTGGCCGACCAGGAGGTGGAGACGGGGCCGCGGGTTGGGATCACCCGCGCGGCCGACCTGCCGCTGCGGTTCCGCCGCCGTCCGCGGGCGGCAGGGGTCGCTAGGTCCCCTCGATCCTGAGGTCGGACGGGCCGCAGAAGGTGGGCGGCCGAGGAGAGCCCGAGGGCGCCGGGGCGGGCGATGCGCCGGGTGCGGGGG
>JAXDLV010000011.1:0-15659 GCA_034666445.1 Chloroflexota bacterium | reverse complement strand
AACGCTACCTGACGCCCCGCCCCGCGGGGTCAGGGCTCCGGTTGGCGGCCTCGCGCTCCGCGCCGCCGCGCCGGCGTCCCAGCTCATGCGCAGGAACGGGCGCTTGACGAAGTGGTAGCCCAGCGCCGCCATGCCGAGGCAGACGGCAGGGCCACAGCGGCGTAGGCCGCCAGCTGCAGGCGCGGGTCCCACGATGCGTCAAAACTATGCGATGAAAACCGGTCCGGCAGGAGCCAGTGGCGAGCCAGCCGCAGGGTGGTGGCGACGCAGAAGATCGGCACCATACGCAGCACCCGGTTACGCGTATAGCCGCCCAACGGCGCCGCCGCTTTCCCGCTGCGTAGGCTCTGATCAACGGCCTACTGATCAGGTAAGCGGAGAGGATAAAGAACTGCAGAGCACGATCTCGAGTGACCGTGGGGGGGTGCCGGCGATCGGCCCGAACGCTGGGATGAAGTCGTTTCGGCTGATCGAGATGGCTGGGTGAATCGTGCAGATGCACAGTGAGCCGATCCCCCGGATGGGGTCCCCCGCGCGGAAGATATTCAGGCTTGGGACGCTTCCACCGCTGGACGCTTCGGTTACGGCAGCGATCCGACCCACCGGAGGCCAGCGGGCCATCGCATCGTACTTTCCTCGCAACATGGAAACTGCGGGCAAATGACCTGGGTTCAGTACCTGCTTGGGTTGCTCGCGCTGGGCTTGATCGCCTTCCCTCCGGCGGCCGCGGCCTGGTTGGTCCGCCGCCGCCTCGTGCCGCGCTACCGCTGGCCGCTGGCGCGGGCAGTCGAGGCCCTACTCGTCCTCGTGGCCTGGCTAACCATCGCCAAGGTGCTCGGTACGGTCGGGGCATTCCGGGTGCTGCCCTACACAGGCGCCTGCGTCACCGTCGCCGCCGTCGCCGGGCTGCTCGCCTGGCGCACAGCCCCTGCCCGGGCAACGGCAAACCGATCCCCCATACCAGCCACCCCTGACCTCGCTCGAGGCCCGTTGACGGCGGCGGTCGTCGTTGCGGTGGTGGTCGTGTTGGTGGCGGGTTGGTCGGGTCGGGTCGGGCGCGCCCTGACGGAGGGCCCCGCCACCGAGGACACGCTCCGTTATCACTTACCGTACGCGGCGCAGTTCGTACTCGACGGCGACATCACGCCACTCAAGCAGGTCGAAGAACAGGCGCTGACGGTGTTTCAACCGGAGGACTCGGAGCTGCTCGACGCCGTCTTCATGCTGCCCTGGCACCGCGACACGCTGGTCCCTCTGCTCAACCTAGGCTGGCTGGCCCTTGCCCTACTGGCGGCGTGGTCACTGGGAGCATGGCGCGGAGCCGGCCGGGCGTTGGTGGCGGGGGTGGGGCTGCTGATGACGCTGCCGCTGATGGTGCAGACGCAGGCTGGCACCGCCGGCAATGACGTCGCCGCGGTGGCGCTGCTGCTGCTGGCACTGGCCCTGCTGCTCGACGCCGAGGGGGGGTCGACCCCGGTCGTCCTCGCCGGCGCCGCCCTGGGCGTGGCGCTGGGGATGAAGCTGTACATCCTGCCCGTCATCGTCGTGCTACTGGTGGCGCTGGCGGTGGCCGCCGTGCGCGGGCGCCGGCCGGGCCAGCTGGTGGGCTTCACCATCGCCATGGCGGTCACCGGGAGCTACTGGTTCCTGCGCAACCTCGCGCGCACGGGGAGCCCGCTGCCGACGGTTTCGATCGGCGTCGGCCCCTTCCGCCTACCCCACCCGGCGTCGGCGGAGGCGCCGTTCGGCTTCTCGGTGGCTCACTACATCCTGCGGCCATCCTTCTGGACCGCCACGGTCCCGGAGCGCCTGGGGCTGGTACTGGGCATCGCCGGCCCGGTCGTCGTGGGCCTGGGGGTCGCCGGCCTGGTCCTCGGCCTGGTGTTGGCGCGGGGATGGCTGCGTTGGTTCGCGGCGGCCGGCCTCGCGGCGGCGTTTGCCTATGTCTTCACTCCGTGGGGGGCGGCGACTTTCCCCAACGCCCTCGACAACCCGGCCCTCTTCGGCGTGAACTTCCGCTACGCCCTGCCCGCGCTGGTCATCGGGACCGCGCTGCTGCCGATGAGCCGTTTCCTCGCCACGCCGCGTCGAATGGGCGTCTTCCTCGGGGCGGTCGCGCTGCTGTTCCTCGCCGCCCAGACCGCGACCGGCGACAAGTGGACGACCTGGGGCGTGACCGACGTCCGGGCCGCCCTGCTGGCGGGGGCGGGCGTGGCCGCCGGGGCCGGCCTTCTGTGGCTCCACCGCCGGCCGCCGACCGGGCGCGTGGTCGCCGTCGGAGCCGGGGTGCTGGCCCTGGTGCTGGCAGCCGGCGCCGGCTACCGCGTCGAGCAGCGCTACGAGCGGACCCGGTACGCGTCGGGCAACCCGTCCGGCGACGCCTACGACTGGGCCCGCGGGGTGAGCGGGTCGCGGATCGCGGTGTACGGGCTGCTGGAGGCCTACCCGCTGTACGGCACCGACCTCTCCAACCGCGTGGAGTTCGTCGGCACCCGCCAGGCGGACGGCGGCTTCGTGCTCCCGGCGACCTGCCAGGATTGGCGCCACCAGGTCGACGAGGGCGGCTACCAGTATGTCGTGGTGCGCTCGCTCAACCGCGACCCCGCGCCGCCCACCGCGTGGACCGAGAGCAGCCCCGCGGCGTCCGTCGTCGTGCGCGACGCCGGCACCACCGTCTACCAGCTGCGCGGACCGCTCGACTCATCCAGCTGTCCCCGCTGATGGGGACGCTAGGATGGCGGCGATGACCGTGATCGTGACCGGCGCGGCCGGCTTCATCGGCTGCCACGCCGCGGCGCGGTTCCGGGACCGGGGCGCCGACGTGGTGGCGGTGGACAACCTCTCGCGGCCCGGCGCGCGGCAGAACCTGCAGTGGCTGACCGACGGCGGGGGCGTGACCTTCGTCGAAGCCGACATCCGCGACGCCGGCGCGATGCTGGACGTTGTCGGCGGCCATCCCGACACCGAGCTCGTCCTCCACGCCGCCGGCCAGGTGGCGGTCACGACGTCGGTGACCGACCCCCGCCTCGACTTCGAGGTCAATGCTTTGGGGACGTTCAACGTGCTCGAGGCAGTGCGGCTGCGGGCGCCCGAGGCGGCTTTCTTCCTGACCTCCACCAACAAGGTCTACGGCGGCCTCGAGGACCTCTCGATCACCGAGGTGGACGGCCGCTACACGTTTGCCGAGCGGCCCCAGGGCGTGAGCGAGGACCAGCCCCTCGACTTCCACTCGCCGTACGGCTGCTCCAAGGGCAGCGCCGACCAGTACACCCGCGACTACCACCGGATCTTTGGGATCCGGACGGTGGTCTTCAGGCAGTCGTGCGTCTACGGCACTCGCCAGTTCGGCATAGAGGACCAGGGCTGGATCGCGTGGTTCGTCATCGCCTCCACGCTGGGCCGCCCGGTGACGATCTACGGGGATGGCAAGCAGGTCCGCGACGTGCTCTGGATCGACGACCTGGTCGACCTCTTTGTCACCGCCCACGAGAACATCGATCGCTGCGCCGGCGAGGTGTTCAACGTCGGCGGCGGCGTCCACCGGCTGTCGCTGTGGGACCTGGTCGCGGAGCTGTCGAGGACGCTGGGCCGGGAGGTCGAACCGGGGATGGCCGATTGGCGCCCGGGCGACCAGAGGGTATATATCTCGGACACGACCAAGGTGGAGCGCGCCCTCGGCTGGCACCCCGGGGTCGCGCCCCGGGCCGGCATCGCCCGCCTGGCCGAGTGGGCAGGGGCATCGCGGCCGCTCCTCGAAGAGGTCATCGGCTGACCTGACCCGGGCCGGGCGAAGATAGAATTCGGGCGCCGTGAAGCCGAATATCCTCCTCGTCGTATTCGACACTGCGCGTGTCGACGCGTTCGAGCCCTACGGAGCACCGGCCGGCCGCAGCCCCGTGATCGCCGACCTCGCGCGCCGTGGCAGCGCCGCCCCGTACACGATGTCGACCGCCGGCTGGACCGTGCCCGCCCACGTCTCGATGTTCTCCGGCGTGATGCCGCGCTCGGTGGGCCTGGGCCAGGCGCACGAGGGCGGCCGCCAGTGCCGTCCGGTGATGGAGGACCTCAACGAGCAGGGCCGGATCCTGCCAGAGGTCCTGCGCCGCAACGGCTACGAGACCCAGGGCATCAGCGCCAACCTGTGGATCGACGCGCACACCGGCTTCGACATCGGCTTCGACAGCTTCCAGCGCCTCGACACGCGCCGCATCAAGGCCGACTTCTGGGAGGGCAGGCGCTCCTATGTGCGCTGGATGGTGGAGGCGCTGCGGGCGCGGCTCGACGACGGCGCCATGGCGGCCGAGCGGGTGATGGAGGACTGGATCGGGCGGCGCAGCGAGAAGCCCTTCTTCTGGTTCATCAACCTGCTCGAATGCCACTCGCCTTACATGCCGCCCCGGCCGTACAACAGCATGGGCCCGCTGGCGCGGATGCGGGCGGCGCACGACGTGCGCACCTACCAGGGCCTGGAGCCGACGTTCAAGGCATGCCTGAAGCACAGCGTCATCGACCCGGATATCCTGGCGCGGCTGCGCACGCTGTACACCGACTCCATCCTCCAGGTCGACGCGTGGATGGGCCGCATCCTCGACATGCTGGAGCGCAACCGGCTGCTGGACGACACCCTGGTGATCGCCACCTCCGACCACGGCGAGAACCTGGGCGAGGGGCGCCTCCTGGGCCACGCATTCTCGATCGACCAGCGGCTGGTGCACGTGCCCCTGGTCACCGCCGGGCCCGGCGCGTTCGACCGGCCCGGCATGACGAGCCTGCGCGACATGCCGCGCCTGGTGGCCGACGCCGCCGGCATCACCGGCACGGCATGGCACGACCAGGACCTGACCACGGACGTCGCCCTCGCGGAGTGGGAGAACATGCTCGAGCCCGGTGATCCCCGCGGCCCCGAGCTGCTGGAGAACTGGGACCTCCCCGAGGACGCGTTGCGGCGCCTGACGGTGCCCATGACCGCCGCGATCGACGGCCGCTACAAGCTGCTGCTCGACGGCGACCGGGAGGCGCTCTACGACCTCTCGGTGGACCCGCTAGAGGCCGCCCCCATCGCCGACCCGGCGGCGCGGGGCATCCCGGCCGAGGTGGTCGAGCGTCTGCGGGCTGCGGTGCGCAGCACCCACGTGGGCCACGCCAGCATGCCGGAGCCGGCCGCGGAGACCAGCGACGAGGAGGCCGAGCTCGAGCGGCAGATGCGCGTCCTCGGCTACATGTAGCGCGGATGCCCTCGGATAGACTCGGCGCGATGGCAGCGGGAACCGAGGCCGTGAACACGGCCCCGGTGGAGCACGAGGACGCGGGCTTCCAGCCGCACTCGCGAACCATCACCCTCACCTCCAAGCCGCTGCCGCTGATGAGCGTCGTCAAGGACCTCTGGGCGGCGCGCTACGTGCTCTGGACGCTGGGACGGCAGGAGTTCTTCTCGCGGTACCGGCGGGCCTCCCTGGGCGTCATATGGGCGGTGGCACTGCCCCTGCTCCAGGCGGCGGTGCTGGCGGTGGTCTTCAGCCAGATCGTGCGGTTCCGCACCGGGCAGCACTTCGTGGTGTTTGTCCTCGGCGGCCTCACCGTGTGGTCCTTCTTCGGCGGCACCCTGAGCACCTCGGCCACGGCGATCGTCGACGGGGCCGGCATGGCCAGCAAGATCTACTTCCCGCGCGCGGTGCTGCCGATGATCAAGCTGGTCGCCAGCAGCTACTCGCTGTGCATCTCGGTGGCGCTCCTGGTGGCCGTCACCCTGATCAGCGGCATCGGTCTCCACCCCTCGATGCTGCTGCTGCTCCCCGCTGCGCTGCTGCTCATCGCCCTGACGCTGGCGATCTCCCTGGTCTCATCGGCGCTGCACGTGTACTTCCGGGACATCCGCTTCGCGGTCTCGGCGGTGCTGACGATCTGGTTCTACGCGACCCCGATCATTTACCCCGTCGAGCTCATAAGCGGGCCGGTGAAGACCCTGCTGTGGCTTAACCCGGTCACCGCCATCGTCGAGATGGTGCGCGAGGCGACGGTGGGGGCTGACCCCGGCTGGGAGGTCTCGCTGATCAGCTGCGTGACGTGCATCGTGGTGCTGATGTTCGCTGCGATGATCCTCCACCGCCGCTTCGACCGCGTGTTCTCGGACCGCCTCTGATGGCCGCCCTGCCGGCCATCGAGATCCGCGACGCGGGCAAGCGCTATGTGAAGTACGAGGACCGCCCCCTGCTCTCGCGGGCGTCCCTCAACCTCGGCGCCAGGACGACGCGCCGCGACCTCTGGGCGGTGCGCCACATCAACCTCGAGGTCAACCGCGGCGAGTGCCTCGGGGTCATAGGGCGCAACGGCGCCGGCAAGTCCACCATGCTGCGCATGCTCGCGGGCGTGACGGCGCCGTCGGAGGGCAGCGTCACCCTGCGCGGCCGGATCGCGCCCCTGGTCTCGGTGGGCGTCGGCTTCCACCCCGAGCTCACCGGCCGCGAGAACATCTACGTCAACGGCACGATCCTGGGGCTGTCCCGCCGTGAGATCGACGCCAAGTTCGAGTCGATCCTGGAGTTCGCCGAGATCGGCCACTTCCTCGACACGCCCGTGAAGTTCTACTCGTCGGGGATGTTCGTACGCCTGGGCTTCTCGGTCGCGGTGCAGGCCGAGCCGGACATCCTGCTCGTCGACGAGGTGCTGTCGGTGGGCGACGTGGCCTTCCAGATCAAGTGCTTCAACCGGATGATGGAGATCCGCGAGAAGGCAGGCACCACGGTCCTGGTGGTCAGCCACAACCTCAGCGCGATCCGCATGATGTGCGACCGGGCCGCCGTCCTCAGCCACGGCGAGATGAAGTTCGACGGCCCCACCCCCGACGCCATCTCCGTCTACCACGACCTGCTGACCGAGATGCACGACCCCAACGACGACCTGGTCGAGGACACCAAGCCGCTGGAACCCGATGTCATGGCGGTGCAGTCATTCGACATCCGCACCGTCGAGGGCGGCCTCAGCAGCCACTTCGAGGCCGGCGAGGACGTCGTCTTCCACGTCGAGGTGGAGGCGCTGAAGGACGTCGACGACCCGGTCTTCACCATCATCATCAACGACGCCACCGGGCGCCTGGTCTACAAGGAGCCCAGCATCAGCAGGGCGTCCGGCCACTTCGCCGCCGGGAACATGCTCAGCTGCGACATCCGCCTCACCGCCAACCTCCCCACCGCGTCATACGTCGCTCACCTGATCGTGCTGAAGGGCTCGCTCACCCATCGCTACAGCCACGCCCGGCCGGCGATGTTCTTCGTCACCGGGCGCGTCCTGGTGGCGGGCCTCGCCGACCTGCACGCGTCCTTCACAACGCGTACCCTGGCCACCGTCTCAGAGCAGTAGCGTCGCCCTGAGCCGCTCCGCGTAGGCGGGGTAGTCATGGGCCCGGGCCTCCTCATGGCCCGCCCGGCGAAGGCGCGCGACCAGCCCGGGGTCGGCCACCAGCCGGGCCACCGCCGCCGCCAGGCCCGCGGCATCCTCGGGGGCGAACCGGAGAGCGGTCTCGCCGTCGCGGACGTGGTCTCCCGACCCCCCGGTGCCGGTTCCCACCACCAGGCAGCCGGCAGCCATCGCCTCCAGGGGCACCAGGCCGAACGGCTCGCTCCAGATCGTCGGGAAGACCAGCACGTCGTGGGCGGCGTAGACGTCGGCGACCGCGTCGCGATGGACGGGTTCGCGCCAGCGCAGACTTTTCGCGACGCCCAGCCGGGCGGCCACGGCGCGCAGCTCCTCGGCGTAGCGGTCGCCGGCCCACCCGACGATCGTCAGCTCCGCGGGCACCCCGGCCGCGGCCAGCAGCGGCAGCGCCTCCACCGCCGTGTGGACGCCCTTGCGGGGTTCGATCCTGCCGATGTAGAGCAGCCGCACGGGGGCGCCCAGGGGCCGGTCGTCCGGGGCCAGCCGCTCGAAGACCTCCAGCCGGATGCCGTTGGGCACCGCGCCGCCCCGGCCGCGCCACTCGGGCCGGCCCGCCTCCACCTCGCGCTGCAGCGTGCTGCTCATGTACGCGGGCACCATCGCCGCGACCGCGGCGCCGACGTCGGTCGGGGCCACCTCGCGGTCAGCCCAGCCGCGGAGGGGGGCGCGCAGCGCCCGCAGCACCGGGTTGGCCCGCGGCGACCAGGTGCGCAGCCACACGTCGGCGTCGATGTCCCAGATCGGCCAGTGCTCGCCCACCACCGTAGGCAGGGCCAGGCCGGCGCGGCGGAGGACCTCGAGCAGTGACTTGGAGATCCCCGCCATGCCCCAGGTCAACGCGACGCTGGGCGACTCCTCGCGGACCAGGCCTTCGACCACCAGGCGCTGACGCCGCTCCCCTGCCCACAGGCAGGGGCCGTGGGGGCGGCGGTGCCGGAAGTTGCTCCAGTGGAAGTCCAGCGCTCGCACCACGCGCTCGCCGGCGGCTCCCCGGTCCTCGGTGGGCCGGCGCCCGGCGACGCCGTACGTCGACGTCAGGACCGTGACGTGGTGACCCTCAGCCAGCAGCCACGCCACGTGGTCGGCGGCCAGGAGCTCGTAACCGCCGAGGGTGTGCGGCGGGTAGTTGTTGGTCACCACCAGGACGCGCAGGGCCGCGTCAGGCATGCGCCCTGTACATCGCCTCGTAGGCCAGCACCCGCTCCGACCAGTCGTAGCGGCGCGCCTGGCGGCGGCAGGCCTCCTCCGTCCCGGGCAGCTCCGCCAGCCGCAGCGCCTCCTCCAGCGCCGCGGCGCAGGCCTCGGCGTTGCCCTCCTCGAACGCCACCCCGGCGCCGGGGGTGATCAGCTCCGGGCTGCCTCCGTCATCGCTGACCACGGCCGGCATCCCCGACGCCATGTACTCCAGCACCACCATGCCGTAGGCCTCCTGGTAGCTGGTCAGCGCACCCACGGTGGCCGACGCATAGATCGGCGCCATCTCCGCGGTCGGCGGCAGGCAGGTCACGCGGTCGGCGACGGCCTCTGTCTCCTGCGCGAGCGCGGCGTCCACCAGCGTCGTCTCGCCCGGCCCCACCAGCAGCAGGCGCAGGTCCGGCTCGCGCGGTGCGAGCAGGCCAAAGGCCCGCACCAGGACCGCCACCTTCTTGCGATGGTCGTCGAGCGCCGCCGCGCAGACGATGGTCCGGTGCCCGGGGTTGGCGCGGGGCAGTGCGTAGTCCTCGGTGAACAGCCCCGGGGGCATGACCAGCGGGTCGATGCCCCAGTCCTCCCGCATCCGCTCCGCCGACCTCTCCGCCATCACTGTGACGCAGTCGGCGCGGGCCATCGAGTACTCGAACCAGCGGTGCAGCCGCGGCTGGGCCTCGCGCCACCAGGCACGGTCCGGGTAGCCGTGCCAGCTGAGGATGAACGGGCGGCGGCGCACCCGCGTCACCGCGGCCATGCCGAACGCGTCGCTGGGGTAGAAGGCGTGGAGGACGTCGGCCGGGCTGCGGGCGGCGGCCGCCGCCGCGTTGAGCGCGAAGGCCTCTATCGACTCCCAGCCCAGCAGCCGCTGGGGCCAGCGGGGCGGTCGCCGGTAGGCCACGTCGAAGCCGTCCATGCGCGCGTCGTGGCCACCGCCCTCGGGCGCGCGGGTGACCAGGCGGATGTCGTGGCCGCGCGCCGCCATCACCATCGAGAGGTCGTGGACGATCCGCTCGGAGCCGCGGCGGACGTGGGGCCAGAAATCGGGCAGCGTGTAGAGCAGGCGCATGGTCAGAGCAGCAGCCGGCGCCAGCGCACCGAGCCGTAGGCCGCCGCTGCCAGCTCGACCGCCTCGATGGGGGCGCGCCTGGCGAGGTCCGCCGCGGCCCCCGCCAGGCCGCCGTGCAGCAGAGGGTTGCGCAGAGGGGACAGGTAGGCGGCCGCCGCCCCCAGGGCCAGCATCCCCGCGGCGCGACGCCGCCCGGCCACCCCGGACGCCACCGCCGCCAGGCCCAGGCCGGCGGCCGCGGTGAGGGCCACGTGGCGGCGCCCCACGAAGTGCCCGCCGAGGAACACGCGGCGGCTCTCAGGGGCCACCCGGAAGAGCAGCGGGAAGTGGCGCAGCTGCGCCTGGTAGCGGAGGAACCCCAGGTAGCCGCGGGCGGTCACCGCGTGCAGCACCAGCGCGTCGGGAGCGGCGGCGATGCGCGCCCCGCCCCGGGCCAGCCGCCAGCCCCACTCGACGTCCTCGCCCATGTGGCCGCCGACGCGCCCGGTGGGGTTCCAGTCCTCGTCAAAGTCACCCCAGCGCTCGACGGCCTCGCGCCGGACGAAGATGTTGCAGGACTCCCACAGCCAGGAGAGCGGCTCCACCGAGAGCGAGTGGTGATAGCGCGGCACCTCCCCCGCCGGCCGGGTGCGGCCCTGCACCAGGTCGGCGTCCGCCAGGGCCGCCAGCCCAGCGGCCAGCCACCCCGGTTGGGCGGCGCAGTCGTCGTCCATGAACGCCAGGCGGTCGGCGGCGGCCGCCCGGATGCCGGCGTTGCGCGCCGCGCCCGGACCCGGCCGGGGGGCGTCGACGGTGCGCACCCGCGCGTCGTCCTGGGCCAGGCGGGCGGCGGCCTGCCTGTCGGCGGGATCGGCCGGGTCGCTGACCGCGATGACCACCTCGATGCCTTCGCCGTCCGGCAGCCGCTGGTCGAGCACCGACGCGACCGCCGCCGCCAGGCCCTGGGGGCGGTGGTAGGTGGGGATGATGACCGACACCAACGGGGTCATCGGCCGGCCTCCGCGTCCCCGACGCTGTCATCACCCAGCCCGGGGTGGCCGGCGGGTGGGGCGCCCCAGCGGCGGATGGCAAAGTGCCCGATCCCCGCCACCGTCGCGCGCAGCCTGACCCGGGCGGCGGCCTTCTCGCCGGCGGGCACGTTGGGCGCGAACGACCGGCGGCCGAGGTCCCAGCAGGCCCGGCCGAGGCGTCCCAGGTTGCCCGCCACCGCGGGGGCCCCGCCCGCCAGCCGGGCGACCTCGAGGCCGTTGCGGGTGTTGAGGTAGGCAAAGGCACCGGGACGGCGCGACACGCCGGTGGCCTGGTGGGCCTGCGCCGCCTCCACCACCCCGACGCGCCAGCCGGCCTCGCGCGCCCGTAGCGATATCTCGACGTCGTCGCAGTACATGAAGAAGCGCTCGTCCAGCAGGCCCACCCGGGCGAACACCTCGGCGCGCACCAGCATCACCGAGCCGTCCACCCAGTCCACGGGCTTGACGCCGTCCGCGACGCCATCGAGGTCGAGGTTGTGCGCCGGCGCGCCAAACCGGTCGAGGTGGCCGCCCGCGGAGAACGGCAGCCGCGCGTCGTCGGAGCGCAGCACGGGGGCGAGGATGCCGTAGGCGTGGTGCGCCTCCAGGGCGGCGGTGAGCGCGGCCACGCACCCCGGCCGCGGCCGCGCGTCGTGGGTCAGCAGCAGGACGCTGGTCGCGCCCGCGGCCAGCGCCGCGCCTATCCCGGCGTTCATGCCCCCGGCATAGCCGGGGTTGCCGGGAGGGGTCAGCAGCTCGACGCCGGCGGGCAGCTCGAGCGCGGCGCTGGCGGCGTTCTGGACCACACTGATCGCCGCCGGCGGCACGCCGTCCCCAACCAGCGCCGCGACGAGCTCGACGGCGGGCGCCCCGTCGAGGTAGGTCAGCACCACGATCGCCACGCCGCCGCCCGCGCCCCGCGCCCGGGTGGGCCGCTCAGCCGGCAGGGTGCTGGGCGGCCGCGGTGACCCTGCCGGTCGCGCGCAGGTGCGCCTCCAGGTACTGGCGGCCCCACCGCTGGTCGGGCTCCAGGTGGTTGCCCTCGCCCCACTCGTTCCACGCGTTGACGAAGAAGAGGTTCTCCGTCGGGCTGTATGGGGCCGACCGCCGCAGCAGCCCTTCGACCATCCGCTGGTACCCCTGCGGGGTCGAGCCGTGGAGGATGCGCGCGGCGGTCGCCCGGCGGGGTGAGTTGTCCCACGAGGGCAGGGCGCAGGGGTAGCGCTTGTACGCCGCGGGCGTCTTGCTCAGCGCCATGTCCACCACGGTGTCGTACGAGAAGACGTTGTTGGTGCGCATCCCGTGCCCGGGGGTGACGTACTTCCGCCAGGCCCGCACGTGGGCCGGGGCCTGCCCCCGCAGCAGCGGCCCGAGGCGGGGATCGTCGGGCTGGAACTCCACGCCGGCGTCAAAGCCCAGGGGGGTGGGGTCGTTCTCGCGGTCGTCCCAGAAGGCCTCCACCCGGCAGAGGTACAGATCCCCGATGCCCAGCCGGCTGGCCTCGTCGCGCCATGTCTCGATGGTGCGGCGGGGATCGGGCAGCGCGCTGGCGCGGTAGACGAGGAACACCGGCCGCCCGTCGACGCGAATGTAACGCGGGTCGGCAAACGCGGTGGCGAGCCAGCGCAGGTGGGCGCGGTCGTCGTCCTCGCTGTGCGATTGCTGCACGAGGATGTCCTCGTCGCCGCCGTCCCAGCGGCGGGTCCAGTTCTCATTCGCCCAGCAGAGGCAGAACGGCAGGTCGGGACGGCCGCTGGCCAGCACGTCGTTGAACGGCCGCTCCAGGAGGCGGCGGCCGTTGAACCAGTAGTGGTAGTAGCAGAAGCCGTCGATCCCGTGGGCCTTCGCCAGCTCTGCCTGGGCCACGCGGGACTCGTCGAGGCGCAGGTCGTAGAAGCCCAGGTCGGCAGGCAGGTGGGGCTGGTAGTGACCCCGGAAGCGCGGTCGCGCCTTGACCGCGTTGGTCCACTCCGTGAAGCCCCTGCCCCACCACTCGTCGTTCTCGGGGATGGGGTGGTACTGGGGCAGGTAGAAAGCGATGAAACGGCGGTCGGCGTCGGCACTCCCGGGCACGGCAGAGAGCCTATGTGACGCGGTGGCGCTCACAGGAAGACCACGCGGTTGCGGACGCTGCCCTTGAGCCGCCCCACGTGGACCCCGAGGACGAACACGAAGTAGGCCCAGTCGCCGCGGTCCTTCGCGTGGCGGCCGAGGTACCAGATGTCCTTCAGCGACGCCGGCGCGGACCGCGGCATGCCGTGGCGCCGGAAGCGACGGTAGAGCGCCGCCTCGGCCGCGCCATAGCCGACGGCCTGCTGGTAGATGCCCCCCATCGTGTCGCGGTAGCGGTAGTAGAGGACCGCGCCCGGAACCGCGGTCAGCCGCATCCCGCGCAGCTGGGCGCGCCAGCAGAGGTCCACGTCCTGGGAGGGGGGGATGTTGGCGTAGCCGCCAAGGGCGTTGAAGGCGTCGGCACGGATCGCGACGGAGTTGATGTACGGCAGGAAGCCGTAGATGTCGATCAGGCCGTCCACCGTGGGGACCCTGCGGCTGCGGGTGATCCAGCCCGGGTTGAGGCGGTCGACGTCCAGCGTCGGCCCCACCAGCTCCGACTCGCGCAGCCCGGCGGCCATCTCGGCGAGGTAGCCGGGCGCGAACTGGTCGTCGCTGTCGAGGAAGACGATCCCCGCGCCGTCGGCCGCCGCCACGCCGACATTGCTGGCGTACCACTGCCCGGCGGTGGCCGAGGCGTCCACCACCCGGAGCCCGGGAAGCCGGTCCGCAAAGCCCTCGGCGACGGCGCGCGTGTCGTCGGTCGAGCCGTTGTCGACGACGATGACCTCGAAGCCGCCCTCGACCGTCTCCCCGGCAAGCGCCTCGAGCAGCCGTGGCAGGTGGGCGGCGGCGTTGCGGCACGCCACCACCACGCTCAGCGTGGGGCCTGCCACGGTCACGGGTACACCACGCGGTTGCGCGCGCTGCCCAGCAGCCGCCCACCGTACACGCCCAGCAGGTAGACGCACTCCGCGGCCGCCCCCCGGTCACCCGCCCGCTGGGCCCGGCGCGCCCGCGCGGCCAGGTCGCGCCAGCGGTCGAGCGCCTGGGGCAGGCTCTCGCGGCCCATTCCCTCGTGCCGGAAGCGGCGGTAGAGGCGCGCCTGGGCCACGCCGTACCCGACCGCCTGGCGGGCGATGCCACCCATGGTGTCGCGGAAGCGGTAGTGCAGCACCGCCCCTGGGGCGGCGATCAGCGTCATCCCCCTCAGCTGCCCCCGCCAGCAGAGCTCGGCGTCCTCACCGGGCACGCCGGGGGGCCAGGGGCGGAAGCCGCCCAGCTCCTCGAAGGCCGACTTGCGGATCGCGAGGCAGGCCCCCAGCGCGAAGGGCAGGTAGTCCCCGGCCGTGGTCAGCCCGTCGACCAGGCCCATCTGCCGGCTGCGCGCCACCCAGCCCGGGTTGAGCCGCTCGGTTTCGATGTCGGCGGCCGCGATGTCGGCCTCGCGGAGCGCGTCCCTCATGGCCTGGAGGTATCCATCCGCGGGGATGTCGTCGGCATCGAAGAACACGATCGCGTCGCCCCGACTCGCCGCCGCGCCGATGTTGCGCGCGTACCACTGCCCGGCCACCGAGGTGGCGTGGACCACCCGCAGCGGCAGGCGGCCGGCAAAGCCCTCGGCCACGACCACGCTCTCGTCGGTGGAGCCGTTGTCGACCACCAGCACCTCCCAGGGCTCCTCGAGGGCCTGCCCGGCCAGCGCGCGCAGCAGCTCGCCAAGGTGCGCGGAAGCGTTCCTGCAGGGGATCACCACGCTCAGCATCGTCGCGCGGAGGCTAACAACCGTCCCATGGTGCCGCCAACCCCCGGCGCCCGTTTGTAACCGCCGGGCGCCGCCCGCGGGCACCCGCTCGGCGGCCCTTACCATCACCGGGTGACGCGAATCCTGTGGCTCTCCGCGGAGGTGCCTGACCGCCGCCTGGGCGGGGGCAGCATCCGGCAGTCGTACCTCCTGGAGGCCGTGGCACGGCGTGCGGAGACCACCCTGGTGCTGGCCGGGCGCCTCACCAACGCGCCGGTTCGTGACGCCGTGAAGCACCTCATCGAGGTTCCCGGTCCCGTGCCCGAACGAGACCCGCCGTCCAGCGCCCTGCGGCGGGCCCGCGACCTGTGGCGAGCGCTCGGCCCCCGCGTCCCGGTGGAGGTGCAGCAGACCGCGCCACTCGTGCGCCGCGTGCGCGCCGCGATGCCCGACCCTGCGGGCTTCGACGTCGTCTGCGTGGAGCACACCGGGATGGCGCCGGTCGTGGCTGCCGCGCATCGCAACCACTGGGTGCTGACCATGCACCAGCTGCTGACGCGGCGCGACCTGCAGGCGATCCCCGTCGCAGCCGGTCGCCGCCAGGCGTGGCTCCTGCGACGCGATCTCGCCAAGGCCCGCGCCTTTGAGCAGTGGGCCCTCGACGCCTACGACACCGTCGTGGTGTCCTCGGATGCCGACGCCGAGGGGCTTGGGGGCCGCGCGGTGGTCGTTCCCAACGGCGCCGACACCGACCGCATCCAGCCCTCACCCCTGCCCCCCTCCCCGACCATGGTGCTGACCGGGAGCCTGAACTGGGGACCCAACGTCGAGGGCGCCCGCTGGTTCTGCGCCGAGGTCCTACCCCTGGTCCGCGCCGCCATCCCCGACGCCACGATCGCGATCGTCGGACGCCAGCCAACCGCCGAGGCACGGGCGCTTGCCGGCCTTGAGGGCGTCTCGGTCCACCCCGACGTCGAGTCGGTGGAGCCCTTCCTCAGCGCCGCCAGGGTGGCGGTGGTGCCGATCCGGGTGGGCTCGGGGACGCGGCTGAAGGCGCTCGAGGCGATGGCCGCCGGGCGGGTCGTGGTGGGCACCAGCATCGGGCTGGAGGGCATCGACGCAACCCCCGGCGTGGACGCGTACATCGCGGACGCCGCCGACGAGA
>JAXDLV010000010.1:0-6114 GCA_034666445.1 Chloroflexota bacterium | reverse complement strand
GACCAGCACCTCGACGGCGTCGAGCTGGTCGCCTTTCTAGGCGGCGTCGCCGCCGGCGCCAGCCCGTCCGCCTCGCTGGGCGCGGCCGAGGCGGCAGGGATCGAGCTGGCGCGGGCGCTGCGGGCGGTCAAGACGGAGCTGCAGGAGATCGAGGGCTAGCCGCCTCTCGAAGGCTGGGGGGCCGCGCACCCTCGGCTAGCATCTGAACGTGAAGGTCCGGGACAGGTACGCCCCCAGCCCCACGGGCGCCCTCCATCCCGGCAACGCCCGGTCGGCGCTCTTCAACTACCTCTTCGCCCACCGCGAGGAGGGCACCTTCATCCTCCGGATCGAGGACACCGACCGCCGCCGCCACGACGACGGCAGCCTCGCCACGATCATGGAGGGGCTGCGCTGGCTCGGGCTGGAGTGGGACGAGGGCCCCGAGCGCGGCGGTCCCCACGAGCCCTACTTCCAGTCCGAGCGCCTGCCCCTGTACCAGGCGGCGGCCGATCGGTTGGTCGCCACGGGCGACGCCTACCGCTGCTTCTGCACCCCCGAGCGCCTTGAGGAGCTCCGCCGCAGCCAGGAGAGGGCGCACATGCCCCCGGGCTACGACGGCCGCTGCCGCGACCTCGACCCCGCGGTGGTGGCCGGCCGCGTCGCCGCCGGCGACCGCGCCGTGATCCGGATGCGGGTGCCGGGGGGCAGCACCGCGGTTGTCGACCTCGTCCGCGGCACCAGCGAGTTCGCGAATGCCACCCTCGACGACCAGGTCCTGGTCAAGTCGGACGGCTACCCCACCTATCACCTGGCCTCGGTCGTGGACGACCATGAGATGGACATCACGCACGTGGTCCGGGGCGACGAATGGCTGCCGTCGGCGCCCAAGCACGTGCTCCTGTACGGGATGCTCGGCTGGGAGCCGCCGGTGTTCGTCCACCTCCCCCTGGTGCTCGGCCCGGACCGGGCCAAGCTCTCCAAGCGCCACGGCGCGGTGGCGCTGCTGGAGTACCGCGACCTCGGCTACCTGCCCGAGGCGATGGTCAACTTCCTGGCGCTGCTGGGCTGGTCGCCGGGGACCGGCGACGACTTCATGACCCTGCCCCAGCTGGTGCAGGCGTTCGACATCGAGAAGGTCCAGGTCAGCCCGGCGGTGTTCGACGCCGCCAAGCTGGACCACCTCAACGGCCAGCACATCCGTGCCCTCCCGCCCGAGGAGTTCGCCGCCCGCGTCCGCCCCTGGGTGCCCGAGCTGAGGGAGGAGCTGCTGGCCGCGGCGGCGCCGCTGGTCCAGGAGCGCATGACCCGCCTCACCGAGGCCCCGGGCCTGCTGGGCTTCCTTGTGGCCGCCCCTGACGGCGGGCGCGACGGCATCGTCCCCAAGAAGCACGACCGCGCGGCGACGATCGAGGTCCTGCGCGACGCCCGGGCGGTCTTCGCGGGCGCCGATCCCGGCCCGGGGCTGGAGCCCGGCCTCCGCGACGTCGCAACCCGCCACGACTGGAAGTTCGGCGAGGTGATGATGACGCTGCGGATCGCGCTGACCGGTAGCCCGGTCACGCCGCCGCTGCTGGAGTCCGCGGCGCTGCTCGGCCAGGAGGAGGTGCTCGGCCGGATCGACGCCTCAGTCGCAGCCCTGGAAGGCGCCGCCGGCGGCAAGGAGGCCTCGTGATAGGCACGCTGCGGCAGCCGCGGCCCCTGTCCGTCCTCACCTACTACATGCGCAACAAGCGGCGGGTGGTGCCGCTGCTGATGATCCTGAGCCTGGCCGTGGCGCTGATGGTCGTGGTCCAGTCGCTGGTGGCCTCCGCCCGCGACACCGCCTACGCGCTCTACGGCAGCTACCAGGGCATCGAGGTGGTCGCCCCCCGGGTCAAGAGCAGCCAGGACGCCTACAAGCCGCTGGCCCAGACGCTGGACACGCTGCGCGCCAGCAGGGGCACGCTCGAGGCCGGCGGCAACGCCGACGGCGCCGGCGGCCTGGGCCAGCTGGCCGAGGTGCTGCAGAAGCTCCAGGGCGTCGGCGAGGAGCTCAAGGGCCTGCCCGCGGTGCTGGAGGCGAGCAAGCCCTCAACGGCACCGCTGCAGGCCAGCCTGGCGGGCGCCTCCCAGCACGGCCAGGCCCTGCAGGGCGACCTCACCCGCCTCAGCGCCGACCTTCGCCGCGCCCAGCAGCAGGAGTCGGAGCAGCAGAAGCTGGCCACCCTGCTGGCCGACGCCCAGCGCGACCCGTCGAACATCCCGGCGCTGATGACGTACCTGCAGCAGCCCCACAACTTCGCGGCGCTGACCCAGCCCGACACGACGGATTACGAGGCGATCGCCATGGAGGCCGACCGCGCGGGCGCCGATGCCGGCGCACTCTCCACCGACCTCGCAACCGTGCAGGCCCAGGTGACCGCGCTCGACGCCACCGCCCCGCCGGCACTCCCCGACATCACGAAGGGGCTCCCCTCGCTGGACGCCGCCCTGCCGAAGCTGCCGGCCGCGTCCGAGGCGCTCAAGGGCTTGAGCACCCAGCTGGACACGCTGGAGTCCCAGCTGGTCGCCGCCGGCGGCCCGGCGGGCAACGTTGACGAGATCGAGGCTGCCGTCAAGACGATCCCGGGAGTGGCCCGCGTGGAGCGCGACACCTACTCCAGCCTCGACCTCAACATGCTGGCCGGTGACGCCGGCTTCGACCTCTACGGGATGTCGCAGGAAGGCATGGGCCGGATGATGGACCACTACGGCGTGAGCCTCGCGGAGGGGCGGCTGCCCCGCCCCGACCAGCCCGAGGTGGCGATCGCCGAGGAGGTGGCGCTGGCCCGCGGCCTGGCGATCGGCGGCCAGGTTGGCTCCGACGTCAACGAGCTCGACTCGCTGCCCGAGCACTTCACCATCGTGGGCCTGCTGCGCGGGCCCACCCGACTCGGCTTTGTCCCGCGCGAGTACATGATGGCCAACTATTTCTTCGCCCGCCGCTACCAGGCGCTGGTCGTAATCCCCGAGCCGGGCCGGCTGCTGGACACCCGGGCGCCGCTGCACAAGCTGATCGAAGGCCAGAACTACCGCATCTTCGACGGGCCGTTCGTGGCCGACAAGATCGACAGCCTGCTGGTCAACCTGCAGCGGATCAACGACTTCATGACGCTGGCGGTGGGGCTGACGCTGGCGCTGGTGATCGGCCTGCTGAACAACCTCTACTTCCGGCAGCGCATGAACGAGTTCGGACTGCTGGCGGCGCTGGGCTACCCGCGGCGACGGCTGGCGGGCAAGGTGGCGGTGGAGGGCGGCGTCGTGGTGGCGGTCGCATGGGTGCTGGGGGCGGCGATCGGCGCGGCGGCGCTGGCCTGGTTCAACACCGCGTACATGGTCCCCCACGGGCTCGTGCTGCGGGTCTTCGATCCCGGCATCCTGCTGCGCGCCACCCTGCCGGTGCCGGTGATGGTGCTGATTGTGTCGCTGGGCACCCTGCTCTGGCAGCTCTGGCGGCTCGACCCGATCGCCATCATCGAGCGGAGGGACTGAGCGTGGCGGTGGCCGTCACCGGCCGCACGACGCCGGCGCCCGACCTGGGCGCGCCCCTGCTCACCGGCGAGGGCCTGGTGCTGGAGTTCGGCGCCGGCGAGCGCCGCTTCCGCGCCGTCGACGGCGCCGACATCACGGTGCGCGAGCACAGCTTCGTAGCGGTGGTGGGGCCGTCGGGCTCGGGCAAGAGCTCCCTGCTGTACCTGCTGTCAGGGCTGAAGGCGCCGGGCCAGGGCCGCGTGCTCTTTCGCGACCAGGATTACGCGCGCATCGGCGACCTCGCGGTGACCGCGCTGCGGCGGCGCGAGTTCGGCTTCATCTTCCAGCAGCACTTCCTGGTCAACTACCTCGGCTGTGTCGAGAACGTCCTGGTCGGGGCCCTGCGCCAGGACGCGGCCTCCCGCGACTGGGCGGTGGAGCTGCTTGAGCGGCTCGGACTCGGCGGCAAGCTGGGGCAGCGGCCCTACCAGCTGTCGGTGGGCGAGCGTCAGCGGGTGGCGGTCGCGCGGGCGATGGTGTCGCGGCCGGCGGTCATCTTCGCCGACGAGCCAACCGCGTCTTTGGACCAGCGCACCGGCCACGAGGTCATCCGGCTGCTGGGCGAGTACCGCGAGCACGGCGCGGTGATGGTGGTGACCCACGACATGGGGATGACCAGCGGCTGCGACGCCATCATGGAGATGCACGACGGTCACCTGGCAAAGGCGGCTCCGTCAGCAGCAGGTAGGCCGTGAGGCCGCAGACGACCAGCGCGCCGTAGAGCGCCAGCGACGACAGCCAGGTCATGCCCGGCTGGAAGCCATAGAAGGTGTCCCGGGTGGTGTCGATGATGGACTGCAGCTGGACCAGGCCGAAGCCGACGGCGAGGAAGACGAAGGCCACCGGCCGACGCCGCACGCGGGGCCAGCAGAAGAACACCGCCAGCAGCAGCGGCATGTAGTTCCACAACGAGTTCTTGGGGGCCGCCACCACGGCGAACCCCAGCGCCAGCGCAAAGCACCCGTCCCAGGGCGCGCCGCGCGTCACCATCAGCACGACGACGAGCGCGACCGCCAGGATCCCGACCACCGCCAGCATCGCCACCCGCGTGTCGAGGCCGGGCAGGGGCGGGGCCGTGTAGTCGCCGGCCAGCGCCAGCCGGCTGATCCAGCCGTTGACGGACTGGTTGGTCCAGAAGGGGTCGGCGTCGAAGAACGACGCCAGCCGGGCGCCGGCGGTGACGCCGCCGCCTGGAAGCGCGGCCACGACCAGGTTGGGCACCACGATCAGCCCAAGCCCTGCCGCCACGGACGCCAGCAACGGCCGCAGGTCGCCGCGGCGGAAGAGCAACGGCAGCGCCCCCGCGGCGGGGTACAGCTTGACCGCGGCGGCCAGCGCGACCATGCCAGGCCGTGCCACGCCCCGGTAGGCCACGGCCAGCAGGGGCAGCACCAGCAGGTTGGCCTGGCCGAAGAAGATCGTGCCGCGGGTGGCCGTGAACCAGCCGCAGAGACCGCCGAGGAGGACCAGCTCCCAGGCCCGCAGCCGGGCCAGGGGCGAGGCGAGGATGGTGACCGCCAGCAGCAGGCCGGCCATGCTCAGCCCGGTGAATACCCACGCCGCGGTCCTCGGCGGCAGCAGGCCGAGCGGCGCCATGGCGAAGGCGAACAGCGCGGGGTAGCTGTACCCCCTGCCTGACTCGAAGTCCACCCCCGCCCCGTGCACCGCCGCGGCGATGGCCGAGATGTCGTATGGGTTGCCCCCGCCGAGAAGGACGCGGGCGGCCCCCCAGTAGTCGTAGAAGTCGTTGAACATCCCCGAGTCGCCCCGGGTGACCAGGGTGGCAATGGTGGCGATGGCCACCACCGCCGCGGCGGCGGCGCCGGCACGGGCGCCTCGACGGTTGAGGATGTCCGGATGTTAGCCGCTGCCGGGGGGGCCGGCGAGGGTCCGTCCGGTCAGGTCGCTATGTCAGGGACGGTCGGCCGCGTCGCGGGTCTGCAGCGAGTCGACGTGGTCGCTCTTGAAGCGGACCGCGCACTCGCCGCACTGGTAGACCAGCCTGGCCCCGACGTGGCCGATGGACTGGCCCTCGCCGCCGCACTGGGGGCAGCGCGCGGTCTGATTGTTCTTCCCGGACGGCAGCGGGAAGGTAAAGATGTCAACGGGGGGACGCCTCCGTGGCATAGGACACCTCCTTCTCCGACCCGGTCAATTTATATAAGAGCTAGTGCTAAACCGGATAGTCCTAGTATCACTTATTTCAGGGCGTCCTGTCATTTCACGAGATCAAAATGGGCCCCAAACGACCGGGGCGGAGGGGCTGGGGACGGCCGCGTCGCCCTGGGGCGGGGCCTATCTATAATTCGGGGGCCTCATCGCCCGGTCGGGGCGCGGCCGGGCGTGGCTAGCGATGGGGAGTGGCCAAATGGTAAGGCAGCGCGCTCTGGACGCGAAGATTGAAGGTTCGATTCCTTCCTCCCCAGCCACCTCCCCGGGTCAGGCCTGGGCGCCCTCGCCTCCGTTGTCGGCGGGTGCCTCGGCGGGCGGGATCGGCACCGCCGCCGCGGGTGGTGCGGCCGCGGTCGCAGGGGCGGCCGGCTCGGGGGTCGCCGCCGCGGGCGGTGCGGCCGCAGTAGCAGG
>JAXDLV010000009.1:0-3813 GCA_034666445.1 Chloroflexota bacterium | reverse complement strand
GCCTCGATGAGGGCGGGGTCGGGGTCGGGCAACGCTCCGCCCGGCTCCGGCCATTCCACCTCGCTCTCCTCCACGGTGGTCACCTGTACATCCATCGGTATGTCCATGAAGGTGGCACCGGGCGCGCCGGCCAGCGCCTCCTGCCACAGGTCGTAGGCGGCGATGTGGACCCTGGCGCCATCGTGCACCGTGACCGCCTTCTTGGTCACCGCCGACATCACGGGGATGTGCTCGTACTCCTGGAGGCTGCCCTGGCCCCAGCGAAAGTCGGGGGCCCGGCCCCCGACAACCACCATCGGGCTGCGGTTGAAGGTGGCGGCCGCCAGGGCCGTCGTGGCGTTGGTGACGCCCGGGCCCGCGGTGACCGCGGCCACCCCGGGGGTGCGGGTCAGCTTGGCCCAGGCCTCGGCGGCGTGGGCGGCCGCCTCCTCGTGGCGATGGTCGATGATCCGCATCCCCGCCGCCACCCAGCCGTCAAAGAAGGGGAAGATGTGGCCCCCACTGAGCGTGAACAGCGGGCCCGCCCCGAGCCGCTGGAAGGCACGCGCCAGGAGGTGCCCGCCGTTGAAGGGGAACCGCTCGTCGGCGGCGCGGCGCTCGCGGAGCGCCTCGGGGTCAAGCGCGAACGAGGGACTCTGGTCCAACCGGTGCCTCCTTGGCGGGGCCGCGCCGCGGGGCGACGGCAGGGCGTTAACTGGTGCCGAGGAAGGGACTTGAACCCATACGGCCTTGCGGCCACCAGCCCCTCAAGCTGGCGTGTCTACCAATTTCACCACCTCGGCAGGGGCGCCCCGGCGCCGCGCGGAGGCGGCTGGGCGGGGTGAATTCTAACTCGCGGGCTCGGCCACGGGCGCCCCCGAGGGTGCCGGTTCGGAGATCATCGGCAGCTCCACGCTGAACTCGGCGCCCTGGCCGGCCGCGCTGCGCACGGAGATCGACCCGCGGTGGCTCTCGGCGATCCACTGGGCGATGGCCAGGCCCAGGCCGGACCCCTCGCGACCGCGCTCGGCCTCGCCCCGGTAGAAGCGCTGGAAGATGTGGGGCAGCTCCGCCTCGGCGATGCCGGGACCGGTGTCGCCGACGCGCACCACCAGCCGGTCGCCGGCGGTCTCCCCGACCAGGCGCACCGCGGATCCCGCGGGGGCGAACTTGGTGGCGTTGTCGAGGAGGATGACCAGCAGCTGCTTGAGCCTGAAGCCGTCGCCGCTGACCTGGCCTCGGGCGGTCATCGAATCCTCCAGGCGGACCCCCCGGCGCTCCGCGAGCAGCCGGCCGGCGGAGGTCACCTGCTGCCACAGGTCGCGCACGTCCACGGGGTCGCTGCGCATCGCCACCCGGGCGTCGGCGGCGGCGAGGTCCTGGAGGTCGGTGACCAGGCTCTCCAGCTGCGCCGTCTCCGCGATGATGTCGCGGGCCAGCTCGGCGGCCCGGGGGCTGACGCCCTCCTTCTGGCGCAGGATCGACTCCGCCGCGGTGCGGATCACGGTGACCGGGGTGCGGAGCTCGTGGGAGGCGTCGGACACAAACGCCTTCTGGCGCAGGAGGCTGGCGCGGATCGGGTCCAGGGACTTGCCCGCCAGCCACAGCAGGGCGAAGAACGTGACCACCAGCGCCAGCCCGGTGGCGCCGAGCACCAGCGAGACGAGGCCCGCCATCGTGTCGTTGTAGGTTCGCATCGAGCGCGCCACCTGGACGACGCCGATGACGTCGGTGCCGCTCACGGAGGCGATGTCCTTGCGGTAAACGGGCTGGCTGTAGACCAGGAAGGCGTCGCGCCCGCTGCCGACGGTGGTGAAGATGCCGTTGCCCTTCAGGGCGTTGGTCAGCGCCTCGCGCTGGGGCAGGATGCCGTGGGCCACCGGGTTGGCAGCCTGGATGACGGTGCCGCTCGAGGTGCTGGCGTAGAGCGAGACATCAGCCCAGTCCGGGTCGCTGCTGATCGCCCCTTTCTCGAAGTACGTGGTCCCGGCGACGTCGAGGATGGCGCTGGAGGCCTGCGACGCCTTCGCCTGGAGGTCGCTGTTCAGGCGGTCCTGGAGGGTCTGCGACATCAGCGTCAGCACGCCGGCGTCGAACAGCATCAGGACCACCGCCAGCACGGCGATGTACCAGGCTGCGACGCGCACCCGCGCGCGCTCGAACATCGCTCAGGGAGCCGCCGGGCTGACGGCGCGGCTCACGCCGAGTTGACCAGCCGGTACCCCACGCCGTGGACGGTCTGGATCGGCGCCCGGGCCGTGCCGTTCTCGAGCTTGCGCCGCAGGTAGGAGACATAGACCGCGACCCGGTTGGTGAGGCCGTCGAAGTCGTAGCTCCAGACGTGGTCTGCGATCTGCTGGCCGGAGAGCACCTGGTTGGGGTGGCGCATGAAGTACTCCAGCAGCGCGAACTCCTTGGGCGTGAGGTCGATCCGGCGATCCTCGTAGCGGACCTCCCGCGTCTTGAGGTCGAGGCTGAGGTGGCCCACCTCCAGCCGGTTGCCCAGGCTGTCGGGGACCTCGCGCCGGGCCAGCGCCCGCGTCCTGGCGAGGAGCTCCGCGAATGCGAACGGCTTGGTCAGGTAATCGTCGGCGCCGGCGTCCAGCCCGGCGACCCGGTCCTCGACCGACGTTCGCGCCGTCAGCATCAGGATCGGGGTGCGCACCCGCATCGCCCGGACCTGGCGGCAGACCTCGAGGCCGTCAAGGCGCGGGAGGGTGAGGTCGAGCAGGATGAGGTCGTACTCGCCCGAGCGAACGAAATCGAGGGCCTCTTCGCCGTCGTAGGCGAGGTCAACGGCGTGGTTCTCGTCCTCCAGCAGGCCCTGCAGCAGGCGGGCCAGCTTGCGCTCGTCCTCGACGATCAGCAGTCGCATCGCTAGTCCAGGTTGTCCGGCCGCTGGCCGAGGACCACCTCGATCGTCTGCCGGCTGGAGCGATCGCGGAGGACGTTGAGCTTCACCTTCTCACCGACCTTGTGCTTGCTGAGGAGGCTGTAGAGGGAGTTCTCCTGGTCGATCTCGTCGCCGTTGATCTGGGTGACGATGTCGTCCTTCCGGACCCCCGCCTGGTCGGCCGGCGACCCCGCTGTGATCCCCGTCACCAGCGCCCCGTTGTCGATCGGCAGGCCGTTGACCGCCTGCAGCTCGGCGGTGATGCGGACGTATGTGATGCCGAGGAACGGATGGTCGACGCGGCCGTCCTTGAGCAGCTTCAGCGCGATCTCGCGGGCCCGGTCGCTGGGGATGGCGAACCCGATGCCCTGGGCTTGGTCGCCACTGGCCGGGTCGGCGCCGGCGATGGCGGTGTTGATCCCGATCACCGAGCCGTCGAGGTTGACCAGGGGGCCGCCGCTGTTGCCATGGTTGATCGCGGCGTCGGTCTGGATCATGTCGTCCATCTCGGTCTTGCCCGGCAGGGTGCGATGGAGCGCGGAGACGACGCCGGCGGTGACGGTGTTGCGGAACCCGCCCAGCGCGCTGCCGATGGCGATGACCTGCTGGCCCGGCTGCAGGTCGCGGGAGGTGCCGAACTGGCTGACCCCCGGCACGGCCTCGTCAACCTTCAGGATGGCGAGGTCGTCGAGCGTGTCACGGCCCACCAGCCGCGCCTTGACCTGGCTCTTGCCCTGGGCGAACAGGACGCTGAAGGTGTCGCCCTGGGCGACGACGTGGTCGTTGGTGAGGATGTGACCGTCGGTGTCGAAGATGACGCCCGAGCCGAGCGCCTCCGTCAGGAGCCCCTGGGTCCGATTCTGGGACGAGCTGGTGGCGGTGATGGTGACCGTCGCCGGTCCCGCCTTCTTGGCCGCCTCGATCATGGCCAGGCTGTCGGC
>JAXDLV010000008.1:0-14703 GCA_034666445.1 Chloroflexota bacterium | reverse complement strand
TGAGGAACGTGGCGGGCCGTCCTCGTCGAGTGGCGGGGGAAGAACGTTTCCCGGCGGCACCGGCGGGTAGGTCTCGAAGAGGCCGCGGACGTCCTGCCGCGGCACCGGCATCGGCTTGTCCAGCCCGGCGGTCAGCTGCCCGGCGGCCGCGGTCGGGTCGGCGAACAGGTTGTCGGCGACAGCCGGGCGGTTGCCGCCCGCGAGCAACCGGCTGGCGCCAAAGACGCCCCCGAAGGCGATGAGGAGGACAAGGGCTCCCACACCGAGGAACAGCAAGCGCCGCGGGCGACGACGACGGGGCGCGGGCGTCGCGTAGGCCAGCGGGGCAGCCTGGGCTGGATACGGAGCCGGCCCGACTGGAGCGGCCGTGATCGGGGGCGGCGCGGCGGCGGGGTACGAGGCTGGGGTAGCCGGCGCCGGGGCGGCCAGCGCCGGGGCGACGGGCGCCGACGCCGCGGGCGCTGCGGCGACCGGCAAGAGCCGGGCACCGTCCACCCATGCCTCCCAGCCGTTCTCGCAGACGATCCGCGCCCAGCCGTCGGCCCATTCGGCAGCCTGCACCGGCAGCCCGGGGTCCAGCGGCGCGGCCGGGGCGCCGTACAGGAAGGTCTCCAGGCCGCCCGCCGGGACGGTGTGGGTGGGCACCCAGGGAGCTGGGCTCATCGGCCTGCCGCTGGGCTCAGGTCAGGTTGCACCGTGCCACCACGGTAACGCGCAGGGCGGCCCCGGGCTCGGCCGATACGGGTCGGGCCGGCCCCCCACCTAAAATCAGGGCGGTGACCGTCGCCGCAGCGACCACCCCGTCCCCGGACCTGTCGTCGACGGAGCAGCGGCCATCAGAGCGCGGCTGGAACCTCACCGTGGCGGCCATGGGCATGGTGGCCCTGGTCCTCCTTCTGTACCTGAACCAGGCCGCCTGGTTCTCCAATGACGAGTGGGCCTTCGTGGGCCCCGGCGGCCACTCTCTCCTGGCGCCGAACAACGAGCACTGGTCGGCGGTGCCGGCGGTTACGTACAGCGCCCTCTACGCGGTCTTTCGCCTGCGTACCTACACGCCCTACCTGTTGCTGGTGCTGCTGGCGCACCTGGCGGCCTGCTACATGCTCTGGCGCCTGATGCGCCGGGCGGGCGTCGACATCGCGCCCGCGTTTGGCCTGGCCATGGTGGCGATGTTCCTCGGGGCGGGCAGCAACAACCTCGACTGGGCCTGGGAGATCAGCTATGTCCTGCCGGTCGCCCTCGGCCTCGGCTGGCTCCTGCTGCTGGACCGCGACCGGCTCGGCCGGGCGGCGTGGCTCGGCGGCCCTGTGCTGGGGTGCCTCGTGGTGGCCAGCTCTGGAGTGGGGTTGGCGGTCCTGTTCGCCGTGGCGCTGGCCGCGCTCCTGCGCCACGGCTGGCGCACCTGCGTTGTGCAGGTCGGGGTGCCGACCGCCGTCTTTGTCGCCTGGTACCTCAGCAACCGCACCAGCGTGGCCCGGGACGCCTTCCAGGTGGCGGACCTGCCCGCGCTGGGCCAGTTCGTGATGAGCGGGTACATCTACAGCTTCGCGGACTCACTGGATTTCGGGCAGCCTGCGATCGCCTTCGTGGGAGGCATGCTGGCGTTCCTGGGGGTCGCCCTGTGGGCGCTGTATGCGTATCGAACGGGGTGGCGGGAGAAGGCCATCCCCGTCGCGATGTTCGTCAGCGTGGGAGTGCTGTTCCTGCTCGCCGGGCTGGCGCGGGTGCATGAGCACGGCCCGGAGTACGCCAACCAGCAGCGTTACATCTACAACGCAACGCTGGTCGCCCTGCCCCTGGTTGGCCTCGCGCTGACCGCCCTCGGCCGGCGACATGGCGTCGGCCGGGTCCTGGTCCCCCTGGTCGTGGGCTTCAGCCTGGCGGTCAATGCCGTCCAGCTCCAGGCGGACCTCCTCGCATCGGGGGGCGACAGGGAGCTCGTTAAGAACAGCCTGGCGGCGGCTCTGCGGCTCGACCCCGGCGCTGCGCTGCCTGGCGTGCGGATCGAGCCCCGGCACGACCTCGTCCTGACGCTGCCCATGGCCCGGGCGCTGGCCGCGGACGGTGCGTTCGGGCCGCTCCCGGAACCATCGACGGACACCCAGTTGCGGGTGCGCGCCAACCTGGGCGTCGCGATGACATACGAAACCGTCCCGGCCAGCGATGGCGCGCCGGTCATCGCCATCCTCCCCGCCGACCGTGGGGTCGTGCGGGCCGTCGGTGAAGGGGGATGCGTCGAGGCGCCGTTCCGGGGCGTCGACACCAGGGTGCGCGTCCGGTTTCGGGCCGCCGACGGGCGGTTCTCGGTGCTCGGCTCGGGTGATGCCCCGATCACGCTCGCGCTGCTGTCCGACGCCGGTGACAGCCTCCAGGGCAGGGCCGAGGTTCCGCTGCGGAACCGGCCGGGTACGTGGACGGTGATCCACGAGGCCCTCCCCGACCAGGTGGCGGAGATCCTCTTCGCGGGCACGGCGGATGGGACGATCTGTGGGGTTTAGCCTTACATGATGCCGTCCGCTGGCGCGCTCAGGCCGCTCTCGATGCTGGCTGCTCTCATCCTGGGATTCAGCCTGCCCGCCGCCATCCCTGCGCGAGCCGAGGCCCCGTACGGTGACCCGCTGGTGGTCGTTGCCGGGATCGACCTGCAGACGGCCACCATCCCCGAGCTGCAGGCCGCGATGGCTTCGGGCACGCTCACCAGCCGGCAGCTGACGCAGGCATACATCGACCGGGTCGCTTACTTCGACCAGGGCTGCATCAAGATCAACGCCGTCCGCACCCTGACAGACGACGCGCTCGCCCAGGCCGACGCGGCGGATGCCGCCCGCCGGGCGGGGCAGACCGGCCCGATGCTCGGCATCCCCATCCTCCTCAAGGACAACATCGACACGACCGACGCCGACACCACCGCGGGGTCGATCGCGCTGGCGGGCAACCGCCCCCCAGCCGACGCCTGGCTGACCGCCCAGCTGCGCGCCGCCGGCGCGGTGGTGCTGGGCAAGACCAACCTGTCGGAATTCGCCAACTGGGTCTCCCTGACCATGCCCAACGGGTTCAGCTCGCTCGGCGGCCAGGTGGTCAATCCCTACACCAAAGGTGACCCCAGCGGTTCATCGAGCGGCAGCGGCGCCGGCGGCACCCTGGCCTACGCCGCCGCGACGTTCGGCACCGAGACCAGCGGCAGCGTGCTCTCCCCCAGCGCCGCCAACTCGATGGTCGGCATCAAGCCCACCGTGGGCGCGGTCAGCCGCTCCGGCATCATCCCCCTCGCCCACAGCTATGACACCGCCGGGCCGATCGCCCGCAACGTCACCGATGCCGCCACCCTCCTGACCGCCGTCAGCGCCACCGACGCCTCCGACTCCGTTTTCCTCGAGGCCGCGGGCTCGCCGCCGCCCGGGCACGACTACACGACGTCGCTGAACCCAGCCGCGCTCCAGGGTGCGCGGATCGGCTACAGCCAGGGTGATGTCAACGCACTGTCCAGCGACGCCCAGGCGGTCTTCGCGCAGGCTCTCGCCGACCTGGGGGCGGCCGGCGCGACGCTTGTGCCGTTCGACGACCTCAGCAACAACAGCGTCGGCGGCCTCACCGAGCTGGGGGGCATCTTCAGCGAGTTCAAGTTCGGCATCCGGGACTACCTCGCCAACACCGCCGGGCCGGCCGGGTCCGGCGGCAGGCCGGTGCTGGTGACCGACGACGTCACCGGCATCATCGTCTACAACCAGCAGAACTCCAGCCGCCTACCGTACGGCCAGGACCTCCTGCTCGCCAGCGACCTGACCGCCGGCGCCACCGCCGACGACCCCAGCTCCGCCGTGACCATCAACGGCGCGCGGGCGATCATCGACGACGCCTTCTCGCAGAACAACATCACGGCGTATGTCGGCCCCGACGCCAGCTACGCCAACATCGGCGCCGCCGCCGGCTACCCGAGCGTTGACGTGCCCATCGGCTACACGGACGCCGGCGTCACCCCGATGGGGATGCAGGTGCTCGGGCTGGGGTGGAGCGAACCCACCCTGATCGGGTACGCGTACAGCTACGAGCAGGCCACCCACCGGCGCGTGCCGGCGACCGTCGCCGACCCCGACCTGGTGTGCTCGGGGCCTACCACCTCGGATGCCGATGGGCCGGGGACGCTGCCGGCAACGGCCACCGGGGGTCCGGCCTGGTGGCTCGTGGGCCTGCCGCTCGGACTGATCGCGATACTGGCCGCCGGGCGCGGGCTCAGACGCCGCTCACCCTGATCAACGACTTGATCGCCCGCCGCTCATCCATGGCGGCGTAGGCCTCGGGAGTGCCGTCGAGGTCGGTCTCGAAGTCGAAGACCCGGCCGGGGTTGATGCGACCCTCCAGCACGTCGGGCATGAGAACGGGGATGTAGGCGCGCGCGGGGGCCACGCCGCCGCGCAGCCCGACGTTGCGGAAAACGATGGTGTTGGCGATCGAGCCGTCGACGTCATGGGGCACTCCCACGATGCCGACGACGGAGCCGGGCCGCGCGATCGCCAGCGCCGTGGCCACCGACTGCCCCGTGCCCACGCATTCCAGCGCGGCGTCGACGCCGACGCCGCCCGTCATCTCGCGGACCGCCGTTTTCGCGTCATCACCGCGCTCGGCGACGACGTCGGTGGCGCCGAAGGCGCGCGCCAGGTCCTGCCGCGCGGGGTTGCGGCTCAGCGCGATCACCCGCCCGGCACCAAGGCGCACCGCAGCCAGGACCGCGCTTAGGCCCACCGCCCCGTCCCCGACGACCGCGACCACGCTGCCCGGCTGGACGTTCGCGCTCACCGCTGCATGGTGGCCCGTGCACATGACATCGGACAGGGTGAGCAGCGAGCGCAGGGTCTCGTCCGAGTGGCCCGAGCCCGGAACCGGGACCAGGGTGCTGCCCGCCAGGGGCACCCGGACCGCCTCGCCCTGGCCGCCGTCGACCTTGCCATTGCCAAAGGCGCCGCCGGCGACGCACTGCGAGGTCACCCCCGCCACGCAGTGGGGACACGTGCCGTCGCTGTAGATGAAGGGTGCGATCACCAGGTCGCCGGGGGCCAGGTCGCCGACGTCATCCCCCACCTGCTCCACCACGCCGATGAACTCGTGGCCGATCGAGCCCGGCGGGTGCTGCGAGATGCCGCGGTAGTACCAGAGGTCGGAGCCGCAGACGCATCCCATCACAACCCGCACCACGGCGTCGGTGGGCGCGGCCAGGACGGGGTCGGGGCGCTCCGCCACCTGGATGTCGCCTGGCCCCGCGAAGACCGCCGCCCGCATGCCTACGCGCCCTCCGCGATGGGGGGTGCCGCCGCGTACTCCGCGTCGGTCACGTGGTCTCCCCAGGTCGCCGGGTTGCCCTCGGCATCGACCTCAACGATTGCCAGGTGGACCATGAAGCGAGTCGCGGCGGCACCGTGCCAGTGCTCCTCGCCCGGCTCGAAGAACACCCGGTCGCCCGGGCGGATCACCTCGATCGGCCCGCCGCGGCGCTGCGCGTGGCCAACGCCCTCCGTGACGTAGATGGTCTGGCCGTGGGGGTGGGTGTGCCACGCCGTTCGGGCGCCCGGCGTGAAGTGGACGTTGCTCGCGCTCACACGGGAGGCGTCCGAGGGGGCCGCGACGGCATCGATGTAGACGGCGCCCGTGAACCATTCCGCCGGTCCGGCGGCGGTGTCGAGACTGCTGCGTGTGATCCGCATGGCAACACAAGGCTATCCCCCGGGCGCCCCTGTCGAGTTCCGCCGGCGGCGGCCGCCGCGGTCCACGCCGCGAGGTCCCGAGGTCGACGCCTCAACCGGCGGTCGTCAATTCCGCGACGAGCGCCTTGACTCGATCGTCGATGGCGTCACGGATGGTCCTGACCTCGTCGAGGCTCCGTCCAGCGGGATCCATCAGCTCCCAGTCACGGTAGCTCCTGCCGGGGTAGTACGGGCAGGCGTCGCCACAGCCCATGGTGATGACCACGTCGGCCGACCGGACGGCCGCATCCGTGAGCGGCTTGGGGAACTCGCGCGAGATGTCGATCCCGACCTCGGCCATCGCCTCCACCACGGCGGGGTTCAGGGAGGCCGCCGGCTCGCTGCCGGCGGAGCGAACGACGACCCGGTCGCCCGCGCGGTGGCTCAGAAGCCCCGCGGCCATCTGGCTGCGACCGGCGTTGTGGACGCAGACGAAGAGGACTTCCGGCGCGCGGGCCGGGCTGTCCCCCTCTGCCGCGGACACTATCCCGCCGAGCGACCGCCCAGGTCGACTGCGCCCGCCAGCATCGAGCGGGTGCCGGTGGGCAGGTCGGGGTGCAGCTCGTAGAAGGCCCAGACCCCCTTGCGGGTCACGCGGACCAGGCCCGCGTCGCGCAGCCTGCCCATGTGGTGCGAGATTGTTGGCTGGCTGAGGCCCAGCGCGGCGGTGAAGTCGCACACGCAGATCGGCTGGTCGGCGTCGCGCAGCGCGGCGAGGATGCGCAGCCGCGCCGGGTCGGCCATCGCGCGGAGCACGTCCACGGCGGCATCGACGCGGGCGGGTGTGAGGTCGATGCTGACCTCGCAGCAGCTGCCACGTTCGCGGACCGGGAGGGCGACCTGCATGGCGATATGGTAGCAAATACATTGACAACCATCAATGCCTTATGCGAAGATCCATCGAAACTCATCGATGCCTCGAGCACGACCATGGAGGGAACCACATGACCACGGATCTGACGCCGCCCGCGGGTGGCACGAGGGTGAGGGAGGCTGTGCGCGAGCGCTACGCGTCCGCGGCCCTGGAGATGGCGAAGACCAACAGTGCCGATTGCGGCCCGGGCTGCTGCGGCGACAACGACATAAGCTGCGGTGCCGGCTACGCCGCTGACGAGGTGGCGGCGGTGGGCATGGACCCGCGCCTCAGCCTCGGCTGCGGCAACCCGCTTCTCCTCGCCGACCTGCGGCCGGGGCAGCGCGTCCTGGACCTCGGCAGTGGCGCCGGCCTCGACGTCCTCCTCTCCGCCCGCCGGGTGTCGCCCGGGGGCCATGTCTACGGCCTGGACATGACCGACGAGATGCTGGCGGTGGCCAACGCCAACAAGAAGAGGGCGGCACTCGACAACGCCACCTTCCTCAAGGGCACGATAGAGGACATCCCCCTGGCGGAGGGCGCGGTGGACGTCGTGATCTCCAACTGCGTCATCAACCTCGCCGAGGACAAGGGACGGGTGCTGGCCGAGGCCTACCGCGTGCTCGCCCCCGGCGGGCGGCTGGCGGTCTCCGACATGGTCGAGCTCAAGCCGCTGCCGGCGCCGGTGAAGGACGCCCTGGACAGCTGGGCGGGCTGCATCGCCGGCACGATCCCGGTCGATTCCTACCGCGACCTGCTGGAGGCCGTGGGCTTCCGGGACATCGACATCGAGGTCTCGCGCGAATACGCCCCCGAGCAGTTCGAGGGCACGATCGCCAGCGCCGCCATCCGGGCCACCAAGCCCGCGGCCTAGGTGGCAACCTCGACCCTGCGCGGCCCCCAGGAGCTCTACCGCGACTGGGAGCATTCGCATTGGGCGGCCCACGACGTCGACCTCTCCCGTGACCGCAACGATGTAGAGCGGCTCGATGAGGGCGAGCGCCTGCTGCTCTACTTCGCGCTCAGCTCGTTGATGGTCGCGGAGGAGCGGATCTCCACGCAGTTCGCGGGCCTGGTCGTGGCCCAGGACGACGAGGAGGAGGGCAGCTTCCTCACCACCCAGCTGGTGGACGAGGTCCGCCACATGCAGTTCTATGCTCGCTTCCAGGACGAGGTGATCGCCGACCCCGCTAGCATCGCGATGCACGTCGCGCGGTCAAGGGAGGCGCTGGACGCGCCGTTCCGCGCGATCTTCGACGACGCCCTGGTCGGCGCCCACGCCCGGCTCCTCGCCAATCCCCGCGACCGCGCCGCCAAGGTCGATTTCGTGACCATCTATCACATGGTCATCGAGGGCACCCTCGGTGTCACCACTTCGCACTTCCTGCTGGGCTTCCTGCGCCGTCGGGGGCTGCTCCCCGGCTTTGTCGATGGCTACTCGCGGATCGCGTCCGACGAGGGCCGCCACATCCTCTATGGCACCGGGTTCCTGCAGCGCGCCGTAGCGGACGACGCGTCGATGGGCGACGTGGTCCGGGGCCGGCTCGAGGGCCTGATGCCCGCGATCCGCGAGACCCTCACCCCCGGCGCCGGCGTCACGGGAATCCTCGAGGTTGGCGAGGACGCCCTCGTCCGCCACGGCCTGGGCGCGCTCGACAAGCGCCTCGGCATGGTCGGCCTCGACGTCAGCTTTTCGGCGGCTCCATAGGCGCGGAGGGAAACGCGGGGCGCAGCTCCGCGACGAACCTCACGAAGCTCCGTCGGGTCAGCAGCCACAGCGCGGTGCTCGTCAGCAGCCCGGCGCCCACGCCGATCGCGACTGCCACGACGATGGCCGCCCCTAACGCGGCCGCGATCAGCGCGGCCCAGGTCCCTGCGACGACGGAGTTGACCGTGCCCACCATCGCCGGCAGGGTCTGGAAGCCGTGGAGAAGGTCTCTTATCCCGGGGGCGCCGGGGGCGGGGCCGTCCATCCCGAGGGTCTTCATGAGGCCGGCCCGGTCATCATGACTTCCAGTCAGGAAGTACGGCTCCAGCTCCGGGTGCATCTCCAGGTAGGCGCGCCGGATGCGGTTCATCCCCACAAGCCAGCGGGCATCCTCGCGGTTGAGCGTCGAGAGCCGGCCGACGGTGGCGAAGCCCACGAACAGCACGACGGCCAGGATCAGGACCGCGGCGATCGTGAAGGCCTCGTGGAACCCGTCGACCTGGGCGAGCAGGGCCAGCGCGATCACCGCGCCGGACAGCACGGCTAGGAACATCGACACCCGGCTGAACGACTCGGTGTAGGTCAGCTGGCGGGTCGCCAGGAGGCTCCAGTGCTCAGTGGAAAGGACCTGGAGGCGGCTCGACGCATCCGATCGCGCCGGCTGCCCGTGCTCCCCGGGCGGTATCTCGCTGGCGGCCACAAGGGCAGGTTAGCCGCTCTTCACGAGGCGCGCGTGCAGCGCCGCAGGTGAGCTGACGAACTCGACGCACTCGTAACCCGCCGCCCCGCCACGGTCGTCGAAGAGCCGCTCGCCTGCGCCCAGCAGCACGGGGACGATCGCCACGTGCAGCTCATCGACCAGGCCCGCCGCCAGGTACTGCTGGATGGTCGACGGGCCGCCGCCGATCCGGACGTCCCCGCCGCCTGCAGCGGCGACCGCCTGCTCCAGGGCGGACTCGATGCCGTCGGTGACGAAGTGAAACGTGGTGCCGCCCGACATCTCGATCGGCGCGTGGGCGTGGTGGGTGAGGACGAAAACCGGGTGGTGGTACGGGGGTTCCTCGCCCCACCAGCCGCGCCACGCGTCGTCGCCCCAGCCGCCGCGGATGGGACCGAACATGTTGCGCCCCATGATCGTCGCGCCGATCCCCTCATCTCCCCGGGCCGCGAAGTCGTTGTCCACCCCGGCCTGCTCGCCACCCTCCATGGCATGGACGCCGCGCCATGCCCTGGTGGCGAAGACCCAGTCGTGGAGCCGTTCACCCCCCACGCCCAGCGGGTTCTCCAGGTCCTGCCGCGGCCCGGCGGCAAAACCGTCCAGCGACATCGATATGTTGTGCACGCGCAGCCTGGCCATGGCCTCCCTCCTGGTGCCTCCATGATGCCCCAGTGCGCAACGAAGGCCCGGGCGAACCCGGGCCTTCGCGGCGTGTTGGAGGGGAGGTGCGTCAGCCGGCGAACTTGTCCGGCAGTTTGGTCACGATCGCCTTGGCCAGGGGGTCACCGATCATCTGCATGTGCTCGGCGGCCTGGCGGTCCTTGGTCGCCGCACCGGCGGCATCGCCGGCGCCCTGGGCGTCAACGACATCCTTGGTGGTCAGCACGTGGGACTTGGTGAGCTCGGCAACGGCGTCCCTGGGCAGCCCCGTCGCGCCGCTGATGAACTCGCTGAACTGCGGGATGTAGGTCCCGGTGAGGTTGTCGACCGCCTTCGACTTCATCGCCTCGTCCTTCTTGGCGACGCCGGTGGTGTAGTCGACGAAGAACCCGTTGTGCGCGCTCCAGATGGCGTTGAACTTGGTCTTCGCCTCGTCGCCGTAGAGCGACCCGATGGCGCCGCCGATGTCGGTGCCGTTGGTGTTGAGCGCGGCGCCGGCCGCGGCAAACTCCTCATTGCGCCCACCGAGGGCGGCGCCGGTTGCCATCGTGGCCAGGTAGAGGTGCTCCTGGAGGAGCATGTTGAGGTTGACGCGCAGGTCCACGCCCTTGTTCTTGGCGTCGCCGGGGAACAGGTCCGGCTTGCCCGACGCGATGGCCGTGGCCAGCGGGTTGCCGATCATCTGCATGTGGGCGTAGGCGCCACGGATCGCGGTGTACGCGCCCGTGTAATCCTTGGTCGCCAGCTTGTCGACGATGTCCTTGGTCGTCAGGACGTGGGTCTTGGTGAGCTCGGCGACGGTGTCCTTGGGCAGGCCGGTGGCGCCACTGATGAGCTCGCTGAACTGCGGGATGTAGGTCCCGGTGAGGTTGTTGACGGCCTTGGTCTTCATCGCCTCGTCCTTCTTGGCGACGCCGGTTGTGTAGTCGACAAAGAAGCCGTTATGGGCGCTCCAGATGCCGTTGAACTTGGTCTTGGCCTCGGCGCCGTATGCCGCCCCGATCATCTCGCCCAGCTCCGTGCCGTTGGTGTTGAGCAGGGCGCCATAGGCGTTGAACTCGGCGGTGCGACCGCCGAGGGCCGCGTCGACCGACTTGGCCGCCAGGATGAGGTGCTCACCCAGCAGGTAGTTGAGCCTGGTGCGCAGGTCGGCGGCCTTGCTGTCGACGACGGCGGCGGCCGCGTTGGCGTTGGCGGATGGCGAGCCCGTCGGGGCGGCGCCACCGGTGCTTGACCCGCAGGCGGCAAGGGCGAAGGCCCCGGTCGCCGCCAGGGCTATGAACTTGGTTGGAAGCTTGAACAAGGGATTCCTCCTGTGGCGGCGACAGCAACCTGGCGCCGAGCCGTTGTGGTTGTCGTGGCTGGTAACGAGTCCCGGCGCCGGGCGGATCACTCCGGGAGCGCCCCTGCGGTCCGGCCGGCGCCGGCCCGGCGCCCGCGCGCGGGCAGCGCCGACAGCGCCAGCGCCGCGAGCGCGCCGAGCTCGATCGCCTTGGTGACGGCCCCCACGAGGTCGATGTCCTCACGGCCGGAGGCGACGTAGCAGGCGTAGATCGCGATGGTCAGCGCGGTGAACGCGGCGGCGGGGCCGCGCCAGGCACCCGCGGCGACGGCGACCGCCAGCCCGGCGAAGCCCGCGGCGTTGAGGCCGAACAACGCGGCGCGCAGCGGGTCCCCAGAGATGTGCGCGGGCACCAGGGCGGCGTGGACCGCGGCGGTCGCCACCAGCAGCACGGCCGCCGGTCCGAGCCACGCACCGGCCGCCTCCATCCGACAGCCGAGGGCCGCCGCCGCCGGGTACCGGTCCAGCAGCCGGAGGAGCACCAGCGCGCCGATCACCAGAAGCGGCACGAACAGGAGCGCGACCAGGGCCGGGGCGTGCTCCGGGGAGGCAGTCAGCCACCCCGCGGCGGTGGCGCCGGCGGCATGGGACGGCTCCGTGGTAATCGACTCGGACATCGCCCCGCCGTGCCCGGCGTGCTGCGCGAGGCCCGCGATCGCCCCGGTCACGAGACCACGACCGTACCGTGCATCGACGGGTGGATCTCGCAGTGGTAGGCGAACGTGCCGGGCGCCTCGAAGGTGTGGCTATAGGTCCTGCCCGACGACAGGGTCGTGGAGTCGAACGAGCCATCGTCGGCTGTGGCGGTGTGCGGGTTTTCGTCGGTAAAGGTCCAGCGCACCGTGTCGCCCACCCGCGCGGTTGCCGCCGGGGGGGTGTAGGCGCCTATGGTCGCCGGGTCGGTGACCACGGTGATGCTCACCTCCGGCGAGGGCCCCGGCGAGGCGGGGAGGTCGGCGGCCCCCGGCGCGCCACAGGCGGCGAGCGTGAGGGCGGCCATCGCGGTGGCCAGGGCGGCGTTGAGTCTGGGTTGCAAGGTTCTCCTCCGGTGGCGGGCGCCGACGGTTGTCGGTTGCCCTCCCGGTACGCGCCCCAGGCCCCGGCGGATCAACCGTCGATCCATTCGAGGGTGATCCGGCGGCGCGGAACCGCCGTAGATGATTGGCAGAGATGACAAACCGCGCCCTCGTCGAGACCGACGCCGACCTGTACCGCCCCCTGCTCGAAGGCCACCCGGACGCGCTGGCGGACATCTACGACCGCTACGGCGGCCTCGCCTACGGCCTCGCGCTGCGCATCCTCGGCGACCCGCAGCGCGCCGAGGAGGTGGTCCAGGACGCGTTCACACGGCTCTGGCGCAACCCCGCCAGCTACGACCCGACACGGGGCGCGTTTCGCAGCTGGTTCCTGACGATGGTGCGCAACCGCTCGATCGACGTGCTCCGCGGTCGTGGAGGCCGCGAGCGCGGAGAGGTCGAGCTGCCGGTCCAGCTCCGTGACGCCAGCCCGGCGTCCGACCCCTGGCAGGCGCTGTCAGTAAGCCTCGAGCGAACCACGGTCCGCGAGGCCCTGGAGAGCCTGCCGGAAAACCAGCGACAGGTGGTGGAGCTCGCCTACATGGCGGGCTACACCCACGCTGAGATCGCGAGCAACCTCGACCTGCCGCTTGGCACCGTGAAAGGCCGCATGCGGCTGGCGATGGAGAAGCTCCATTCTTATCTCACCGGACGGGGGTTCATAGCGACATGAGCGTTCACGACGACGTCGACCAGCTGCTGGCGGGCTACGCCCTGGGCGCGGTCACCGACGAGGAGGCGGCCGCGGTCACGCGACATCTGCCCGACTGCGAGGCCTGCACCGAGAACCTCGCCTACATGGCCGAGGTCGCGGGTGCGCTGCCCCTGGCCACCGCGGAGGTCACCCCGCCGGCGGGCATGCGCGAGCGCGTCCTCGCGAACGCCCGGGAGGGCGCGCGCGCCCCCATCGGGATGAGCGGCGGAACCCGCACCGTGGGCCGCATGCCACGCCGCCTCGGCTGGGCCTACCCCTTCGCCGCGGCGGCCGCGCTGCTCGTGGTCGTGGGGGGCTGGAGCCTGAGCCTGCAGGACCAGCTGAACCGCACCAACGCCGAGCTGGGCCGGATCCAGGCGCAGGACCACCATGGCAACCTGGTTGCGGCGCAGGGCGCCAGCGTCGGGACCATCTCCTACCTTGCGCAGGACCGCGTCGCCCTGGTGTCGCTCCGCGCCGTGGCGGCTCCCCCCGCGGGGCGGACGTACGAGCTGTGGGTGATCGACTCCACCGGGCGGCCGGAGCCCGCGGGCCTGTTCCTGCCCGAACCCGACGGTACCAAGGTGCTGGTGGTCAACCGCGCAATGTCGCCGGGAGACCGTGTGGCGGTCACCGTCGAACCCCTCGGGGGCAGCTCTCAGCCCACGACCACACCTGTCATCAGCGGCAACATCTGAGCGCCCCGGCGCGGATGGGGGCATCATGGTGCCCCATGGCAGAGGTGGACGACTTCATAGCGGCCAACTTCCAGCCGGAGCACCTCGAGACCGTGGCCATGCTCCGCGGCCTGGTCCGCGAGTGCGCGCCGGACTCGCGCGAGGAGGTCAGCTACAAGATGCCGGTGTTCAAGCGCAAGGCAATCTTCGCGTGGCTGCTGCCGAGCAAGCGGGGCGTCACCCTCGGCTTCGTCCATGGCACGGCGTTCGACGACCCCCACGGACTGCTCCGCGGCACCGGCAAGGAAGGCCGCCACATCAAGGTCAAGGACCCCGCCGCGGTCGACCCCGATGTCCTCCGCCACTACCTGCGCCAGGCACTGGAGCACGACCGGTAGAGAGACACCCACCGTGTGTGGCGAACGGCATGCACGGCGGCGACGCGCGACCCTAGACTGCACGCGACGGGCGTGGATGCCCGCGAGTAGGGGTTGACGGCACGGCATGAGCACGACAACGTCGAGTTCCGGGCTGGCGGCGGGCGATCCGGTGCGGCGCCACAGCAGCACGGTGATGTTCACGGACATGGTCGGGTCCACCGACCTGGCGGCGCGCCATGGTGACGACGCCGCCCACGCGGCGGTGGAGGCCTTCTTCCGCCTCGTCCGCGACCAGCTGGGCCGCCACGGCGGCATCGAGGTGAAGTCCTACGGCGACGGCCAGCTGGTGATGTTCGGCGCCGCCGTCAACGCGGTGCGATGCGCGATGGACGTGCAGGCCGCCCTGGACGAGCGCAACCGAAGCCGTCCCCACGAGGCCATCGCCATCCGCATCGGCCTGCACGTGGGCGACGTCACCCTGCGGGGCAGCGACCTGTTGGGGGCGGCCGTCAACGCGGCGGCACGGGTGATGGCCAAGGCCGGCCCCGGCGAGGTGCTGGTCTCGGCCGACGTGGTCGCGGCCTGCGAGGGTGATCCGGCACTGACCTTCCGCGACCGCGGCATGTACTGGCTGCGCGGGTTCATGGAGCGGTGGCGCCTGTACGAGGTGCCGTGGAGCGACGCCCCCGAGCCCACCGGCATCACGGTCGCCGAGGGCAGGACGCCGTTCGTGGGCCGCGAGGACAGCCGGGCCCAGCTGCGCCGACTCGTCGACGAGGCCTTCGAGGGCCGCGGCGGCTTCCTGCTGCTGGGGGGCGAGGCCGGGGTGGGCAAGACCCGCCTGGTGCACCAGGTGGCGA
>JAXDLV010000007.1:0-21324 GCA_034666445.1 Chloroflexota bacterium | reverse complement strand
GGGCAGTGGGCGGCGGCTGCGGCGCGGGGGCGCCGTCCTCCGGCTTGCCGTTCAGGGCGTCAGGTCCACTCACCACGCCCACCACCGGTGCACACCCAGCGTTCGCGCATTATGAACAACGGCCCGTCCCGGCGGAGGCGCGCCCTGTCCGGCGCTCCGCCACCGGTAAACTTGTGCGGGCCATCGGGCCCGGGCTGAATCGGAAAACGAAGTAGGAGAGTTTTGGCTCAGGCAGCAGCCGCGTCGGCGCCCCCGTCCGAAACCAGGCCGCCCAGCCAGGTCCGCGATGCCCCGTGGTGGCTCTACTCGGCGTTCTTCATGGGCGCGCAGTCGATCTTTGGCCTCTACGTGGCCTGGGTGGTGCTGTTCGACTTCAACCTCGCCGAGGCCGGCCCCTACCTGTCGCCTTTCTTCTCGCCCCTCCTGCCCGCGGCCACGGTGGCCAGCTTTGTCATCAGCCCCGGCATCTACATCGTCTGGTCGCCGCTGCTGTTCCGGGTCAGCTGTTACTACTACCGCAAGGCCTATCACCGCGCGATGTTCGCGCCGCCGGCGTGCGCGATGGAACCGCCCACCCCGCTGCAGCGGATCAAGTACCGCGGCGAGCAGACGCTGCCCTGGGTCTTCAACAACCTGCACCGCTTCTTCCTCTACACAGCGATCATCAACGTCGCCTTCCTGCTGGTCGACGTCGTCCGGGCGCTGAGCTTCCAGGGCCACTGGTACTTCGGGCTGGGCACGCTCGTGCTGACGCTCAACGTGGTGATGCTGTCGGCCTACACGTTCGGCTGCCACGCCTTCCGCCACCTGGTGGGCGGCAGCCTGGACTGCTACTCGTGCAGCTGGACGGCGCGGACGCGGCGGTCGATCTGGGAGAGGGTGACGATGCTCAACGAGCGGCATGGGCTGTTCGCGCTTGTCAGCCTGTTCACGGTGTGGGGCGCCGACCTCTACGTCAGGCTGCTGGCCCACGGCGTCATCAGCGACCTCCACGTGAGCTTCTGATGAGCAACCTCGAGACGCAGTTCGAGACCCACGAGCACGACGTGATCGTGATCGGCGCCGGCGGTGCGGGGCTGCGGGCGGCGATCGCCGCGGCCCAGGCGGGGATGCGCACGGCGGTGATCTGCAAGTCGCTGCTGGGCAAGGCCCACACCGTGATGGCCGAGGGCGGCGTGGCTGCGTCGCTCGGCAATGTCGACCCCGAGGACGGCTGGAAGACGCACTTCTCCGACACCATGAAGGGCGGCAAGGGCATCAACAACTGGCGGATGGCGGAGATCTTCGCGAAGGAGGCGCCCGACCGCGTGCTCGAGCTGGAGCGCTGGGGAGCAATCTTCGACCGCACCCCCGCCGGGCTGATCAACCAGCGTCCATTTGGCGCCCACACGTACCGCCGGCTGTGCCACATCGGCGACCGCACCGGGCTGGAGCTGATCCGCAGCCTCCAGGACAAGGGCATCCACTCCGGCATGGACGTCTTCATGGAGTACACGATGACCCGGCTGATCAAGGACGCCGACGGCCGGGTTTCGGGCGCCTTCGGCTACCGCCGCGAGGACGGCCGCTTCGTCGTCTTCAAGGCCAAGGCGGTGGTGATGGCGACCGGCGGCTGGGGCAAGATGTTCAAGGTCACCTCCAACTCCTGGGAGTCCACCGGCGACGGCCTGGCAATGGCCTTCGAGGCCGGCGCCGAGTTGGTGGACATGGAGTTCGTGCAGTTCCACCCGACGGGCATGATCTGGCCCCCGGGCGCCCGGGGCATCCTGGTCACCGAGGCCGTCCGCGGCGAGGGCGGCCGCCTCAAGAACTCCGAGGGCCGGCGCTTCATGGAGGACTACGACCCCGACCGCATGGAGCTCAGCTCCCGTGACGTCGTCGCCCGCTCCATCTACAAGGAGGTGCAGGCCGGTCGCGGCTCGGAGCACGGCGGGGCGTACCTCGACATCACCCACCGGGGCGCGGACTACATCAAGAAGAAGCTGCCCAGCATGCACGAGCAGTTCCTCAAGCTGGCGGACGTGGAGATCACCAAGGAGCCCATGGAGGTGGCGCCGACGATCCACTACGTCATGGGCGGCATCAGGGTCGACCCCGAGACGGCCGCGGCCAGCATCCCCGGGCTATTCGCCGCCGGCGAGGTGGCTGGCGGGCTCCACGGCGCGAACCGCCTCGGCGGCAACTCCCTGTCGGACATCCTGGTCTTCGGCAAGCGCGCGGGCGACGGCGCCGCGGCCTTCGCGCGCGACCGCGGCGAGGTGGGTGGGCTCGACGAGGCCGAGATCGAGGCCGAGAAGGCGCTGGTGCTGAGGCCGTTCGACAACTTTGAGGCCGGTAAACGCGAGAACCCCTTCACGTTCATGGCGCAGGTCCAGGAGGTGATGGGGGAGCACAACGGCATCGCCCGCACGGGAGAGGGCCTCGAGGCCGGGCTGGGCAAGTGGCTGGAGCTGAAGGCGCGGGTCGACGAGCTGGCCGTGGCCGACTCGCGGATCTACAACCCCGGCTGGCACGCCGCGCGCGACCAGCGGTTCATGATCGAGATCGGCGAGGCGATGCTTCGCTGCGGCATCGAGCGCACCGAGAGCCGCGGCTCGCACTGGCGGCTTGACCACCTCGACCTCGACCCCGAGTGGGGCAAGCTCAACCTGGTCGTGACCCTGCACGACGGCGATGTGAAGGTCGAGCGCCGGCCGACAGAGACGATGCCGGCGGAGCTGGCGGGGCTCATCGACGACAAGCCCGCGGTCTCCCAGGCGGCGCTCCAGGCGACGCGCCAGTAATGCCCACCCTGAAGGTATTCCGCGGCGACGCCTCCGGCGGGGCGGAGGAGACCTACCAGGTGCCCGAGGTGCCCGGCCAGGTGGTGCTGGACGCGCTCCACCACATCCAGGCCACCGAGGCGCCCGACCTGGCGGTGCGCTGGAACTGCAAGGCCGCCAAGTGCGGCTCGTGCTCGGCGGAGATGAACGGCAAGCCCGGCCTGCTCTGCAAGACGCGGGTCGACGCGTTCGGCGGCGAGGACATCCACGTCCGGCCGATGAAGACCTTCCCCCTGATCAAGGACCTCGTCACCGACGTCAGCTGGAACTACAGGGTGAACAAGAAGATCAAGCCCTTCACCTACGCCGCCGACGAGCAGCTGCCGTTTGTGATGCAGCAGGAGGACATCGACCGCGTCATCGAATTCCGCAAGTGCATCGAGTGCTTCCTCTGCCAGGACGTCTGCCACGTGCTGCGCGAGCACGACGAGGGCAAGGAGAACTACTTCGGGCCGCGCTTCATGATCCGGATGGCGTCGCTCGAGATGCATCCCAAGGACATCGGCGACCGCACCGCGCAGGCCCACGACGAGGCCGGCATCGGCCTCTGCAACATCACCAAGTGCTGCACCGAGGTCTGCCCCGAGCACATCCACATCACGGACAACGGCATCATCCCGCTGAAAGAGCGCGTCGCCGACCGCTACTTCGACCCGATCCGGGCGATCATGCGCAAGCTGAGCCCGAAGAAGGAGCGGGTGCCTGCCACTGACTGACGGCCGCGCCCCCGCGGGCCGGTTAGGGTGAACGGATGAGCAGGGTGCTGCGGCGGGAGTGGCGGAGCCTGGCGCGGATGCGCACGGCGATCATCCTGCTGGCCATAGTCGGCACCCTCAGCGTGATCGCCACCGAGCTGCCGCAGCGGGCGCTGCAGCCGGAGCGCGTCTCGGACTACATCACCGCCCACAAGATGCTGGGGCCGTTCTTCGACCGCCTCGGCCTGTTCAGCGTCTACGAGTCGTGGCCGCTGCTGGCAGCCGTGGTCCTGATGTACGTCTCGCTGTCCAACTGCGTCATCACCCGCGGCCTCGCGCTGTTCCGGCGCTGGCGCCGGAAGCTGCCGCGGACGCCGCAGTTCTGGGGCGAGGCCGGCAGCCTGGTTTTCCACCTCAGCTTCTTCGTCCTGCTCGCCGGTGTCGCCTATAACCTGGCCGGCGGTTTCACCGCGTTCGTCAACGTGATCGAGGGTGACTCCGTGGTCGAGTCGCGGTCGTCGTATGACCAGGTGGAGGAGGGGCTGCTGTTCAACCCCATCGAGCACCGCGGCTACGAGGTCAAGCTGGACCGCTTCAACGCCGCCTACTACGCCGACGGGCGGCCATCGGACTTCGTCTCCCACGTGGAGGTGCTGGACCAGGGTCGCAAGGTCAAGGAGCAGGACATCAGGGTCAACGAGTACATGGCCTACCGCGACGTGAAGTTCTACCAGGCCAACTACGGCTGGGCCCCGGTGATCCAGGTGACCGACCCCAGCGGCCGCAAGGTCTTCGACGCGCCGGTGATCTTCTTCGGCGCCCAGGAGTTCGCCAACGGCATCCTCAAGGTCCCCGCCGCCGGCCCGCCCGGGGAGCAGCTGGGCGCCCGGATGTTCTTCGCCCCTGACGTGCAGGGTGACTCCGTCAACGCCCACGCCGGGAGCGCCAACCTGGTCAACCCCGCGGTGTCCTTCGCGTTCTTCAAGGGCGACCTCCATGCCGACCGCGCCGCCAACGTGTACGACCTCGACGTCAGCGGCATGAAGCAGCTCTGGACGGGCGCGCTGCGCCAGGGCGAGACGTCGGTGCTGCCCGACGGCTCGCGCGTGACGTTCGCGCGGGTGGACCGCTACAGCGGCTTCCAGGTCACCTACGCGCCGGGGCTGCCGGTCATCTACACGGCCTTTGTCCTGATGCTGGGCGGCCTGCTGGTCCGGCTCTACCTGCGCCCGCTGCTGGAGTGGCGCATCCGCCGGCAGAGGCTGGCCCGCCAGGCGGCCCCGGTGCTGGACACGCCGCCGGCGCTGCCCGCCCCCAAGCTCGACCAGAGCCCCGGCCGCTCCGCACCGGGGTGAGCGCGGCGGCCGACGGGTTCGACGCCGGCATCGACGGTTGGCGGCGACCGTCACGATACGCGCCGCTCGAGCTGCTGGCGCTGGGCCTGGTCCTTGTGGTGGCCGCCCTGCTGCGCTTCCACGACTACACGCTGGCTCCGACGCTCTTCGACAACCAGGACCCGCTCCAGTTCGGGTGGGCGGGGCTGACCCTGATCACCAAGCACTCGCCCTACGCCTGGGAGATCTTCAAGGTCTACAAGTACGACTACATCCTCAGCGCCAACGGGTCCCAGTACGCGATCACCCACCCCTGGCTGAGCCACCCGCCGCTGTTCTCGATCCTGGTCGGCGGCTGGGCATACCTCTCGGGGGCCCGCGAGCTCACCGATGTGACCCCGGCGATGATGCGCCCCGTCGCGATCATCCTCAGCCTGGTCTCGATGGCGCTGGGCTACGTCCTCGCCCGCCGGGTGATCGGCACGGGCGCCGCGCTGCTGGCCCTCGTCCTGCTGGCGGTCTCGCCGGGGGCCGTGCTGCTCGGCCGCGAGGTGGAGACCGAGGCCCTGATGGCGCCGCTGTTCCTCGCCGCGCTCCTGATGATCCACCGGCTCCACACCGGGGAGGGCGGCCGCATCGCCATGGCCGTCCTGCTCGCGTGCTGTGTCCTCCTGCCACTGACCAAGGTGACGGGCGTCGTGGTGGCGGGGGCGCTCGGGGTGACGCTGCTCGCCGGCGGGCGCTGGCGGCTGGCCATAGCCACAGTGCTGGCGGGTGCGGCCGGGTTCGGACTGTTCGCCGCATACGGCGCCCTGTTTGACTTCCAGCTCTGGCTGGCGGTGCTCGCCGAGTGGCGCGACGTCCATCGCCATGGCGTGATGGCGGGCCTGGAGTTCATCGTCGACAGCGCCGGCGTCGGCCGGGCGTTCCGCGACGGCTGGTGGCAGCTGGGCTGGATCGCGCTCGGGGCGATGATGCTGCGCGGACGGCGTGGGCCGGGCGCGCTATTGCTGGCCTGGCCGGTGGTGGCCTACGCCGCCGGGATGGCCCTGCTGGGTGACGTGCTGGTCCAGGGCCGCTTCGGCTGGTACCGGATCGTGCTCTACCCCGTCGTGTACGCCGCCGTGGGTGCCTTCGCGCTGGCCGCCATCCGCCGCCCCTCGCTGCCCGCGCTGCTGCTGGTGCTGGTGCTGGGCGGGGCCACCGCGACCGTGATGGTCCCGGGCCGCCTCTGGGAGCCCAACCCGTACGTCCTGGCGGGCGTGATCGGCGCGGCCCTGCTGCCCGCCGCGATCATGGCCTGGCGCCATGAGTCCACTCTGTGGCCCCGTATTGCCCAGGGAACGGCGGCGGCGCTGATCGCGGTCGTTCTCCTCTCAGCCGCGGTCGAGAGCTGGAACCTGGCGTCGATCTACACGCAGATCTAGGCCGCGGCCACAGGCGAACGGACGATCGCGATATATTGGGGCCGCCCTCGCGCGTCGCTCAGGCGGGCGGGAGGAAGGGAGGCGTCATGATGGTCAAGCGACTGCTCGGGACACTCGGCATCCTTGTGCTGGCGGCGGCCGGGTGGGCGGTACCCACGGCGGCGGCGCCCGGGACACACTCCGTGGCGGACGTCAACGCCTCGATCGAGGCCGGGATCGCCTACCTCGACACGCAGCAGAACCTGGACGGCAGCTTCGGCAGCTCCGGCTTCTACGTCTCGGAGACCTCGTTCGCCCTGATCGCTTACGGCGTCTCCGACAAGGGCGATTTCAACAACCTGAGCCCGGCCCGCAAGGTGATCGTGGGCAAGGCGGTCGACTTCATCCTGGCGCAGCAGGACGCCACCACTGGCGACCCCACCAGCGGGCGCTGGCTTGACGGCACCTACTCGACGTATCCCACCGGCCTGGCCCTGGTGGCCCTCAGCTTCAGCGACAACGCCAACGCCGGCATCCCTGACTCCATCGCTCGCGGGCGCGCCTTCCTGATTGGCTCCTTCCAGGGTCCCGGCCACAACCCGCCGATGGTCTGCTCCACCGACCCCGTCGACCCGACCTCCCAGTACTGCGGTGGGTTCTCCTATGAGAACGACGAGGGCTCGGCAGACGCCTCCAACACAGGGTTCGGCATGACCGGTCTCGCCCTGAGCGGCGGACTTCCCGCCGACATCGTCACGTACAACACCGGCTGGCAGCGCAACGTCCAGGAGATCACGAGCAACACGTACGCCTCCGCCAACGACGGCGGCGGCGATTACGGGCCAGGAGTGGACTCCCCCGGGTGCTGTCCGCGGTCAAATGCCCTGTCGACCGGGTCGATGCTGTTCGGCTTCGGTTATGACGGCGTGGCCTCGACCGACCCCGGTGTGGTCGCGGGGCTCAAGTTCGGCCAGGACATCCTGGATGTCTACGAGCTGACCACCAGCATCCGGCGCGCCGTGTACCACACCGGGGCTACGGAGGACGGCGCCTGCGACCCCGCCGTCGGCGGGTGCACCTGGACCTTCGAGAACACCTCCGAGGGCGGCTACCACTACTCGATGTGGGCACTGTCCAAGGGCCTCGGCGAATACCTGGCACCCGACCTGGCCGACGCCGGCAACTGGTACGCGAAGGTCGCGGACCTGCTGCTCACCGACCAGGCCCCGAACGGCTCGTGGCCGGTGGACGGCCGTGATGACGCCAGCCCGGTGATCTCGACCAGCTTCTCGATCTTCGCACTCGGCCTGGCGGCGACACCACCGGCCCCGGTCACCAGCTTCACGGCCTCCGCGGGCGCCGCCTGCAATGCCGTCAACCTGAGCTGGACCAACCCGTCCACGTCCAACTACGGCGGCGTCGAGGTCCGGCGTCGCAGCGACGCATATCCCACCAGCGAGACCGATGGGACCGAGGCGGCCAACGTGCCCGCGCCGGCGACCGGCTTCACGGACACCGCGGTTTCCAACGGCCAGACCTACTACTACAGCGCCTTCTCGTACGACACCACGGGGCAGCTGTTCAGTGCGGCCGCGACCGCCTCCGCCACCCCCGCGTGCCCGCCGGGCCTGCCGGCGGCCGGTGCGGGCGGGCGCCAGGACCCACCTCCGGCCGGGTGGCTGGCGGTGATGACCTCGGCCCTCGGCCTGGCAGCGCTCGCCTCGCGGACGATGCTGAGGCGCCGCGACTCCTAGGTAGCGAACCGGGCGGGGGCACCCAGGCCCCCGCCCCTCACCCGGCAGGCGTGAACTTCTTCTCGCCGGCCTCGACGCGAACGTCGATCCAGTTCTCGCGTGGTGCGAGAGGGCATGCCCAGGCCGGGTTGTAGGCGCACGACGGGTTGTAGGCGTAGTTGAAGTCGATGACGACCTCGGGGCTGCCCACCCGCAAATCCAGCGCCAGGCCGTCGGTGTTCTTGATCGTATCGAAGAGGTAGCGGCCGGCGCCGTAGGTCTCTGCCGGGGCGGTGGTGTCGCGGAAGGGGAGGAACAGCCCGCCCCCGTAGCCGACGATGCTGAGCACCGTCAGGGCGCAGTCCACGCCGTTGAGCTGGAACCGCACGACCCCGGCGCGACGGTAGTGGATCTCACCGTCGGCGCCGCCCGTGTCGATCACGATCTCCGACTCGTCCCCGGCCTGCTCCAGCGTGCACGCCAGGCGATAGGCCGGGTCGGGCGGGAAGTATTCAAGTCCCCGGAACGCCGCGCGGTCCGCCTCCGTCAGGGGAGACTGCGGGTGGGTGGCGAAGAGCTGGTCCCGGCCGCTCCGGAAGGCGGCGAGGGCGTCATCACCGGTGGTGCGGTACAGGTTGCCGACCCGGCGCCGCCAGTCGACGAGGTCGAGGTACTCCTGCATCCCCGCAGCGCCTCCCATGGGCAGACGATACAGTGTGCCCATGCAGCTGCAGCCGGGTTCGGAGATCGGCCCTTTCCGCATTGTCGAGCAGGTCGGCAAGGGCGGCATGGCGGTGGTCTACAAGGCCTACCAGGCCGCCCTGGCCCGATACGTGGCGATCAAGGTCCTGCCGTCGGAGCTGTCGCAGGACCCGGGCTTCCAGGCGCGCTTCCGCGACGAGGCGATCGCCGTGGCCGGCCTCCGCCACGCCAACATCATGGGGATCTTCGACTATGGCCAGCAGGACGGCATCACCTACCTGGTGACCGAGTTCATAGATGGCGGGACGCTCGACCAGCAGATGGGCACGCCGCTACCGCTGGCCTACGTCTGCGACACGCTGGCCCCCATCGCCTCGGCGCTGGACTATGCCCACGCCCGGGGCGTGATCCACCGGGACATCAAGCCGTCGAACATCCTGATGGCCCACGACGGCCGCCCGATCCTGGGTGACTTCGGCCTCGCGCGGATGATGACGCCGGACCGCGACGTCACCTCCGCGGGGATGATCCTGGGCACACCCCAGTACATGGCCCCGGAGCAGAGCCGGGGCAACCCCGTGCCGCAGTCGGACACCTACTCGCTGGGCATCGTCGCCTACCACATGCTGACCGGGCGGGTGCCCTTCAGCGCGGACACGCCGATGGCCGTGATCCTGGCCCACCAGAGCGCGCCGCTGCCGCCACCACGGAGCATCATCCCCTCGCTGCCGGAGGCCGCCGAGGCAGCGCTGCTGAAGGCCCTGGCGCGCGAGCCCGAGGACCGCCAGCGGACGACAGGCGACTTCGTCCAGATGCTCTCCCAGGCTCGCTCCGCGGCGCCGGCTTATGTCCCGCCCGTGGCACCCCCGACGCCGCCGGCACCGCCGAAGGACGACCGCACCATGGCCGGGAGGCACGAGGGCGGTGGTGGCGGGTCGCGACGCGGGCTGGTCATCGGGCTGATCGCCCTGCTGGTGGTCCTGCTCGGCGGCGGCGCCGGGGGCTGGTACCTGATGCAGCCCCGCAACACCGTGGCGCCCGTCCCACCTGCGCCGGTGGCATCCCAGGAGCAGGCGTGGGAGCAGTGGAAGAAGCTCGAGGCGGTTGTCGACCTCCAACCGACCAGCAAGGCCGGCACCATGCTGGCCGCGGCCAATGGCAAGTGGTTCATGGTCAAGACCGACGGCACGGTGACCCCGTTCGCCGAGAAGGCCTACTCGGTCGACCCCGGCGGGGAGGCGTACATCGAGGTGTCCCCGGGCCTGCGCCTCAAATCCGGCTGCGAGTTCGGAACCGACCAGAGCTTCGCCCTCAAGCTGAGCACCCCCGTCGGCGTGACCCACATCACCCCCGAGGGCACCCTCTTCGGCGAGCTGGTCAAGCTGCCGAGCTTCCCCTCGCCCGGGGGGATCGCGTTTGACACCGCCGGCCGGTTCGGCAACCGCCTCCTCATCACCGGCCTGAACCAGGACAACACGAGCTCGGTCGCCTCCATCGAGTGCGACGGCAAGTTCACCGTCCTGACCACCCGTGGACCGCGCGTCGAGGGTGGGATGGAGGTGGCGCCGCCGTCGTTTGGCGAGTTCGCCGGCCAGCTGATCGCCCCTGACGAATGGGACGGGAAGGTGTTCGCGATCGACGAGAAGGGCAGCTCCCGGCTGGTGGCCGACTCCGGGCTGCCGACCGGCGGTGACGTGGGCATCGAGAGCCTTGGCTTCGTCCCGCCGGGGTTCATCGCCGGCAGCGGCGCCGCCTACGTCGCCGACCGGGTGGCCGCCGGTAACCCCCACCCCGGCACCGACACCATCCTCCGCCTGACGGCCGCCCAGATGCGCGCCGCGGGGGTGAAGGACGGTGACCTCATCGCGGTCAACGAGGGCGGCGGCGACACCATCGCGATCCGCTGCGCCACCGGCTGCACGGTCACCAAGATCGCCCACGCCACCACCGGCGCCCACGTCGAGGGCCACGTCATCTTCATGCCCGCCTAGCGGGGCTCTGCCTGCGGCGCCCCAACGGGCGCCGGGGCTACTCGTCCGGGGCGCTGTCCTGCAGGCTGCCGGGGACGCACCGCCAGGTCCCCTTCACATGGCCGTTGGATGTACCCGTGGGATTGCCGCTGTCCGCCAGGACGGCATCGACCGTCCCTGAGAGCCCGTCCGGGTTGACCGTGAAGGTGATCGCGTCCCGGTTGGCCAAGCTGGCAATCGAATCCCCGCCGCTCGTCCTGACGCTGATCGTGTCCACCGACTGGCCGTTGCCCATGGGCTGAAGGGCCTTGTAGGGGCCCGGGCCGCTGCCCTCGGGGGCGATCAGGAAGAGGCGCAGGTTGTCGGGGCGGTTGAAGTGGATGCCGGCGTTGAAGCCCTGCCCGCCCCCCGAGTGGCAGGAGGCCCTTGCCTCTGTCAGGTGGGCCGACACCACGCCCGTGAAGGTGAGGTCCTCGGGCACCAGCTGCGCGGACCCACTGGTCGCCGGGAGCGGCCCCCCTGTCACCCTGGGGCGCCCGAGGATCGCGTACGCGCCAACGACCCCCGCCGCGACCAGGATAACGGCCACGGCAGCGGCGACCGCCTTCTGGGTGGTGGTCATGCCCTTCCTGGCCCGGCCGCCGCCGCCTGCGTGGGCCGCACCGCCGGCTCCGACACCGCCGCTGCCGCTCGCGGTGCTCCCCCCGGAGGCGCCCAAACCGGACGCCGCCGACGTCGATACCGCCTGCGCTGATGTCGACACCGAGCCTGCGGACGCCGTCGCGGACCCGCCCGATCCCGCACCGGCCGCGCCTGCCTGCGCCCCGGCCGCCTGGACCCCGGCGGCGAGCGCGGCGCCGCCGCCACCCGCGGCCGCTGTCGCGACGGCCGCCGTGGCGGCGGTCCCGGCCGCGATGGTGGCCCCGGTGAGCGCCACGATCGACCCCCTGCTCCTCCAGCGCGCCCCGTACGCCTTCTTCGCCGCCTCCCGCAGGAGCACGCGGAAGTCGGCCACCGTCTGGGGGCGACGGGATGGTGCCTTCGCCATCGCGCTGGTCACCAGCGCGGCGACCTCGGCGGGCAGGTCGGGCACTGCCTTGCGCGGATCCGGCACTGCGCCCTTCTGCTGCTTGCGCATCACCGCGATCGCGTCACCGCCGGCGTACGGGGGGTTGCCGGTGAGGAGCTCGAACAGCGTCGCCCCGCAGGAGTAGATGTCGCTGCGGGGATCCACGGGCTCGCCCGCCACCAGCTCCGGGCTCATGTAGTACGCCGAGCCGGTGGACATCGAGGGGGCCACGGTCCCCACGCTCACCGTGAGACCGAAGTCGCCCAGCTTGGAGACGCCCGCCGCGTCGCAGAAGATGTTCTCGGGCTTGATGTCGCGATGAACCAGCTGCAGCTCGTGGAGCCTGCCCAGGCCCGCAAGGGCACCGTCGAGGACCACCAGCGACTGCGCCGGCGAGAGGCGGCTGGCGTGGCGGACAACCTCCCGCAGGGTGGCGCCCTCGATGTACTCCGCCACGATGTAGGGCGACTCGCCGTCGAAGTAGTCGTACACGCGCACGCAGTTCGCGTCGTCGATCGCCGCCATCAGCTGCGCCTCGGCGGCGAAGCGCTCCCGGAATCCCGGCGCGTCGATCACCGCGGGTGACAGCACCTTGAGCGCGACCCGCCGATCGAGCGAGGCCTGGTGCGCGAGGTAGACGGTGCCGGTGGCGCCCTGCCCGACCACGCCGAGGATCGTGTACGGACCCAGGACATTCGCCATAAGGCGAGTGTAGTTAGCGGTTCCGGGTGGCGCCCCGCGAGGGATTCGAACCCCCGACCTACTGCTTAGAAGGCAGTCGCTCTATCCAACTGAGCTAGCGGGGCAGGCCTGCTGGGGAGGATAGCGGCGGGTCGGTAACCTTTACCCTTACATCGCTCGGTGGCATTAGCTCAGTTGGTTAGAGTGCCAGGTTGTGGCCCTGGAGGTCGTGGGTTCAAATCCCACATGCCACCCTTTCTTCCGAGCTAGGAGGGCACCGGTGGCGCGTTGGGGTCGCGCTTCCACCCGCCGCGCTTGACCAGCCTGAGTCCCAGCTCGCGCTGGGCGCGGTCGATGCACGAGTCGAAGTACTTGGGGTCGCCGGGGCTGCGGGTGACCTCCCGGTCGGCCCACTGGCCTTCGAAGCGGTCGAACCAGCCCTCGATGGCGGTGATCGGCTCCGAGAACACCCGGCGGATCTCGGCCTCCAGCTCGGGCGCGGCGCCCTCGACGCCGAGCGGCTCCTCCTCGACGCGGATGGTCGCGCCGTCAGGCGCTGTGAATATCGCCCACACGGGTCTGCCCGCTAGAGGTTCTCGGCGGTGGCGCGGGCCAGGCGCTCGGCCGCGGCGGCGTTGTCGCGGTCGGCGAAGCGCTCCACCAGCGCGTCACTGAGCTCGTCGACCACCTCGCGGAAGGGCAGGCTCTGGAACTCGCGCGCCCGGGCGGCGAACTCCGCGGGGCTGTCCGGTGAGGCCAGGACCTCGGCCAGCCCGAGGTGCCGCCCCGTCATCCGGGAGTAGGCGTCCACCCGGTAGAGGAAGCGCTCAACGCCGCCCTCATCGACGACGCGCACCGTCGGCCGCAGCCGCAGCACGGCGTGGCCGGTGTCCTCCAGCTGGTACGTGACGGGCTCCGTCTGCGCCTCGTTGTCGGGCGCCTGGTAGACCGCGCGCAGGCGTCGTTTGGGGGAGGGTGGGGGAGCGGACACGTCGAGAGGAGGTTAGCGCCAGCCCTGGTCGAAGCCGGGGCCGCGGACCTGGAATACCGCCAGCAGCACGAAGGCGGCGATCAGCGCCAGCATCACGATGGCGGCGATCGCCAGCCCCACCGCGGCGTTGCTGGGCATCGGCCCCGACGCCGCCCGGGATGCGCGCGCGGGACGGCGGACGGCGCGGTCGGCGTCGGCGGCGCGGCGCATCGGGACCCGCGGCCGGCTCAGCATACGGAGGCAGTTGGGGCATTCCAGCGAGGGGTGCAGGTCCATCGGGAGCTCGGGGTCGACCAGCGCCACCAGGCCGCAGCGCTCGCAGACCAGTCGGGGAAACTGACCCAGGTCTACGAATACAGGCATTGAGACGTCCCTGTAACTTGGGGCGGCGGACGGCTGAGAGTTCCATTCTAAGATGAAGCGATGAGCGCGGCCGTCGAGCACCGGGAGCTGCCCGAGGCCGCCGCCGTGCTGGCCCGCCTCACCGCCGCGGTCAAGTCGGCCGTGGTCCTCCGCGACGAGACTGTGCGCCTGGTGCTCGTCGCGATGATGGCGCGGGGCCACGTGCTGCTCGAGGACGTGCCCGGCGTGGGTAAGACCCTGCTGGCGCGGACCCTGGCGCAGGCGCTGGGGGGCGACTTCAAGCGGGTTCAGTTCACCCCCGACCTGCTGCCGGCGGACGTCACGGGGGGCAACATCTTCGACCCCAAGACCGCCGAGTTCCACTTCCGGCCCGGCCCGGTGTTCGCCAACATCGTGCTGGCGGACGAGATCAACCGCGGCACCCCGCGCGCCCAGTCCAGCCTGCTGGAGGCCATGGGTGAGAGCTCGGTCAGCGTCGACGGCACCACCCACCGGCTGCCCGACCCATTCCTGGTCATCGCCACCCAGAACCCCATCGAGCAGTACGGCACCTTCCCGCTCCCGGAGTCGGAGCTGGACCGCTTCGCGATGCAGCTCCGCCTGGGCCGGCCCGACGAGACGCAGGCGCGCGAGATCCTGCGCCGCCACGAGCACGCTGAGCCCGCCCACGACGGCGAGGCGGTGTGCGACCTCGACACGGTGCGCCGGCTGCAGGCCCAGGTGCTCGAGGTGCATGTGTCCGAGGCGGCCCGGTCCTACATCGCGGCGATCACGATCGCCACCCGCGAGCACCCCCAGGTGGGCCTTCCCGCCAGCCCCCGCGCCAGCGTTGCCCTGCTCCGCACCGCGCAGGCGTACGCCGTACATAGCGGCCGCGGCTGGGTGCTGCCCGACGACATCAAAGCCGTGTGCCCGGCGGTCCTGGCCCACCGGCTCGGGGTTAGCGCGGCCACCCCCGAGGACGTCGTGGGCGAGATCCTGGGCACCGTTCCCGTACCCCTCGACGTCTAGCCGGGCGGCCCGACCGTGACGGTGCGGGTGACGCGCCGCCTGTGGGGGGTGATCGTCGCGGCCGCGGTGGTCTACTTCTTTGCCACCAACTCCGGCGTGGTGTGGCTCTACCTGCTGACCGCCCTGGTGCTGGCGATGATCCCGGTGGGGCTGGTGGCGCCGTTCCTCGCAGTCTCCCGGGTCCGCGTCGAACCCCGGGCCATCCGCGCGCTGGGCTTCCGGCCGCCGCTGCGCCAGGACCAGGGGAAGGTGTTCGCCGGCGACCACCTGGTGATCCACCTGCGCGCCAGCGGGAACCTGGTGGCCTGCCGCCTCGGGCCATTGCTCCTCCTCGACGGCCGCACCCTGCCCGTCGCCGACAGCGCGGACGAGCGCGCTCCGTCGGTGGCCGTGGAGAACGTGCGCCGCGGACGGATCCAGGTGGAGGGCATCCGCATCACCTCCAGCTGGCCCCTGGGGATCCTCACGGTCCTCAGGTGGCTGCCGCTGCACGTGCCGGTGGTGGTCCACCCGCGGTATGTGGTGCCACCGGCGGACAGCCACGCGGGCAACCGCGAGACCAGCGGGGACACCGGCCTCCGCGGCCCTGGCGAGGAGTTCCTCGGCCTGCGCGAGTACCGCAGCGGCGACAGCCAGCGCCGGGTGCACTGGCCCACCACCGCCCGCAGCGGGACGCTGATGGTGATCCAGACGGCGATGGAGTCCCGCAGCCCGGCGCGGTACGGGCTCGCAGTCGGGCCAGACGCCACCGCCGGGGGCCTGGACATCGCCGCCACGGCGGCCGCCAGCCTCGCCGCCGGCAACGTGGCCGGGGGGCGGCCCTTCCACCTGCACCTGCCCGGGCGCCGCGCCGAGGTCCAGGGGTGGGCCGAGGCGCTGGCGGAGCTGGCGCTGCTCGAGGCGCACGGCGAGTCCGCCCCGCCCGACGACCCGACCACCACCATGGTCCTCGCCGGTCACGACGCCGCCCACCTTCACTCCGCCCGCGGCGACGTCACCATCCCCGCCAACGCCGACATGGACGCCGTGCTGCGGGCGCTGGACGAAGCGTGATCCGGCGCTGGCTGGCTGCGGCGGCCACTCCCGAGGACCGCGCCGCGGCCCGGGCGGCGGTGTTCGCCGCCACCGTCGTCGCGTGCGCGGGACTGGCGACCACCGCCGGCGCCGAGCTGACATCGGTGCTGTGCGTCGCGGCGACGGCGGCGGGTCACTGGGTCAGCTGGCGGGGGCGCCACAGACCCCGCCGCCGCGCGGGCCAGGTGCTGCTTGGCGGCCTGCTGCTCGCCTGCATCGGATACCTCGTCCTGGACCTCGTCTTCGCCGCGTTTGGTGGCGCGCTGCCCCAGGCCAAGTTCGCGCTGCTGGCGCTGGCCGTAACCAGCTTCGACCTCAAGAGCCGCCGCAACCTCTTCAGCCATGTCTGGCACAGCGCCACGATCCTGTACGTCGGCGCGCTCTTCGCCTGGGACTTCCTCTACGTGACCTGGGTGGTGCTGTGGGCGCTGTGCTTCTTCGCCTTCATGCTGTTCTCCCGCGCCGAGGCGCCGGTGCGCTCCGCGGCCGGGATGCCGGCGCTGGTGCGCCGCAGCGGCCGGCGGGCGGCGCCGTGGATCGTGGTCTGGCTGGTGGTCGGAGGGCTGACGTTCGTCGGCCTGCCCCGGTTCGCGGGCAAGCCGCTGGCGGTGCCGCTGCTGGTGAGCATCCCCCTCAACGAGAAGGCCAGCGGAGAGGTGATCCCCGCCGTGCTGCCGCTGGTGGGCACCACCCCGGAGGGCGACTCCGACGGCGTCATCAACCTCCGCGTCCGGGGTCGGCTGGGGGAGGAGGTGGTCTTCCGGGTGCGGGCCCCGGCGGCCAGCTACTGGCGCGCCTACGTGCTGGAGACCTACGACGGCCAGAGCTGGGTACGCGTGCCCCACCCGGCGCGCCTGATCCCCCCGATCAGCCAGGACCTGCCGATCCGCGACGAGCACACCGAGACCGGCCCCGGCCTGCCCCAGACGTTCTACATCCAGCGCCCGCTGCCCACCGACCTGCTCGTCTCCTACCCGGCCCGGGACCTGTACTTCCCTGCCCAGGAGCTCACGCTGGTGGACACCGGCACCATCCATTCGCCGTACGGCCTGCGCAAGGGCGTCAACTACTCGGCCGTCTCCCAGGTCCGCGACCTGTCGCCGGCCGCGCTCCGCGCCGCGGGGCCCCTGCCCGGCACGGCGGACCGGGTCGACCTCGACGTCTCCCAGACCGTGCCCCCTCGCGTCCAGGAGCTCTCCGACCGGCTGGCGGCGGGGCAGCCGACCGAGTACGACAAGGTCCGGGCCATCACGGTCTACCTGCGCGACAACTACCGCTACAGCCTCGACACCCCGCGCCTGCCCCCCGGCAAGGACGCCGTGGACCAGTTCCTGTTCGTCGACAGGGTGGGCTTCTGCGAGCAGTTCGCCAGCGTCCTGGCGGTGATGCTGCGCCAGCAGGGAATCCCCTCACGGCTGGCGGTGGGGTATTCGACGGGCGATATCGACACCCTGACCGGCACGTTCACGGTGCGCGCCCGCGATGCCCACGCGTGGGTGGAGGTCTACTTCCCTCGCGTCGGTTGGGTGCCCTTCGACGCGTCGCCGGGCTTCGACTCCAACCCCATCGCCCACCAGCCGCCGCGCTGGTTCCTCAGCGATTTCTCGCCACAGGTGGCGCTCAGCAGCCTGGGGCCGGGCGGGGTGCAGAACATCGGACTCGGCTTCGCCGCCGTGGCGCTGGTGGTGCTGGCCTACCTCGGCTGGCGGCGCTACACCTCGCCGGTGCCGGCCCACCTGCGCAACTACCGCTGGGCCCAACGCTACCTCGCCTGGGCGCGGCTCCCCGCTCGTGACCCCACCGAGACGCCAGCTGAGCACATGGCGGTGTTGGCCCGGGCGGCGCCCGGGGTGGCCTTCGCGCTGGCTCCGCTGGCGCGCTCGGTGGAGGACTTCGCCTTCCGGGGCGACGCTGCGCCGCCGCCGCGCGCCTACCCAGTGGCGCTGGCCGCCGCGAGGCACATGCTTGGCGGCCGCCGGCGGCAGGCGGCCCACGGGACCGCGCGGTGACGGCGGCGATCGACGAGCGCTGGATGCGGGAGGCGCTGCGACTGGCGCGCCTCTCCGGCCGCCGGGGCGAGGTGCCCGTTGGCGCGATCGCCGTGGCCGGCGAGCGGCGCCTGGCCTCCGCCTCCAACCGCATGGAGGCGCTGCAGGACGCCACCGCGCACGCCGAGATGGTCTGCCTGCGGGGCGCCGCCCGAGCGCTGCAGACGTGGCGCCTGGCCGACGTCACCATCTACGTCACCCTGGAGCCCTGCCCGATGTGCGCCTCGGCGATGGTGCTGTCCCGGCTGGGCCGCGTGGTCTACGCCGCTGCCGACCCCAAGAAGGGCGCCGACGGCAGCGCCTACCGCCTGCTGGACCACCCCGCCAACAACCACCGCGTGAGCGTCACCCGCGGGGTGCTGGGCGACGAGGCTGGGGAGATGCTGTCGGGCTTCTTCCGCGCCCTGAGGCGCGATCGCCGGGGGGCGTAGCGCCCTGATAACCTGAATCCCGCACGCGGAGAGGTGTCCGAGTGGTTGAAGGTGCAGCTCTCGAAAAGCTGTGTGGTGAAAGCCACCGTGGGTTCGAATCCCACCCTCTCCGCCAACCGCGCACCGCGTCACCGGCCCTCGTCATGGATTCGTTACGAGAGGGCGACGGCGGCTTCTCCAAACCCACGGGCCGCCATGGAATCCTGTGCGTGGAGGACCTGCAAATTGATAGATCAACTTGGTAGCAACACCGCGCTGCAGCTTGCCCTGACGGCGGGCGCCGGCGACCTCGCCACGGCCACCCTGATCACCGCGCGCCGCAGGCGCCGGCAGGGCGGGGCGGGGACATCCCAGGTCAGCGTCGCGTCCCAGGTCCTTGCCGCCCAGAGCTGGCAGGAGCTGGTGGTCGTGCTGGTGGCCGCCTTCACCCGCCTCGGCTACGAGGTCGAGGAGGTCGAGGAGGTTGAAGGCGGGGTGGTCGACCTGATCCTCTCGGACGCCGGCGGCTACATCTATGTCTCCGGCCGCCACTGGCGCGAGCCGCACGCGACGTCCAAGGACCTCGCCCGGCTCAAGGACGCGATGGACACCATTTCGATCAAGCGCGGCCTCTGGCTCTGCTCGGGGATATTCACCCCGCCCGCCAGGATCTACGCGGAGAAGACCGGGATCGAGCTGGTCGGACCTGAGAAGCTGGCCTCGATGCTGGAGGAGGTCACCAGCCCCAACTGACGGGCCCGCCGCTGGCTTAGGCGCAGCCGTTGTCCCAGGCGACCGTGGCGGTGATGGTATCCGGTGGGTTGCCTCCGGGCGTGTCGGGGACGGTGATGCTTACGCTCGACCCCATGGTGGGGTTGCACATCGACCTGCTCGCGTTGTTCGGAGACTTCCGGACGACGCGCAGGGTGTGGTGCATGGAGTGTCCGCACTGAACCATCCCGCTGGCGGTTACCGTGACGTTGCCGGCGCTGACACCAGTGACAGTCCAGCTACCACCGGTCCCATTGGAGCCACCGGAAACCGAGCCGGAGGATGACGTCAGCGAGGTCGGCCCGGTTGGGTTACACGGCGGAGCTACCGATGGGGTTGGTTTTGGCTGCGGGTTGGGATTGGACGACTGGGACTGCTGCGGCGTCGGCTCGCTCTGCGGCGTCGGAAGCGCCGCCTGCTGCTTGCCGGGCAGGCTGAAATTGGGGGCCGGGCCGACGACCGCCTGGGCGGGGCCGGTGTCCGGCGCGTTATCGTCCCCGAACTCCTCGATCCATTGCTCCGGTGGCAGTCCGCTGGCCATGGCGCAGATGGGACAGACGCCGAAGACGACGACGGCGACGATCGCGATGAGGCAGCTGCCGACGCTACCCATCGGCCATCCTCGCCTCGCGGGCGGCGCCGCCGTCGCCCACCACCACCAGGACCGAGCCCGCCAGGGTCAGCAGCACGCCGATCCCCAGTGAGGCGCCGGCGCCGGCGTGGAGGATGGTGACGATCACCCCACCGGCAAGGTTGAAGGCGATCGCGGCCACCAGCAGCCGGACCACTGCGGGCAGCGGCCGCCGGGTGACGTACGGCACCAGCAGGACAAGCACCACCAGCAGGAACGGACCGATCGGCGGTCCGCCGGCGCTCCGGAACCAGGGCAGGATCGGGAGTGCCTCGAGGCCCCAGGCATTGATCGACTGCGTCCCGTGGGTGATCCACGGTAGGAAGCCGCCCGCCACCACCAGGAGCATGCCGAGGATGCCGTAGAGCCCGACGCCGCGCGGCCAGGCGCTCCTCATCGCGCTTTCTTGCCCCCGAACTTGAAGCTGCAGCCCGCCCTGGGCGGGTAGTCGATCAGCTCGTCGAAGGAGCCCACGACGTTGCCCGAGGAGTCGACCTTGCCGTTCATCGTGATGTCAGTTGTGATGGGCGGGGTGTAGATCACCTTGACCGAGAAGGATCCGTCGTCGGCGATCGGTCCGTCGGCCTTCGCGTTGAGGAAGTTCACCGCGATGTGCCCTGGCACGATGACCAGCTCGTAGCGGTAGAGCGCCGTCTGGCTGTTGACCTGCCCGGCGCACGCGTCGGCCGCAAGCGGGACGGCCTGCCATTCCCCGATGTTCCCCGCCCCGCCGCCAGGCTGCAGCGTGTACGTGCCACTGAGGGGGTTGACCTTGGGCGCCGGGCTCGGCAGGGGCGACGGCTGCACCACCGGCGGCGCAGGACCGTCCGTGGTCTCGGTGCCCACCTGGCGGCCGAATCCGTTGCCAGCCGGGTCGGCCAGGGTCAGGATCGTCACCGGCGTGCCCGGCGGCACGACCACCACGACCGTTCCCGGCTTGAACGCGGGCCAGGTCTCGCCGGTGTATTTCGGTTGAGTCTGGGGGGTGGGCGGCGTCAGCGGGTTGCCGCAGTAGCAGCGGGCGCGGGGCACTCCGTAGCGGTCGACCAGCACGCCCGTGCCCGCCTGCAGGACCGCCTGGTAGGCGTTGGCCCGGCCGTTGACGAAGCCGTGGTTGGTCACCCGGGTGTCGTAGCGCAGCAGCACGGGGGTGAGGCTGTTGATGTAGTCGGGGATCTCATCGACCTGGATCCCCTCGGTCGCCGCCCAGGCGCGGGCCTTGTCGGGGTTGGCCTTGAGGAAGTCGATCATCTTCGTGCGGTCGCAGGCGGCGTTCTTCTGGGTGCCGCCATAGAGGCCGGGCGAGGAACCCTGGACCGGCGTGAGGTTGGGGGACTCAGCGGGGGGTGACGGGGTGATGCTCTGCGCCGGGCTCGGCGAGGTGGCGACCGATGGCGTGAACGGGTCGGCGCCGACCGAGTTGGCCGGCTGGGTGATCACCTCGCCCCGGACGGCCTCCACCGGGCGGTTGACCACCAGCGCCCCACCAACGATCAGCGCCAGCATCAGCACGACCGCGATGGCGGTGGCCACCTCGCGGTGGGCGGAGAAGAAGCCCAGCAGCCCGCCCGAGGCGTCGCGACGCGCCGGCCCGGTGGGGCCCGGCGGCAAGG
>JAXDLV010000006.1:0-11845 GCA_034666445.1 Chloroflexota bacterium | reverse complement strand
GGCACCCCCAGGGCGCCGTACCGTGCCCGGACCAGGCGTCGGGCGGTCTCGAGGATGTTGAGCAGGACGCTGTCGAGGTCGAGGTCACCCGCGATGGAGAGGGCGGCGCGGTTGAGCGCCTCCAGCTGCCGGGCGCGCTCGCGCCACCGGTCGGGCGGCGCGGGACTGCGGCGGGCGGCCATGCCACTTGGATTATTCCGCTGCCAGTCGTGGGTGTGGTGCCGGGGGAGGGATTTGAACCCTCAATCCCGATAGTCGGGCAGCCGGGTTTAAGCCGGCCGTGTATACGTTCCACCACCCCGGCACGAGTGTTCGGATTCTAGGGTGATGGCGTACTGACCGAGAGGGGAGGAATGTGGCAGTCTGGGCCGAACCGGCAGTCCAGCCCGAATGACGCAGGAGGTGGATCAGTGAAGAGGCTGGTTTCGACATTCGGAACGCTGCTCATCGTTGCCGTCGCGGCTGGCGGCGGGGTGCTGACGGCGCACGCCGACGCCACCACCGACTGCGCAGGGCTTGCCACCGCCCTCAGCGGGGCGACCGACGGCGACGTCATCACGCTGGACGACGACCACCTCTGCCCCGGCGCCTTCACGATCCCGACGGGCGTGAACATTACCCTCCAGGGCCAGGACCAGGGCGACGGGTTCGACGGCCAGGGCACGAACCAGAGCCTCAGAGGCACCGACAACGGCGCGACAGTCATCCGCCACCTGACCTTCACCAACGCGTCCGGCGGGGCGCTGTGGCTCAGTGGTGACGTCGCCCCGACGCTCGACGCTGCGATCTTCCTTTCCAACAGCGGAGGCGGTGCTGACTTCAGCGCCACCAGCGGCGACGTCACGGTGAGCAACAGCACCTTTGGCGGTGTCGGCCAGGGCAACACCAGCTTCGAGGGCGCCGGCCTGATGGCGTTCGGACCGCACGTCCTGGTGACCAACAACACCTTTCTCCACAACCACGTCACCGCGACATCCGGGGGCTTCTCAGGGGGCGCCGTGGCGGTGGGCGGCTTCGCCGCCGACGACCACGCCGTGGTCTTCAGGAGCAACACCGTCGTTGGCAACACCAGCGATGGCGCCTCCGGGGCCGGGGCGCACCTCCAAGGCCGCGGGACGGTCACGATCACCGACAACTCTTTCCGCGACAACTCCATCGCGGCGAGCAACACCGGCAACCGGGCGAACCGTGGCGGAGGTCTGTCGACCCGCACATACGGCAGCGATCAGTTTTCCCGGGTATTCCAGGCGCGCAACCGCTTCGAGAACAACGTCATCCACACCCTCACCTTCGTCGCCGACGATGGCAACCAGCCGGAGGACTTCGGCGGCGCCGGGGAGTTCGCCGGCGGCCCGGCCCTGGTCAGCGTCGATGACACCTTCGTGAACAACCACGTCGATGCCGGGGCAGGAGGCAATACCGCCGTCGGTGGTGGCCTGGCGTACACCGCCGAAAGCGAAACCGACCGTGGTTTCTTCAGCGCCTCCAACCTCGTCGCTGCCCACAACGGCGTCGGCGCCGGCGGGGAGGGCGGTGGCATCTACGTCGGGTTCGGCGTCGGCTGCCGACAGGAGCCGTGCCCTTCGCAGATGGACCTGTTCGACTCCACCGTCACCTCCAACACGGTGGGCGCCGATGGTGAGGGCCGGGAGATTGCCGGCGACGAGGACGACATCGCCCACGTGACCAACTCCATCGTCACCGGCGCGGCTGGCTCAGGCACGGATATCGAAGGCTTCGGCACGCTGACGGTCACACGCAGCGACACCTGCGTTGCGGGCGCTGCCGCAACCGGGTCGGGCAACATCTGCGCCAACCCGCTTCTAGCGGGCGTCGCCACGAACGACGTCCACCAGACGGCCTCCAGCCCAAGCCGTGACAAGGGCGACACTGCCGTTGTGCCGGCCGGCCTCGACAACGACTACGAGGGCGACACGCGCGTCCTGGAGGCCGCCGTCGACATGGGCGCCGACGAATTCAGCCCCGAGCCGCCCACCCTGCCGGCAGCCGGTCAGCCAGGAGAGAGCGCCGCGACCGCGGAGGCCGTGCTGGCCCTGGGAGTCGTCTGCGTGGCGCTACTCGGCGGGTTCATGGCCCGCTCCTGGCGGCGAACTCAAGCCCGCTGAGTCAGAGGTCATCGTCGGCTCCGAACCTATAATCGGCGGGCGATGAAGGACATTGGGGGCAAGGTTGTCGTGGTCACGGGTGCCTCCAAGGGCCTGGGCAGCTACATCGCGGAGACCCTCTTCGACCACGGCATGAAGGTCGTCGTCAGCGCCCGGTCGGGGGACGAGCTGAAGACCTTCTGCGAGCGCCTCGACCGCAACGGCCAGCGCACCCTGGCGGTGCCCGCGGACATGACGGTGGCGGACGACCGCAAGCGGCTGCTCGACGCCGCCCGCAAGCAATTCGGCCAGGTCGACGTGCTGGTGAACAACGCCGGCACCGACCACCCCGAGCGCTTCGCGGAGACCGAGGAGCCGCGGATGCGGAACATGATCGAGCTCAACATCCTGGCGCCGATGCTGCTGACGCGGGCTCTCCTTCCCGAGATGATCCAGCGCGGCTCAGGCCACATCGTCAACATCGCGTCGGTGGCGGGCCTGGCGCCTACGCCGTTCGGCACCACCTACTCGGCCACCAAGCACGCGATCGTCGGCTTCAGCGAGTCACTGCGCTGGGAGCTGGATGGCACCGGCGTGAGCACCTCGGTGGTCTGCCCCGGCTTCATCCGCGAGGCGGGGCTGTTCCACGACAACAGCGGAGGTAATCAAAGCCTCACCGCCACCAGCAGCCCGCAGGAGGTCGCCGACGCCGTTGTCAAGGCGATCACCGGGAACAAGGCGCGCATCATCGTCAGCCCGATGCTGCTGAAGCTCGGGCCGTTCGCCAGGGCGATCACGCCGGAGATCGTCTACCGCGCGGGCAAGACCAACGGCTCGTTCGACGCGATGAAGTTCATGGCCGATCGCCTCAAGGCGGAAGGCAACGGCGCCGCGGCGGCCGCGAAGCCTGCCAGGAAGGCGGCGCCCCGTCCGGCTGGCAAAGAGGATTCCGCCGAGGCCTGACGCCGCTCGGGGGCCGGCCCTCAGGCGGGGAGCACCTCCCGGAGAGTACCGTCCGGCTCGGCGACCACCGCCAGGCTGGCCAGCCCGATGAACAGACCGTGGCCCAGCACACCCGGGACCGCGTCCAGCGACATCGCCAGCGCCGCGATGTCCACCGGTGGGGTGAACGCACAGTCGAGGATGTAGTTGCCGTTGTCGGAGATGAACGGCGCCGTCTCGGCGGCCGTGCCTGCGGCACGGAGCGCGGGTCGGAGCCCAAACCCCATGAGCGTGGCGGCGGTGCGCTCCCAGAGCAGCGGCAATACCTCGACGGGCAGGGGGCTGCGGGTGCCGAGGTGGGGGACCAGCTTCTCGACGGTGGCGATCACCACCATGCGGGTGGACGCCGCGGCAACCACCTTCTCGCGGAGCAGCGCGCCGCCGAGGCCCTTGACCAGCGACAGGTGGGGGTCGATCTCGTCGGCGCCGTCGACGGTCAGGTCGATCGGGCGGTCAATACTCGTCGTCAGGCTCACCCCGAGGGCTGCCGCCTGGTCGGCGCTGGCCTGGCTGGTGGCGACCGCGGTGAGGCGCATCCCGGCCGCCACGAGGCGACCCACGCCATTGATGAAGTGATAGGCGGTGGAGCCGGTGCCGAGACCCAGGAGCATGCCGTCGCGCACCTCCTCGAGGGCCCGCTCGGCGGCCGCCTGCCTCGGTTCCATCAGCGCCTCAGAGGTTAACCCACGGCGGAGATCGCCCCTGCTAGGCTACGAATCAGGGATATGGCGCAGGACGTGAAGGAGGCCACGACCGTCGCGGCGGACGATTTCGACGCGATCGCCGAGCTTGGAAAACAGCTCCGCGTGGACTCCATCCGCAGCTCCACCGCCGCCGGCAGCGGCCACCCGACATCGAGCATGTCGGCGGCCGACATCCTCGCCGTGCTGCTGGCCCGCCACCTCCGCTACGACTGGGACCAGCCCGACCTGGCCGCCAACGACCACCTCATCTTCAGCAAGGGCCACGCGTCGCCGCTGGTCTACGCGGTGTTCAAGGCCGCCGGCGCGGTCACCGACGACGAGATGCTCACGTTCCGCAAGATGGGCTCGCGGCTGCAGGGCCACCCCACCCCCCTGATCCCCTGGGTCGACGTCGCCACCGGCTCGCTCGGCCAGGGCCTGCCGATTGCCGTGGGCGTGGCGCTGGCCGGCAAGCGGCTGGACAAGCTCCCGTACCACGTGTGGACGATCTGCGGCGACAGCGAGATGGCCGAGGGCTCGATGTGGGAGGCCTTCGACAAGGCCGGCTACTACGGCCTCTCCAACCTCACGGCGATCATCGACGTCAACCGCCTCGGCCAGCGCGGCGAGACCGAGTACGGGTGGCACACGGATGTCTACGCGGCCCGCGCCGAGGCCTTCGGGTGCCGGGCGATCGTGGTCGACGGCCACGACGTGCGCGACCTCGACGCCGCCCTGGAGCAGGCCCGTGCCAGCACGGACCGGCCGACGGTCGTCATCGCCAGGACGAAGAAGGGGAGCGGGTTCAGCGAGATCGAGGACAAGGACGGCTGGCACGGCAAGGCCCTCCCCGACGACATGGCGGAGCGCGCCATCGCGGAGCTCGGCGGGGTGCGCGATCTGCACGTCGAGGTGCGCAAGCCCGAGCCCGCGGAATCCGCGATCGCCGCCACGCCCGGCACCGCGGTCGAGCTGCCCCGGTATGGCAGGGACGACAAGGTGGCCACGCGGAAGGCGTACGGCGACACCCTCAAGGCGCTGGGCGCGCTCCCTGACGTTGTGGCCATGGACGGCGAGGTGAGCAACTCCACCCACGCCGAGGAGTTCGCCAAGGAGTACCCGGATCGCTTCTTCGAGGTGTTCATCGCCGAGCAGCAGCTGGTGGCGACAGCGGTGGGCATGAGCGTCCGCGGCTACCGGCCCTTCGCCTCGACGTTCGCGGCGTTCTTCTCACGGGCCTACGACTTCATCCGGATGGCGTCGATCTCGGAGGCCAACATCCGCCTCAGCGGCAGCCACGCCGGCGTCGAGATCGGCCAGGACGGCCCCTCGCAGATGGCGCTGGAGGACCTCGCCTCGATGCGCGCGATCGGGGGCTCCACCGTGCTCTACCCGGCCGACCCGGTGTGCACCGCCCAGCTCGTGCGGGCGATGGCCGACACCGACGGCATCGTGTACATGCGAACCACCCGCGGCGCCTACCCGACGCTGTACGACAACGACGACAGCTTCGCCATCGGCGGCAGCAAGGTGGTTCGCCGCAGCGACTCCGACCAGGTGGTGCTCATCGGCGCCGGCGTGACGGTGCACAATGCCCTGTCCGCCGCCGACGAGCTGGCGGAGAAGGGTGTCAACGCCCGGGTGATCGACCTGTACTCCGTCAAGCCGGTCGACCGCGAGACCCTCGGCCAGGCGATCAGCGAGGTCGGGCGGCTGGTGGTGGTCGAGGACCACTACCCGGAGGGAGGGCTCGCGGCCGCGGTCCTCGAGGCGATGGCCGACCACCCCGACCACTTCCTGCTGGCCCACTGCGCGGTGCAGGGAGTGCCTGGCTCGGGCAAGCCTGACGAGCTCATGGACGCCGCCGGGATCTCGGCGCGCCACGTCGTCGAGGCCGCCGACAGCCTGCTTGCCCAAAAGCTCGAGCGATGACCCCGCGCCGCCCCGCGGTCCGATGCGGTCGATAAGGAGATGCCAATGAGCAACCCACTGTTCCGCCTTCGTGAGCTCGGCCAGAGCGTCTGGTATGACGACATCACCCGCTCGCTGGTGCGTGGCGACGGCCTCCAGGCACTGGTCGACGAGTACGCCGTCTCGGGCATGACCACCAACCCCTCGATCTTCGAGAAGGCGATCGGCGAGAGCGCCGAGTACGACGACGACCTGCGCCGGCTGGCGGAGGGCGGGGCCTCGCCAGAGGACATCTTCATGGACCTCGCACTCGACGACGTTGGCCATGCGCTCGACACCCTGAAGGCCGCCTACGACGAGACCGAGCACCTCGACGGCCGGGTGTCGATGGAGGTGCTGGCGTCGCTGGCGCACGACACAGAGGGCACCCAGGCGATGGTCCGCGACATCTGGAAGCGCGTGGACCGCCCCAACCTGATGGTCAAGATCCCGGCTACCAACGCCGGCATCCCGGCGATCGAGGAGATGCTGTACGAGGGCCACAGCATCAACATCACGCTGATCTTCGGCCTCGATTACTACGAGCGCGTGGCCGAGGCGTACGTGAAGGCGATGGAGCGTCGCCTCGCCGAGGGCAAGCCGATCGACGACGTCGCCTCCGTGGCGAGCTTCTTCGTCAGCCGCGTCGACACCAAGGTCGACAAGCTGCTCGACAAGCTGGTCGAGGACGGCAAGCTTCCCGCCGACCAGGCGAAGGGGCTGAAGGGCCGCGCCGCGGTCGCCAACGCGCGGCTGGCCTACGAGAGCTACGAGCGCATCTTCAAATCCGATCGCTTCAGGAAGCTTGCCGACGCTGGCGCGCGGGTGCAGCGTCCCCTGTGGGCCTCCACCTCCGTGAAGAACCCGGAGTACTCCGACATCCTCTACGTCGACGAGCTGGTCGGCCCGGACACGGTCAACACGCTGCCCCGCAAGACCCTCGAGGCATACGCCGACCACGGTGACCCAAAGCCCCGGCTGGCCGAGGGTGTCGAGGAGGCGAGGGCGCTGATGAGCCAGCTGGAGGAGGTGGGGGTGGACATGAAGCAGGTGACCGACGAGCTCATCGACGAGGGCGTAAAGGCCTTTGTCGACGCTTTCGACAAGCTCCTCGGGCAGATCCGCGACAAGGCTGAGTCCGTAAAGACCGGCTCGTGATCGACGGCCTCGGCGACCTCGCGCCGGCCGTGCAGGCAGCGCTGGCGCGGATGAACGCCCAGCGCTGGGCCGACCGCATCAACGCGAAGGACGGGACCGTCTGGACACCCGACCCCGCGAAGGCCGAGGAGATCGCCGGCTGGATGGGCTGGCTCGACGTCGCTGCCGACCTGTTCGAGGAGACCGCCCAGTTCGACGACCTCCGCCACGACCTGCACCACCTCGGCTACACGCACGCGGTGCTCTGCGGGATGGGCGGCTCGAGTCTCTGCCCCGACGTCCTGCGACGCACCTTCCCGCGGGGCGACGAGGGCCTGGAGCTGCTGGTCCTGGACAGCACGGACCCGTCGACGATCGCCGCCGTTGAGGCCCAGATCGACGTGCTGAAGACCGTCTTCATCATCGCCAGCAAGTCGGGCGGAACCACCGAGACCCTGTCCCACTACCGCTACTTCTGGGAGCGGGTGGCGGCCGCGGACGCGGAGAACCCGGGGCAGCACTTCATCGCCATCACCGACGACGGCAGCGGCCTCCACCAGGGCGCGGTGGAGAAGGAGTTCGGCTGGGTCTTCCTCAACCCCGGCCTCGAGCTGGGGGCGGTGCTGGGAGTGGCGGCCCAGGCCGGCCGCGACAAGTGCACGCTCGTCTGCTCGCCGCGCGTCGGCAGCCTCGGCATCTGGCTCGAGCAACTGCTGGCGGAATCGACCGGCAAGGAGGGCAAGGGGATCGTCCCGGTCGAGGGCGAGGCGCTCGGCCCTCCCGCGGCCTATGGCGCCGACCGCCTCTTCGTGCACGTGCGGATCGATGGCGCCGACGCCGAGCAGGACGCGGCGGTCGAGGCGCTGCGCGCCGCCGGCCAGCCCGTGTACACCATCGACATCGAGGGCCCCGACGACCTTGGCGGGGAGTTCCTGCGCTGGGAGGTTGCGACGGCAGCGGCTGGGGCGGTGCTGGGGATCAACCCCTTCGACCAGCCCAACGTGCAGGAGAGTAAGGACAACACGAAGGCGGTGCTGGAGCGCTACCTGGAGGCGGGTGACTTCGGGGTCGAGCCACCCGCCGACCCGTGGGCCGATGTCGACGCCCTGCTCGGCGGGCTCAGGGCGGGCGACTACTTCGCCATCCTTGGCTACACCGAGATGGGTGAGGAAATCGACAACGCGTTCCACGCGGTCCGGCGCGCCGTCCGCGACGGGGTCGGCGTCGCCACCACGTCCGGCTATGGCCCCCGGTACCTGCACTCCACCGGCCAGCTGCACAAGGGCGGCCCCAACAGCGGCGTCTACCTGATCCTCGCCGACGAGCGGGGCGAGGACATCGCCATCCCCGAGGAGCTCTATGGCTTCAAGACGCTGATCCACGCGCAGTGGGCGGGCGACCTCAAGTCGCTGCGTGACCACGGCCGCCGCGCCGCTATGCTGCCCCTCGCCGACGACCGCGGCGTTACGCTGCATCGGCTGCGGCAGGTGGCCGAGCGCCTGGGGGCGCGATAGGTGCCCGCGCCGAAGGATCCCGAGGCTTACTACGCCGCGCTGGAGGGCTGGCAGCGCGAGATCACCGACGGCGTGCGGAAGCTGATTCGCGGGGCGGCGCCGGGCACCAGCGAGGCGATCAAGTGGGGCCAGCCGGTCTTCTCCGCCAACGGGCCGGTGCTGGCGATCAGCCCGGAGAAGCGCTACGTCAACGTGATCTTCTGGCGGGGCGCGGTGCTCACGGACCCCAAGGGCCTGCTGGAGGGCACGGGCGACCGCATGCGCCACGTGAAGGTGCACCCCGACAAGCCCGTCCCGACGGCGGCGCTCCGCGCCCTGGTCAAGCAGGCGATCGTGCTCAACGCGGAGCTCGGCGACCCCACGAAGCGCGCGCGGCGCTAGCATCAGCGGCCTAGGAGGAAATGTGATGGCTGAAAACGGGACTCCCGCAGACACCGGGGTGGTCGCCGAGGCGGCCGCCGACACCATGGAGATGGGCATCATCGGGCTGGGCCGGATGGGCGGCAACATGGTCAAGCGCCTGGCCCAGCGCGGCCACCGGATCGTGGGCTACGCGCGCACCGCCGACACCGTCAAGCAGGCGGAGGCTGATGGCGGCGTTGGCGCGTCGTCGGTGGAGGACCTGGTGTCCAAGCTGTCGGCGCCGCGCACGGTGTGGGTCATGATCCCCGCCGGCAAGCCGACCGACGACACCATCCACACCCTCGGCGAGCTGCTGGAGGAGGGCGACCTCGTCATCGACGGCGGCAACTCCAACTGGAACGACTCGAAGCGCCACTCCGAGGAGCTGGCCGCGAAGGGCATCCATTTCATGGACGCCGGCACGTCGGGCGGGGTGTGGGGCCTCAAGGTCGGGTACTCGCTGATGGTCGGCGGCGAGCGGGCGGACTTCGAGCGAGTGGAGCCGATCCTGCGCGACCTGGCGCCGCCCAACGGCTACGGCCTGATGGGCCCCGCCGGTGCGGGCCACTTCGTGAAGATGGTTCACAACGGCATCGAATACGGGATGCTGGCGGCCTACGGGGAGGGTTACGAGATCCTCCACGCCAGCGAGTACGACCTCGACCTCAAGGACGTCACCCGCGTGTGGCAGAACGGGAGCGTGGTGCGCTCGTGGCTGCTGGACCTCGCCGCCCTCGCGTTCGAGGCCGAGGGCACCGACCTCGAGCACATCCGCGGCTATGTCGAGGACTCCGGCGAGGGCCGCTGGACAGTGCAGGCCGCAATCGACGAGAGCGTGCCCGCGCCGATCATCACCCTCTCGTTGCTGATGCGCTTCGCCTCGCGCCAGGACGACTCCTACTCGGCGCGCGTGATCGCCGCCCTGCGCAACCAGTTCGGCGGCCACAAGGTGACCACCGCCGGCGGCAACGAAGCCTGACCCCACGGTAGTGGCGCCGAAGAAGAAGGAGGCTGTCCACAACCCCCTACGCGAGGGGCTTGGGCGGGAGCGCAGCGCCGCGCCAACCGTGATGGTGATCTTTGGCGCCTCCGGCGACCTGACGCGCAAGAAGCTGATGCCGGCGCTCTACAACCTGGCGCTCGAGGGCCTGTTGCCCGCGGAGTTCGCGGTGGTGGGCATGGCCCGCAGGTCGCTGTCGAACGAGGAGTTCCGGGCGCAGATGAAGACCGCGGTGGACCAGAACTCCCGCACCGGGAAGGCGCACCAGGAGGTCTGGGACAGCTTTGCCCAGCGGGTCACCTACGTCCCCGGCAACTTCGACGACCCGAGCTCGTTCGGGGCGCTGAAGAAGGAGATCGACCGCCTGGAGAAGGAGGTCGACACCGGCGGCAACCGCCTCTTCTACTGCGCCACCCCGCCGGACTACTTCATCCCCATCGTCCAGAACCTGGGCAGGAGCGGGCTCGTGAGCCGTGGCCGCGAGAGCCACCAGATCGTCATCGAAAAGCCCTTCGGCCGTGACCTGGAGTCGGCCGAGCGCCTCAATGAGGAGGTCCTCAAGGTCTTCCGCGAGCGGGCGGTCTTCCGCATCGACCACTACCTCGGCAAGGAGACGGTGCAGAACCTGTTGGTCTTCCGGTTCGCCAACAGCATCTTCGAGCCCCTGTGGAACAACGGCTACGTCGACCACGTGCAGATCACGGTGGCCGAGGACCTCGGCCTGGAGGGTCGGGCCAGCTACTACGAGGAGTCCGGTGCGCTGCGCGACATCGTCCAGAACCACCTGCTGCAGCTGGTGGCGCTGACCGCGATGGAGCCGCCGGTGTCGTTCCAGGCCGATGCCGTGCGCGACGAGAAGGTCAAGGTGCTGCGCTCCATCCGGGCGATCCGCGAGGACGAGGTCGCCCGCTTCGCGGTGCGCGGTCAGTACGGCCGTGGCAGCATCGGCGGCGACTCCGCGCCCTCGTACCGCAAGGAGCTGGGGTCCGACTCCAACACCGACACGTTCATCGCCATGCGCCTCGACGTGGAGAACTGGCGCTGGGCGGGGACACCTTTCTATATCCGCACCGGCAAGCGGCTGCCGCGGCGGGTGACGGAGATCGCGGTCCAGTTCAAGTACCCGCCACACCAGGCGTTCCGCAACACCGCCGACTCGCTGGAGCCCAACCTGCTGGTCATCCGGATCCAGCCCGACGAGGGCACCACCCTCAAGTTCGCCGCCAAGGTGCCGGCCCCCGGGATGCGCCTGCGCGCGGTGAACATGGACTTCCTCTACGGCGCGTCGTTCATGGCCCAGTCGCCGGAGGCCTACGAGCGGCTGCTGCTCGACGTGATGCGCGGCGACCAGACGCTGTTCACGCGCCGCGACGAGGTGGAGACCGCCTGGTCCCTGCTCACCGGCGTCATGAAGACCTGGAAGAACGCACCCGACATTCCCATCTACCCTGCGGGGACCTGGGGGCCCGAGCAGGCCGACGACCTCATGGCCAAGGACGGCCGTCGGTGGCGGCACCCGTAGCCAGGAGGCGGGCGGCGGCGGCCGACGAGCCGGGCGAAGCCCGCTGGCAGGGCCGCGGCATCAAGGTCACCACCGTGGCCGGCCAGCTGCTCGACCTGCGCCAGAACGCCTCCACCGAGGATGGCTTCCCACTGGCGCGCGCCAGCGTCATGAACCTCCTGGTGCATGCGTCTGAGGAGAAGCAGATAGCGCTGGCGGTGGCGACGGTCGACGAGCTGGCGATGCGCCACCCCTCGCGCGCCATAGTGGTCGCCGAACGGACGGGGAAGGAGTTCACGCTCGATGCCGACGTCATCCTCCACCGCCACCCGCTCGAGAGCCACGGGCTGGTCTACGAGCGCGTCATCCTCCGCCCCCGCGGCGCCGACCCAGAGGGGCTGGACACGCTGGTCATCCCGCTCCTGATCCCGCACCTGCAGTCCTTCCTCTGGTGGCTGGGGGACCCCAGCCCGTCGCACCCCGCGCTCCGCTGCCTGGCCCGGATCTGCGACCGCCTCATCATCGACTCCGACCAGGGGCCGGCCTCGCGG
>JAXDLV010000005.1:0-6138 GCA_034666445.1 Chloroflexota bacterium | reverse complement strand
GGCGCCGGGGGCCTTGCCATGGCCGGCGCGGGCGGCGTCCTCGGCGTGTCCGCGCACCCCTCGGCGGCGCGTGGCCCGGGCGCCGGCAAGGTGGCCAGCGCCAATGTCAGATACCTCAAGGGCGGTGCTGAGGCGGTCGCACGAGGAGACCGCTCGTGGACCTGGCGGATCCCGGGCACGGCACGGTCCGACGCGCTGAGCTTCTCGCTGCCGCAGTGGCTGGGGCCGCGGTCGCCGTTGCTCGCGCGGCTCGTTACCGACGGGTCCTACCTGCGAGCCGGCCTGGGGGCGGGCTACCTGGTGTTCCCGGCAGCCGGGGTGATCCTGGGCCTGCTGGCTGCCGGCGACGCGGCCGGCCACGGGGTGCTGGTCCCCTCGCTCAACCTCGTCGTGCTGCTGCTGGTACTCGGCGTGGTCGACGCGTTCGCCGGCTTCATCGGCGTCCTCGTTTATGGCGCCGCGCTGGCGCTGGGCGGCCACCTGGCCGGCGCGGCCGACGTGCGCCTGCTGCTCGGCCTCGGGGGGGCCTGGTTTGTCACGCCACTGCTGGCCGGCGCCGCCCGACCCCTGCGCCGCGTCCCGGCCAGGACGATCGCACACCTCTGGGACCACGGCGCTGACTTCGTGGTGGCGTCATTGATCGGCGCCTGGGCGGTGCAGAAGATCGTGCAGGCCCTGCCGGGCCTGGCCGGCGCGCGGGTCGAGCTCGCCGCCGGCGCCGACCTGTGCGCCGTGGTAGTGCTGGTCGCCCTGGTCGGCCGGGTTGCAGCCGAGGCCCTGGCGGCAAACCTCTACCCGCGCCGGCTTGCCGCCGTGCAGCCCCAGATGGTGCTCGACCCCCCGGCCGGCCAGCGACTGCTGGCGCTCGCGGCGCGCGCGGCAGTCTTCACGTTCGTGGCGGTGGCGTTCGTCGGGCCCCGCTGGCAGCTGTGGGCCGGGCTGGCACTCTTCGCGGTGCCCCAGGTGGTGTCGATCTTCGGCAATCGCTTCCCCAACCACCCGCGCCTCTACCACTATCTCCCGCGCGGGATCCTGAAGACGGTGATCATGCTGTTCGTCGCCAGCTGGGTGGGCAGCCTTGTGGTCCACATCTCCAACGACCCGCACGAGCTGATCGCAGACGCCTTTGCGATCGTGCCCATTCCCGGCGCGGCCCTGTCCCTGCTCGGGGCCATCGGCCGCGACGGCCCGGAGACCAGCCAGACCTGGTGGCACCGCGCCGCCGGCACGGCGGTCCTCCTCGTCGGCGTCGCCTTCGTCTTCGGCTTCACGGGGTAGCGCCAAGGCCCAGGCCCGGCGACCTCGGCCACCGGGCGGCACGGGAGTGACGGTGTCGATGGACAGCGCCTGCCGGACGCGGTTATGTTGGGGCGGATGGACGACTTCGGTGCTCAAAGATCGGTCGTCGCCGGCGAACCGGCTGCCGGCCGGCCCAAGCTTGCGATCTCGCTCGCGCTGCTCAGCATCGTGGTGACCCTCGCTCTCCTCTACGGCTTCGTGCTGCTGATCGTCGCCTCGATGGGCTACTCCTCCCCCGGAATTCCGTTCGAGCTCGTTGAGGCGATATACGTCGCCGCCGGCGGCCTGGCCATCGCTCTCCTGCTGGTGACGCTACGCCTCGGCTGGCGCAGCCGACGGACGAAGCGGGGCGTCGCGGCGATGGTGCTCACGGTCCCGACGCTGCTAGGGGCCCTCCTGCTCGTGGGCTGGATCGACTGGTTCATCCTCTGGCCGATTTTCAACGTTACGCCGGCAAACTGAGGCCGGTCGAGCCATCGACCAAGTCCGTGGTGTCCGGCCTTGTCGCAAGACGATCACCGCGTCAACACCCACCGCGCCGCTCGCCGTGTGCGACGGCCGGCTGCGATCTCATCCAGCGGGCGACTGGCGGTTTATCATGCCGTAAGACAGGCAAAGGGGGACCCTTGAGAGCAGTCGCGATGCGAGCTTTGGCAGGCTCTGGCGGCATGAGCCACCTAGCCATCACCGCGGGAGTCGCTGTCGTGTGTTCCGTGGGGGGAGCGGGCCTGGCAGCTACTCAAGCTCTGATCGTCGCCAGCGCGGAGGTGACGACGACAATTGCGGTCTCCGGCCACCTGAACGCCCTCACTGATGTGGTCCCGGATCGGAGCCTGTGTGATGCCCAGGGAGGCGCCTTCGCACCGGGCCCAACAGACGCCTTCTACAGCGGAACCAGCACCCTCACAGGAACCTTCGAGGGGACAGGTCGGTTCTGCGGCCGCACGTCCGATGGGGTGATCAGGCAGGATGGCAATGTCCCGTTCCTGGAAACTGATTTGTTCACTGGGACGGTGCAAGGGTGCGGTAAAGGAAGCGTCACCTACACCGTGAACGGCACCGTCGGCGCAAAACCCATGGTCGCGACCCAAGGCCTTCCCACTGACGAGGACTGGCAGATCGTCGCTCGCAGCGGCATCGCCGGACTTAGCGGCCTCGTCTCCGGTGGAGGTCACGACGTTGGACAGATCAATGCTGATTCGAGCATCGACACCGACTTCACCGGCGCCGTGCAGTGCACAGCCCCGGCCGGTACGGCCGCAGAGGGAGATTCGAGCAGCTCGCCTGGAATGCCTCGTTCCGGCGCGCTGCCCTCCACCGGCGCTGCGTCCGGCGAGGTGCTGTTGCTGAGCATCGCGATGGTTTCGCTAGCGATAACGGGAGTGGCTGTCGCTACTCGCTCGCGCAACCGATTGAGGCGGGTTCGGGGATCGGCTTTCCACTCGGGTTAGTCGCCGCAGTTTTCGGGTTAGTAGGCGCCCGCGGGTTCGAGAGCGCGAACTGACGCTCGACCCATCCGCAATGACCAGGCCCTCCAACCCCCACAGTGGTGCGGGATGTCCTGAGACAGACAATGGCGGAGCGGGAGGGATTCGAACCCTCGAACGAGGTTGCCCCCGTTACGGCATTTCCAGTGCCGCGCCCTCGACCGGACTAGGCGACCGCTCCGTGCGGCCCGATTGTAGCCAGCGGAGGGCCGCTACTTGTGACGCCGGGAGCGCTTGGCCGGTGGCGTGCCCGGCGGGTCGGAGAGCTTGCCGGCCTGGATCCAGTAGAAGTCGCGGCGGCCGTCGAGCCCCAGGTAGGGGCAGCCCTCGACGGTGGTCATCAGCTTGAGGTCGGCGTCGCCGGGCGCGATCCATAGCAGGTCACCGCGCTCGATCCAGAGGGCGAGGTCGAAGTCCAGGACCTCGTCCTCCTCGTCGACCGAGTCGAACAGCTCGGGGTCATCCTCGGTCTCATAGCTGTACTCTGCGGTGCCCCAGTCGTTGAAGCGGCGCAGCACCGGGATCGGGTCGGCGTAGTAGACGATGGGGAACCCCGTGTGGCCGCCGATCGGCAGCTGCGAGACCACGGCCTTCACGTCGGGGTGCAGCAGCATGCGCGGCACGACGAACGGCAGCTGCGGGCCGGGGGTGCATGGGAACGGGGCGTTCTCGACGCCGGCACCGAGGGATACCGCGCCGGTCAGCGCGAAGAACGTCTCTGGCATCTCCTCGTCCAGCGGCCGGATGGGGCCGGTCTCGTCCCAGAAGAGTCCGTCCAGCCCGGCGGTGTCGATCGCCATCGAAACGACCTCGCCACTGAAGGGGCAGCGGGATATCGGCACCACCGGCAACGCGGCAAGGTACTCCTGCTCGAGGCGCGCGCGCGACTCGCGGGCGTCCTCCGCGCGGTCACGGCGCACGGAGGCGTGCTCTGCCAGGAGTTCGCCACGGCGGGCAGCTTCAAGCACTCACTCGTCCTCGTACTGGTAGTCGGCGCCGTCTGACTGGTCGTCGCCCACGGGATCCCCTGGCCCCTCCACGTCCCCGGTGTTGTCGCCGTCCTCCGTGGCGCCGTCGTCGAGGGACTCGGTGAGGGCGGCCGCGGCGCCGGCGCCAGCCGGGACATCCGGCATCCCGGGCATCCTGGGAGTTGGCGGGGGCGGCGTGGTCCCGGCGCCGTGGGTCAGCCAGGGAACCGGCTTGCCGGCGGTGTCGACGCTGCCGGGGCGGTACTCCACCACCCCTTCGGAGGCGACCTTGGCGGCCTTGCGGGTGGCGATGTTGGGCAGCTTGCAGCTGAAGCACGGGAGCTGCTCGCCCCCCCACTCGAGCTGCGGCGGAGGATCCCAGAGGCGTGTGCGGTTTGAATGCTGCGCCTGCACCGCGCCCTCCTGCAGGTCCTTGATGGCGCCGACCGCGCGGGCGCGGTCGGCGCGCTGCAAAGCGCCGTCGACCTTGCTGCCGTCGGCGTTGTACCCCAGGCTGCGGCTGCCGTCGCCGTCGAGGGTGTCCCAGCCGTCGTAGTCGGTGTTTACCGCCTTGCCGTCCTCGGCGTTGCGCATGATCCCCTTCTCGTCGAACTTCGGCTTGAAGCTCTTCTTCACCCCGTTCTCGTACACCGTGTAGGTCTTGCCCTCGATGTAGGCGCGCTTGGCCGCCTCGGTGTCGCCGGGGATGCCGTCGAAGACCTTCTTTGCCTCGTTGAACGCCTCCTTGACCTGGCGGCTGGCCCAGAACGGAGGGGGCTTCGGCTCGTAGAGGCCCAGCAGGGCCGACGAGTCGCGGCCGGGCCCGCCGACAGACTCGTTGTAGGCGTTGAGCGACTTGAGGTCCTTCATCCCTTCGCTCTTCATGTAGGTGTCACCCTCGTGGGCGATAGCGTCCGGGTTGCGACGCTCCATCTGCGGCCGGACGTCGTGCCGGTCGGCGGTGGCCTGGAAGTTCTCCGCCGCCCCCTCGCTGTGTCCCACTGCCGCACGCTTCGCCTCCGTGTCGAGTGGAATCCCTCCTTCGGGGATGTCGCCGGCTGACGCTGGCAGCCTGTCTGCCTTCGCGGCGTCCCGGGCGGCCTTGATCGCACGGAGCCCGAAGCCCAGGAGCTCGCCGCCTGCGACCGAGCCCGCAACGTTGGATATGACAGTGCTGGCCTTGTCGCGGTCCCCGCTGCCAAGCGTCGCCATGGTCGCCGTGAATTGGTCGACCTGCGCCTTGCCGAACTCCGAGTAGGCGGCGGCGACCACGCTCGGGTTGGTCAGGTTCTGGTACCACCAACCAGCCGCGACGCCGGTCTGCACCGGGAGGTCGACGAAGAACTTGCCGGCCTCGTAGGTGCCCACCACGGTCGCCGCCGGGAGCTTCAGGGTTGTCAGTGCCGCGCGCTTGAACGCCTCGCCGGAGCCGAGGTCGTCCCCCATCGCGTCGGCCAGGCGGTTCCAGCCCTCGGAGTCGAGGTTGGCGGTCTCCTCGACGACGTTGACCGCCACCTGCGCGTAGTGGACCTGGGTCTTGGTCTTGACCAGCTGGTCGTCGATCTTCTGGAGCTCGCCCTTGATCTTGTCGAGCGGTTTGTCCCACTCCGCGGTGAGCTTGATGTCGGCTGCCTGGCGATGGAACTCGGTGCGGTGGGCCATGAAGTCACGCCAGCTCTCCGACCCGACGTCCGGCAGTCCGCCGCCCGCGGTCGGGTGGGTGGACTGCCACTTCTCCCAGTCGGTGTACGTCTCCAGGGCCCCGTCGGCCTCACACGGCGTCTGCCCGTCCGAGCCACCGCCGGGGCCGCCAACCCCGCCCCGGCGCCGTCGTCGCTTGTGTCCTCCCGCGGCGCCACCCACCACCGCCCCGCCGGCGGCCGCGCCACCGCCGGTGATCGCATGGCGGCCGGTACCGTCGATCCCCGGGCAGTTGAGCAGGTTGCCGCTGCACTCGAAATACCCGCCGTCGGACGCCCACGCCACCAGGTCGTGCAGCGCAAGGGCGGCCAGGACAGCGCCGAGGATGATCGTCACCGCCGCCGGCGCGCTGACCTGGCGGCGGCCCAGCACGAAGGCCAGCACTCCCACGCCCACCGCCACCACGAGCCGGATAGCCGGGTTTGGCAGCAGCCCCCCGCCGACCACGGCAGCAAGGCCGCCCAGGCCGGCCACGGCCATCATCGGGGGCGCGATGGGGGCGACCCCCGCCGGTCGCATCCGCTTGCCGGCGGCCTGCCACACGATCATGAGGACGCCGGTGATCATCGGCCGGAAGAAGCCCATCAGCCCGACCATGAACCCGATCGCAACAACCCCCCCGATCCAGGGCCCGATGACCGAGACCAGCAGCATGAACCCCGCGAACCCCCATAGGCCGTGGA
>JAXDLV010000004.1:0-10478 GCA_034666445.1 Chloroflexota bacterium | reverse complement strand
GCTGGTCACCGCCGAGCAGGTCCACGGCGCCACCGTCGCCGTGGTCCACCTCTGCGAGAGCTGCGGCCCCGCCGCCCGGCTACCGCACACCGACGGCCTGATCACCGAGGAGCCCTGGCCGCTGCTGGTGACCACCGCGGACTGCTACCCGGTGATCATCCACGAGGCGGAGTCCGGGATGGTCGCCCTGGTCCATGCCGGCTGGCGGGGTACGACGGCCGGGATCGTGCCCCGCGCGGTGGCCCGGCTGGTCCGCGAGACCGGCGGCCGCGCCAGCCTGCTGCGCGCCGGGATCGGCCCCGGCATCTGCGCCGGCTGCTACGAGGTGGGAGAGGACGTGGTCCAGGCGGCCTGGCGTGCCGGCCTGGGCAGCCACGTGTCGGCCGACGCCGACCTGGGCCGGACGCGCTTCGACATCGCAGGCGCGCTGCGGGCCCAGCTGCTGGCCGCCGGCCTGCGCGAGGAGCGCATCGAGGTGCTCGGCCGCTGCACGTTCGAGGACCCCGACCTGCCCTCCTTCCGGCGCGACCACGACGCGTTCCGGTCGGCCGCCGTCGTGGCCCTCGACCGCGCCGCGACCTCACCCCGCTGACCCCCGAGGAGCGCCTCGCCGCTGTCCGCACCGGCATCGCGGCGGCGTGCGCCACCGCCGGCCGGTCGACCGCCGAGGTGACGCTGGTGGCGGCCAGCAAGTACGTCGACGCGGCCGGCGTCACCGCCCTCGCCCGTGCCGGGCAGCGGGTCTTTGGCGAGAGCCGGGTGCAGGACGCGCTCGACAAGATCTCGGCGGTGACGGCGCCGAGCCTGGAGTGGCACATGATCGGCCACCTGCAGACCAACAAGGTCGCCCGCGCCGCTGGCGCCTTCGCGATGATCCAGTCGGTCGACAGCATCCACCTCGCCGAGGCGATCTCGGCGCGCGCCGGGGAGGCGCCGGTCGACGTCCTCCTCGAGGTCAACGTGGCGGGGGACCCGGCCAAGTCTGGCTTCACCCCCGCCGAGGCGGAGGCGGGTCTGTCCCGGCTGGCGGCGCTGCCCGGCGTCCTCCTGCGTGGGCTGATGACGATCGGGCCGCTCACCGACGACCCCGAGGGCGCCCGGCCGACGTTCGCCGGCCTCCGGTTGCTGCGCGACCGGCTCGACGCGCAGGGGTCGGCTCCGTCGCTGACCCACCTCTCGATGGGGATGTCCGCCGACTACGGGGTGGCGATTGAAGAGGGCGCTACCATCGTCCGGGTGGGCCAGGCACTCTTCGGCGGGCACCATTGATGGGTGTCTTCCTCTACTACGCCATCAATGCGTACACGCTCGTACTGGTCGCGCGTGCGGTGGGGTCGTTCTTCGTCCGGGACTGGAGCACCGGCATCCCCCGCATCCTCTGGGACTTCACGGAGCCGGTCCTCGCGCCAGTGCGGCGCTTCATCCCCCCACTCGGGGGCTTCGACCTGTCGGTGATGATCGTGATCGTCGTCCTGCGGATCGTCGCCAACTTCTTCCTGGTCGGCCGGTTCGGCCTCTGATCCCGGGCCTGTGAGCGAGAGCCAGGGCGGCGCGTTCGCGCCGGTCGACAGCAGGGTGAGCTTCCCCGAGGTGGAGCGGCGGGTGCGCGCCCGCTGGGAGGCGGAGGGCATCTTCAAGCGCTCGGTCGAGGAGCGCCCGGCGGACCGTTCGTGGGTCTTCTACGAAGGCCCTCCCACCGCCAACGGCCTGCCGGGTCTGCACCATGTCCTCGCGCGGGCGTTCAAGGACCTCTTTCCCCGCTACAAGACGATGCAGGGCCACCGGGTGGTGCGCAAGGGCGGCTGGGACACCCACGGGCTGCCGGTCGAGGTGGAGGTGGAGAAGGAGCTTGGCTTCAAGGGGAAGCAGGACATCGAGGCGTACGGCATCGCCGCCTTCAACGAGAAGTGCAGGGAGTCGGGCAACCGCTACATCCGCGAGTGGGAGGAGTTCACCCACCGGGTCGGTTTCTGGCTCGACCTCGACAACCCCTACATCACCTACGAGACGCCCTACATGGAGTCCGTCTGGGCGGTGCTCAAGTCGATGTGGGACAAGGACCTCCTCTACAAGGGCTACAAGGTCGTCCCCTACTGTCCCCGCTGCCAGACCCCCCTCAGCTCCCACGAGCTGTCCCAGGGCTACGAGGACGACATCAAGGACCCCAGCGTCTACCCCCTGTTCGAGCTGCGCGACGAGCCCGGCACGTACTTCCTTGCCTGGACCACCACCCCGTGGACCCTGCCCGGCAACGTCGCGCTGGCGCTGGGCCCGGACATCGAGTACGTCAAGGTCCGGACCCGGCACCCGGTGACCGGTGAGGACGTCAAGGTGATCCTCGCGGAGGCCCGCCTCGACGTCCTCGAGGCCGAGCACGAGGTGCTGGAGAAGCTCCGCAGCAAGGACCTTGTCGGAACGTTCTACCGGCCGCTGTACGAGTACCTGGTGCCGAAGGAGCCCGCGTTCTTCGTCGTCGAGGCGGACTTCGTGGACGTGGAGGAGGGGACCGGCGTGGTCCACACCGCGGCGGCCTACGGCGTCGACGACCTCCGTCTCTCCCTGGAGAAGGGCATCCCGGTGCGCCACGTCGTCGACCTCCAGGGCCGCTTCATGCCCGAGGTGGAGAAGTTCGCGGGCATGTTCGTAAAGGACGCCGACGTGCCCATCATGGTCGACCTCTCAGAGCGGGGGCTCCTCTACAAGAAGGGCACCATCCGCCACACCTACCCGTTCTGCTGGCGCTGCGGCACACCGCTCCTCTACTACGCGCTGGACTCATGGTTCATCGCGACGAGCCGCATGCGCGAGCAGCTGGTGGCCAACAACCACGCGATCAACTGGGTGCCGGAGCACATCCGCGACGGCCGCATGGGCGACTGGCTGGAGAACAACGTCGATTGGTCGTTGTCGCGCTACCGCTACTGGGCCACCCCGCTCCCGGTGTGGGAGTGCGACGGCGGCGACCACAGGGTGTGCGTCGGCTCCGCCGCGGAGCTGGGCCTGCCTCCCGACGCCGACCTCCACCGCCCCCACATCGACGAGGTGACGCTGCCCTGCAAGGAGTGCGGCGGCACGATGAGGCGCGTGGTCGACCTCATCGACGTCTGGTTCGACTCGGGCGCGATGCCCTACGCCCAGCACCACTGGCCTATGGAGAACCAGGAGACGTTTGCCGCGCAGTTTCCGGCCGACTTCATCTGCGAGGCGATCGACCAGACCCGCGGATGGTTCTACAGCCTGCTCGCGATCTCGACGCTGGTCAGCGGCGAGCCGTCCTACCGCAACGTCATCTGCCTCTCGCACGTGGTCGACGCGGAGGGCAAGAAGATGAGCAAGTCGAAGGGCAACGCCGTCGACCCGATGGAGATGATGGACACGTACGGCGCGGACGCCCTGCGCTGGTACTTCTACACGTCGGTCAGTGCCGGGAGCGAGTACCGGGTCGCGCCGAAGATGTTCGCCGAGGTCGTGTCGGGGTTCTTCCGGATGCTCTGGAACAGCTACTCCTTCTTCGTCACCTACGCCAACATCGACGGCTTCCGGCCAGGCGCGGCGGCCGAGGTGCCCCGTGCCGAGCGCGCCCTGCTCGACCGCTGGCTGCTGGCCGAGCTCGACGCCACCGTGGCCGAGGTCACGACGGAGCTGGACGCCTATGACGCCACCGGCGCAGGGCGAGCGATCCAGGGGTTTGTCGAGAACCTCTCCAACTGGTACGTGCGTCGCTCCCGGCGCCGCTTCTGGAAGTCGGAGTCAGACAGCGACAAGCTCAGCGCCTACCAGACGCTGCACGATGCCCTGCTGGTGGTGACGCAGCTGCTGGCGCCCTTCACGCCATTCCTCGCGGACGAGGTCTATCGCAACCTGGCACGGGGCGTCGAGGGCGCGGCGGACTCGGTCCACCTCGCCGCGTGGCCCAAGAGTGCCCCGGCTGCCGCCGCTGTCGCGGACGCCGAGCTGGCGGCGGGGATGGCGCGGGCGCGACGCGTCGTGGAGATGGGGCACAAGGAGCGTGACCGCGCCAACCTCAAGGTCCGCCAGCCGCTGGCCTCCGCGACCGTGCCGGGCCCGCCGCTGCCGGGGGAGCTGGAGGCGATCGTGCTCGACGAGCTCAACCTCAAGGCTTTGGCGTACGGGGCCGAGGACGGCCACGAGGTCGTGCTGGACACCGACGTCACCGACGACCTCCGCCGCGAGGGCCTCGCCCGGGAGGTGGTGCGTCGCGTCCAGGGCGCCCGCAAGGACGCCGGCTACAACATCGACGACCGCATCGACGTCCAGTACCGCGCCGAAGGCGACCTGGCCGAGGCGATCGGGGCCTGGGGCGACCACATCCGGAAGGAGACGCTGGCGACCTCGATGGAGGCGCTCGACGGCACCGTCGCCGAGGGCGTGGTCTCCCAGGACTGGTTCGTCAGCGACGGCCCGGTCGAGGGTCGCCCGCTGTGGCTGGCCCTGCGCCGCGCCGGGGCCGGCGAGTGAGCGAGAGCGGCGAGCAGACGCTGGCCCAGGCCTACGCGCTCGGCGGCGGGCAGTGGCCGGTGGGCTACGACGAGTGGGAGGCCAAGGCCCGCGAGGTGCTCGAGCCCGCCGCGTTCGACTACGTCGCCGGTGGCGCCGGGACGGAGGCGACGATGCGTGCCAACCTCGAGGCGTTCTACCGGCGTCGCCTGCGCCCCCGGATGCTGCGCGGCAACGCCACCCGCGACCTGGGCGTGGAGGTGCTGGGCACCAGGGCGCCGGCGCCCATATGGCTGGCCCCGGTTGGGGTGCAGTCGATCATCCACGACGAGGCGGAGCTGGCGGTTGCGCGGGCCGCGGCGGCGACCGGCACCCCGCTGGTGGTGAGCACCGCGGCGTCGACGCCGATGGAGGACATCGCGGCGGCGATGGGCGACAGCCCGCGTTGGTACCAGCTCTACTGGGTGAACGACCGTGAGGTGGTGGAGAGCCTGGTGCGCCGCGCCGAGGCCTCCGGCTACGGCGCCATCGTCCTCACCCTCGACACGCTGCACATCGGCTGGCGCGACCGCGACCTGCGCAACTCCGCGTTCCTGCCGTTCCTGGCGGGCAAGGGGATCGCCCAGTTCACCAGCGACCCGGTGTTCCGCAGCCGCCTGGCCGAGCCGCCCGAGGAGAACCTGATGCTGGCGGGCGCGACCTGGGTCCGGATGTTTCCCAACCTGGCCCTCACCTGGGAGGACACGCGGTGGCTGCGCGGCCTCACTACGCTGCCGCTGCTCGCCAAGGGGGTGCTCAGCGCGGAGGACGCCAATGCCGCCCGCGACGCCGGCTTCGACGGGGTGATCGTCTCCAACCACGGCGGCCGCCAGGTCGACGGCGCGATCGCGGCGCTGGACGCGCTGCCCGACGTCCGTGGCGCGGCGGGCGGCATGACGGTGCTCATGGACAGCGGGGTGCGTCGCGGCTCCGACGTGGTCAAGGCGCTGGCGCTCGGCGCCGACGCGGTGATGATCGGCCGGCCCTACGCGTGGGGCCTGGCCGTGGGCGGGCAGGCGGGAGTGGAGGACGTCATCCGGGCGCTGACCGCGGAGCTCGACCTGACCCTCGCCCTGGTGGGCGCGGCCGGGGTGGCGGAGCTCGACGAGGGCTTCCTGGCAGAGGTCCCGTAGGGCCGATTTCGTATTTGGAGCGGCCTCGGCCGGTGCTATACTCAGCGCCCTGAGCCGAACTTGGGCCGTTTGCACCCATAAGAGGTTGATTAGGTATAGCGATGTTGGATCTGGGGCGCGCTAAAGAGGAGCTGGAGTCACACCTGACCCGGCTCGATGGTGAGCTGGGCGAGCTTGAGAAGGCTCGTGCGGCGTCGCGCCAGGAGAAGGACGAGTACGCCGGATATGGCAACGGCGTCGGCGAGGCCGCCAGCGAGACCTCGGAGACCGAGCGCAACCTCGCCCTGATCGAGAACCTGGAGCAGACGCGCGAGCACGTGAAGGCGGCCCTGACCCGGCTCGAGGACGGCACCTACGGCAGCTGCAGGTCGTGTGGCAACCAGATCCCGGCCGAGCGCCTGGAGGCCTGGCCCACCGCCGACCAGTGCGTCGACTGCAAGTCCAAAGAGAACAACCACCACTAGCCGCCTCCCCGCACAGGGAGCGCTGAACATGTCCAGGTCCGTCCAGGCCGGGAGCCCCCTCCTCCTCGTGGCTGTGGCATGCGCGGTCTTCGCCGTGGACCGGGCCAGCAAGGTGGCCGTTCAGCAGTTTGTGCCGCTCAACGGCAGCTACCCCGTCGCGGGCGGGATCGTCCACGTCTCCCACACCCAGAACACCGGCGCCGCCTTCAGCCTGGCGCCGGCGTTGGGCAACTTCTTCCTGCTGTTCGCGGTGGCGGCGACCATCGGGATCGTCTACTACTACCGCCGCGTCCCCCGCGCCGAGGTGTGGACCCGGGTGGCACTGGGGATGGTCCTCGGCGGCGCCCTGGGCAACGCCCTCGACCGGGCCCTGGTGGGGTCCGTGACCGACTTCATCGACTTCCGCTTCTGGCCGGTGTTCAACCTCGCCGACACCTGCATCGTGCTGGGCGCGGCCATCCTCGTCTGGCGCTTCACGGTGCAGCCACGGGACGACTCCGTGACCGAGCCGGACGCGGCGCCCGCCGAGGGCGCGGATGACTGACACCGAGCTGGTCGCGGAGCACGCCGAGGCCCGGCTGGACCGCTTCCTGGCGGACGCCGGGGTGCTACCGTCCCGCACCGTCGCCACCCGCCTGGCCCGTGACGGCGCCATCCTCGTCAACGGCCGTCCCGCCCGGGCCAGCCGCGCCCTGGCCGCGGGCGACCGGGTCTCGGTGCGGATCCCGGAGCAGGCCCCGGCGGTGCCGCTCGCCGAGGACATCCCGCTCAGCGTCGTGTACGAGGACGACGACATCATCGTCATCGACAAGCCCGCCGGGATGGTGGTCCACCCCGGCGCGGGCCAGGCCAGGGGCACGCTGGTCAACGCGCTGCTGGCCCGCCACCCCGACTGGCCGACGATCGGCGACCCGATGCGGCCCGGCATCGTGCACCGCCTCGACAAGGGCACCAGCGGGCTACTGGTGGTGGCGCGCCACCACGAGTCCCACCGCCGCCTCAGCGCCGACATGGCCGAGCGGCGGATCAAGCGCGTGTACCTGGCGGTGGCCCGCGGCGAGATCAAGGGCGCCGGCCTTGTGGAGGCGCCCATCGGCCGCGACCCCCGCCGCCGGCAGCGCATGGCGGTGGTGGACGGCGGCCGGGCGGCCAGCACCACCTTCACCGTGCTGGAGGCGTTCAGCGCCGCCACCTACCTGGAGGTGACGCTGGGCACCGGCCGGACGCACCAGGTGCGCGTCCACCTCGCGGCGATCGGGCACCCGCTAGTGGGCGACACGACCTACGGCGCGGTCCACGGCAGCCCGCTCATCGGCCGGCCGGCGCTGCACGCCCACAAGCTGCGGCTCCGCCATCCCCGCACGGGCGAGGACCTGGAGCTGGAGGCGCCGCCGCCGCGCGACTTCATCGCGCTGCTCGATGCGCTGCGGGAGGACACCTGGGGCGCGCAGCGAGTCGAGGGCGACCCGGGGCGATGAGGCGGGGGCAGCTGATCGTCGTCTCCGGCCCCAGCGGCGTGGGCAAGGACAGCGTCCTCGCCGAGCTGTTCAAGCTCGACCCCCGCCTGTCCTATAGCGTCTCCTACACCACCCGCCGGCCGCGCCCCGGCGAGGTCGACGGCCGCGATTACAGCTTCGTCTCCGACAGCGAGTTCGACCGCCTCGTGCGGGACGGGAGGATGCTGGAGTGGGCCCGCGTCCACAAGCACCGCTCGGGCACCGGGCGGGACCGGGTTGAGAAGGCGATGGCCGACGGCCGCGACGTGGTCCTCAACATCGACGTCCAGGGTGGGGCGGCGATCCGGTCGCTGGTGCCCGACGCGCTGCTGGTCTTCCTCGCCCCACCGAGCCTTGAGGAGCTCACCCGACGCCGCGCTTCCCGGGGTACCGAGGATGAGTCAGAGCTGGCACAGCGGGCTTCCGATGCCGAGATCGAGATGGGATACTCTGACCGGTACGACACGGTGGTGGTGAATGACGACGTCCACCGCGCTGCCACCGAGGTTCTAGATGTGATCAACCGGCGCCGCGAGAGCGAGAAGTGAACGGCCACCTGGCGCGCCGCGCGTTCTCCGGGCGGCGGGTCCTGGTCGGTGTGTGTGGCGGCGTCGCCGCCTACAAGGCCGCCGAGGCGGTCAGCGCGCTGGTGCAGGCCGGCGCCGACGTCCGCGTTGCGATGACCCCCGAGGCGACGCGCTTCATCACGCCGCTCACGATGGAGGCGCTGTCGGCGCAGCCCGTCGCCAGCGACCTGTTTGGCGGCCAGCGGGTGCAGGCCGACGGCGGCGAGGCCCACATCGCGCTGTCCGACTGGCCCGAGGCGATCCTGGTCATGCCGGCGACCGCCAACTTCATCGCCAAGCTGGCCCACGGCCTGGCCGACGAGATGCTCAGCACCACCGTCCTGGCGTCGAGCGCGCCGCTGCTGCTGGCGCCGGCGATGCACTCGCGCATGTGGGAGCAGCCCGCGACGGTCGACAACGTCGAGACGGTGAGGGGAAGGGGCGTCGCGATGGTGGGGCCGGTGTCCGGACGGCTGGCGTCGGGCGACGAGGGCATCGGGCGGCTGGCGGACCTCGACGAGATCCTGAGGGCGCTGCGCGGAGTGCTGGGTGGCGAGCGGGACATGTCCGGGCTGGCCGTCGTGGTGAGCGCGGGCGGCACCCGCGAGCCCATCGACCCGGTGCGCTACATCGGCAACCGCTCGAGCGGGATGATGGGCCACGCGCTGGCCGCCGCCGCCGAGGCGCGCGGGGCGCGCGTGACGCTGGTGACGACGTCAGCGATGCCGGTGCCCGCCGGGGTGGAGGCGACCAGGGTGGACACGGCAGCGGAGATGGCGGCGGCCATCGGCGAGCATGTGCAGGGCGCGGACATCCTGGTGATGGCGGCGGCCGTCGCAGACTTCCGGCCGCGCCGGCGCGCGGACCGCAAGCTGAAGAAGGCCGAGATGTCGGAGAGCCTGGAGCTGGAGCGCAACGACGACATCCTCGGCTCCCTCGGCGGCGCGGGCCGGCTGGTCAAGGTGGGCTTCGCCGCCGAGACCCACGACGTCCTCGACCACGCCCAGGAGAAGCTGATGGCAAAGGGCCTCGACCTGATCGTGGCCAACGACGTCAGCGATCCCTCGATCGGCATGGGCAGCGCCGACAACGCCGTGAGCATCATCGGCCGCGACGGCTCGCGCGAGGACCTCGGCCGGGCCCCGAAGATGGAGATCGCGGACCACGTCCTGGACGCCGCCCTGGGGGTGCTGCGGGCGTCGGGGCGGGGGGAGCGGGTCTCTTGAGCGCCGAGGACGGAGGCGATGTCGTTGTGCCCGAAGGGGAAGCCGGGGTCGACGCCGAGCCGGAGGAGACCTGGGGGGAGCCCATCGCGGACCTCCGCGCGGTCGGGCTGCTGCTCCTCGGCTTCCTGCTGGCGATCGAGCTCATGTACCAGATGACCTCGGGCTGATGGCGCCGGCCGTCATCAGCGTCGCGTCGGGGAAGGGGGGCGTCGGCAAGACCACCAGCGTCGCCAACATCGCCGTCGCACTCGGCAGGCAGGGCCTGAACGTGCTCGCATGGGACCTCGACGGCCAGGGCAACCTGGGCCAGGCCTTCGGCGTCGACATCAGCCGGGTCAAGGTTTCCAGCTACCACCTGATGTCGGGGCGAGTGACCGACCTGCGGCTGGCCATCAGCCCGACGGACTACGAGGGCGTGTCGCTGGTGCCGGCGCACATGGAGCTGTTCGCCGCCGAGCAGGAGCTGGCCGGCAGCGTGGGCAAGGAATACATCGTGCGCACGCTCCTGCAGCAGCCAGAGGGGCAGCGCTTCGACGTGGTGATCATCGACCTGCCCCCGAACCTGGGTTTCCACACCGTCAACGGCTTCGCCGCGTCCCGGTGGGTGCTGATCCCGCTGCAGGTGTCGGGCTTCGCACTGTCGGGACTGCGGCAGCTCGCGCACGCGATCCGGCTGGCGCAGGAGCACCTGAACCCCGAGCTGGAGATGCTGGGCCTCATCCCGACCTTCGTCTCCGCGCGGACCAACTTCAGCCGCGAGCTGGTGGAGGCCCTCCACATGCTCCCGGACACCCGCGTGTTCCAGCCCTACGTCCCGTACACCGTGCGCGTGGCGGAGGGCTCGCTAACGGGCGTGCCGGTGGTGGCTGCCGCGCCCGACTCCCCGGCCGGCCTGGCCTATCGCGAGGTCTCCGCGGCGGTGTGGGACGTGCTGCGCAGCGCACCCGCGCACGTCACCCGCGCACCGGCGCCGATGATCGCCGCGCCGCCGCGGGCTCGGGCGGTCAATGTCGATGAGCTGGTCACTGCGCTCCGCGATGAGGCCAATGGGACCGGGCCGTCGGGTGGGGGACGCCGGGGCTTCTTTGGGTGGCTG
>JAXDLV010000003.1:0-13496 GCA_034666445.1 Chloroflexota bacterium | reverse complement strand
GGGATGGGAGCTGGGGACGCCCACCTCGCGGGGGGTGCGCATCTACCCGGTGGGCAGCCGCGCTGAGCGGGTGGTGCCCGCCGCCGACGTCCATGTCCAGCATCGCGCGTCTGACAACGGGGGGAAGGCCGGGCGCCGGGGCCCGGGTTACAATCCCTAGCAATCTGGTCGGGTTTTCCCGGCGAGGCGGAAAAGACCGGGCGGTGCGCCGTCCGGGGGGATAGTTGACAGGAGTAATCGGTATGGCTGTGCAGGCGTTCGACCGGAGCGTGCTCAAGGTGAACCAGTCGTTCATCATCGGGCTCAACGTGGTGGCCTTCGGGCTGGGCTTTGTGCTCCAGGTGGGCTGGACCTGGCTGCTGGTGCCGCTGGTCGGCGTGCTCATGCTCGCCGGCGTCGTCAACCCGAAGTTCAACCTGTTCCGCCTCTTCTACCTCCGCGTCCTCAAGCCGGCCGGGATCGTGAAGCCCAACGTCGCCCAGGAGGACCCGGCCCCGCACCAGTTCGCCCAGGGCGTCGGCGGCACCTTCCTGATGGCCGCCACCCTCGCGTTCCTGCTCGGTGCCAGTGGCGCCGGCTGGGTGCTGTCGTGGATCGTCATCGTGCTGGCCTTCATCAACTTCGCCTTCGACTTCTGCGTCGGGTGCCAGATGTACTTCCAGCTGGACCGCTTCAACCTCCTCCCGCGCCGGGGCTGATCCGCCCGGGCCCATGATCGAGCGCGCCGGCCTCCTTGTCGGCCTGCTGCTGGCGCTGGTGGCCCTGTACGTCGGCGTGCAGGTGTGGGCCGCCCAGCGCCGCCGGCGGCGGGTCAACGTGATGACCGAGCCCGGCCTCAGCGAGGGCAGGCGAACGGTCCTCTTCTTCACCGGCGAGTACTGCACCGTCTGCCACTACCGGCAGCGCCCCGCGATCGAGGCGCTCCAGGGCGAGATGAACGGAACCCTCCGCGTCGTCGAGCTGGACGCCGCCCGCGAGACGGCACTGGTGAAGCGCTTCGGCGTCCTCAGCCTGCCGACGACTGTGATCCTGGCCGCCGACGGCACCGTCGGCGCCGTCAACTACGGCTTCGCGCCCCGCGACCAGCTGCGCGCCCAGGTGGCCAGCGTCGCCTGACGCCGCGGCGGAACTGGAGGCGTCCTTCAGCAGCCTCAGCCTCTACAGCGCCTGCCCCCTGAAATACCGCTATCTTCGGGTCGAAGGACTGCCCGAGCCGCCCACCCCGCCGGACTGGCGCCACGCCCCGGCCGAGGCCGCGCCCGGCGACCCCGCCACAGATCCCCTGATGGTGGCGTCGGAATTCGACCGCACGCTGGGGTCCGCGGTGCACCGCGCGCTGCTGCGCTGGCAGCGGGCCGTCGATGGCGGGGCAGCCGCCCGGCTCGACTCGCTGCTCGCCAGGGTGCGGGAGGAGGCCGCGGGGCGGGGACTGGAAGCCGAGCGCGTGGCCCACGCGCTGGAGCTCATGCACGGCGGGCTCGCCTGGTACGTGGCCGGGCCCTGGCCGCGCCGGGCGACGCTCTTCCTCGAGCAGGCGGTGAGGCACCGCCTGGCGGCGGCCGATGGTTTCACGCTGGACCTCGCCCTCCGGGTCGACCGGGTGGCGCGGCTGAACCGGGGGGTGGCGATCGTGGACTTCAAGACCGTCCCCCCGCACCGCCGCGAGCTGCGCGCCGACACCTGGCAGCTGCAGACGTACGCGCTCGCCGCGCCGGAGCTGCTGGGGGTGGAGGCGACCTCGGTGCGGCTGTTCCTGCTCGACCTGCGCGGCGGCGTGGAGCTGGAGGTCGACGCCGGGGCCGCCGCGCTGGCCGCCGCGACCGACGCTCTGCTGCGCTGCGGCCGCGGGATCGCGGCCGGGGACCACGGCGTCGACGGCCACCCCGACCGGCCGTGCTGGTCGTGCGGGTTCCGGCTGACCTGCCCGGCGTCACTAACTCCCGACCCGCCCCGCCAATAGACTTGGCCGATGCCGCAGTGGGAGAGCGTGGAGGAGATCCGCAGGGTGGCGCCGGGAGCGGCCGGCACCCTGATCCCGTCGTGGAACACCGGCTTCCCGCTGCGGGCGGCGCCCGAGCCGGGGGCATCCACCGGCGGCGTGGTCCGGCCGGGGCAGAAGCTCCACGTGCTCGAGGAGCGCGATGGCCATTTGCTGGTGCGGCAGGAGGCCGAGGGCCACGAGGGCTGGGTGCCGGCGCACATCGTGGCGCCCTGGCCGGGGGCGTAGCCCGGCCGGCTCAGACCGCCGAGCTGACCGCCTTCGCCGCCGCCGGGGCGGCTTCTGACGTCGCCCGCTCGAAGAGGTCGCCCACCAGCGCGTACACCTCGTCGTGGTCCACATCCACCGTCATGGCGTGGCCGCTGCGCTCGAAGTAGCGCACCTCCGCCGTGGCGCCGATGGCGGCCGCAATCATCGCGGCGTTGGCGGGCGGGACCACGGAGTCGCGCAGTCCCTGCAGCACCAGCGCCGGGCAGTGGACCTGGGCGGCGGCGCGGAGTGTCTCGCGGTAGAGCTGGACCAACGACACGTGCGACACCAGCGCGCGGCGGTTGTAGCTGCGCAGCTGCTTGACCGCCTCGCGGTCCCAGAGGTCGACGCGGTCCCGGTCGGGGTAGTGCCAGCGGACGAGGCGGCGCCCGATGGCGATCTGCAGCTCGGGCCAGCGGCCCAGGTTCACCAGCGCCGCGCAGGTGGCCACGGCGCGGATGTCGGGGTGGTGGGCGGCCAGCAGCAGGCTCATCGTCCCGCCCATCGACTGCCCGGCGACGCACACCGTCTCGCACTCGGCGCGGAGGTCGTTCAGCTGTGCCTCGGCGCTGGCCAGCCAGTCCCGCCAGGTGGTCTTCTCGAGGTCCTCCGGGGTGGTCCCGTGGCCGGCCAGCATGGCGCCGTGCACGCGGAACCCGCGCCCGGCGAGGTATTCGCCCATGCCCCGCATCTCCGGCGGGGTGCCGCAGAAGCCGTGGATGAGGAGGACGCCGCGCTCGCCGTCGCCGAGCCGGAACGGCTCGAGGTCGCCGGGCTCGGGCGGGTAGCTCCAGGTGTCGTCCTTCAGGCGCCGCGCCACAGCCGGATCTTAAACCCGGTGGCCGCCCGCCTTCCTGCTATAAGTCGACTCCCATGATTCGGGACGCGATCGGCCGGCTGGTGGCGGGGGAGGACCTCGACCGCGCCACCGCGCAGGCCTCGATGGACAACATCATGAGCGGGGAGGCCACGGCCTCCCAGGTCGCCGGTTTCCTCATTGGCCTGCGGATGAAGGGTGAAACGGTCGAGGAGATGGTCGGCCTGGTCACCTCGATGCGCGAGCACGCCACCACCATCACCGCCCCGGACGGCGCCGTGGACACATGCGGCACCGGCGGCGACGGGTCAGGTACCTTCAACATCTCCACCACCGCGGCGCTGGTCATCCGGGGCGCGGGCGCGACGGTGGCCAAGCACGGCAACCGCAAGTCCTCCAGCCTCTGCGGCAGCGCGGACGTGCTCGAGGAGCTGGGTGTGCCGATCGGCCTCACCCCGGCGCAGGTCGAACGCTGCATCGCCCAGGCCGGGATCGGGTTCATGCTGGCGCCGACCTTTCACCCCGCGATGAGGCACGCGGGACCGACGCGCCAGGAGCTCGGCGTCCGAACCGTGTTCAACCTGCTGGGCCCGCTCGCCAACCCCGCGCGGGTACGCCGCCAGGCGGTGGGGGTGGCGTCGGTGGAGGTGGCGCCGAAGATGGTCGAGGTCCTGTCGCGGCTGGGGCATGAGCGGGCACTGGTGTTCAGCAGCGACGACGGCCTCGACGAGCTCAGCACGGTCGCCGTGTCCCGCGTCTGGGAGCTGCGTGACGGCGCCGTCCGCGAATACACAGTCGACTGCGCGGAGCTGGGCCTGCCCCAGGCGACCGCGGCCGACATTCGCGGCGGCGACGCCAGGGTCAACGCTCGGATCGTCATCGCCGTCCTCGAGGGCGAGGACGGCCCGGCTCGCGACGTGGTCGTCCTCAATGCCGCTGCCGGCCTGGTCGCGGCGGGCCTCGCCGACGAGCTCGCCGAGGGCGTCGAGCTGGCGCGTGCCTCGCTGGACAACGGCGCCGCCCGGGCGGCGCTGGAGGAGCTCCGCGCGACTGCCAGCGAAATCGCCTACGCGGATGGCTGACGCCCTCGCCTACGACTTCGGCCCCGCGTTCCTGTGGGGCGCCGCCACCGCGGCCCACCACGTGGAGGGCAACAACACCAACTGCGACTGGTGGGAGTGGGAGCAGCTGCCTGGCAAGATCCGCGACGGCAGCGTCAGTGGGGCGGCGTGCGAGCACTACACCCGCTACCCGCAGGACTTCCAGATGCTGGCCGACATGGGCCACAATGCCCACCGCATCTCGCTGGAGTGGAGCCGGATCGAGCCCCGTCCCGGCGAGGTGGACGGCGCCGCCGTGGCCCACTACCGCGACGTGCTGGAGACGCTGCGCGGCCATGGCATCACACCGCTGGTCAGCCTCCACCATTTCACCAGCCCGATATGGTTCGCGCGCGAGGGCGGCTTCGAGTCCGAGGGTTCTGTCGAACGCTTCCGCGCCTTCAGCCGGCTCTGCGCCCACGAGTTCGGCGACCTCGTCCAGCTCTGGGCGACCTTCAACGAGCCCAACGTCTACGCGTACGAGTCGTATTTCCTGGATCGCTGGCCGCCACAGCGCGGCGACTTCGGCGCCGGCGTACGCGTCCTGCGCAACATGGTCCGGGCCCACGCCGCCGCCTTCGACGAGCTGAAGTCCGGCCCCCACGGCGACACCGCCCGCGTGGGGGTGGCCCAGCACCTCCGCGTCTTCCAGGGGTACCGCGCGTGGCTGCCCATCGACCGGCTGGTGGCGTACATGCCCGAGCTCGGTTTCAACCGATGGTTCCTGCGCGCCTGCACCACCGGCTTCGCGGGCTTCCCGCTCGGTGGCCTTGAGCGCATCCCGGAGGCTGCCGGCACCCTCGACTACATCGGGGTCAACTACTACAGCCGCGACATGGTGGCGTTCTCGCCGTCGCTGCCCGGCCAGCTCTTCTCGAACACCTTCCCGCAGCCGGGCGCGGAGCTGTCCGACTTCCAGATGGAGGTCTACCCCGAGGGCCTGCACACCGTCCTCGTGGACACCTGGAACCGCTACGGCAAGCCGATCTACATAACCGAGAACGGCGTCGCCGACCGCACCGACCGCCTCCGGCCGCGGGCCATCGTCTCCCACCTCGCCGAGGCCGCGCGTGCCCGACGCGAGGGCGTCGACCTGCGCGGCTACCTGCACTGGTCGACGATGGACAACTTCGAGTGGGCCGAGGGCTACTCGATGCGCTTCGGCCTGGTGGAGATCGACTTCAAGACCCAGGTGCGCACGCCGCGGCCGAGCGCCGCGCTGTACAGCCGCATCATCGAGCAGGGCGGCCTCAGCTGGGACCAGCTGCGCGAGTACTACCCCCGCGCGGTGCCCTACTTCGTGGGCGCCGGCGTGGGCGAGGCCGCTCTCCGGCTGTAGCCGTCCTGGCCCTCGATGCCGCCGTCCGCGTCGACGGTATAGGTGGTCACGTGGCCGGTGTCCAACGTGCGGCAGGACAGGACATGGCCGCCCCGCGCCCGCTCCTGACCGCGTCGGACCTCCTGGCGCAGCACCACCGGCAGGAGGTCGTCGAGCTGGACGTGGACGACATCGATCACCGCGGCGCCGCCGGGCGGCAGGTCGCGGCGCGCCGCCATCACCAGCGGGAAGGCCATCGAGAGGTGGTCCAGCTCGGCGTCCGGCCCCCAGCCCAGCTCGACCTGGGTGGGCCCCTCCGCCGCCCGCCGGTGGGCCAGGAGCCCGTTGCCGGTGATCGTCAGCTCGAGCTCGGCGTCGCCGCCCCAGGCATCGGTGGAGTGGATGTACAGCAGGCGGGTGACGAGGTCGCGGTCGAGCTCCCACTGGATGTCGGCGTCCACCGGGGAGGGGTGACGGGTCTCCAAACGGGCGGTGACCATGAAGCCGCCGCCCAGCGCGCGGACCTCTACGCGCTCCTGGCCGGCGGCGGCGCCGTCCGGGTGGAGCAGCTCGTATGCCGCGTGGTGGGGTGCGGGCAGGCGCCTCATCGAGTGGCGATTATGTCGGCTACGCTTGCCCTCACCAGCAGAGGAGGATCGCCATGGCCGATGCAGAGCCGCCCGAGGTCGACGTCCAGCCGCCGGGCCAGGTCCAGGTCAACATCCCGGAGCAGCACTTCGACATCCTCTACAGCGACCAGGCCTTCGTCTCCCACACGCCCGTCGGGTTCACCATCGATTTCGCCCAGCTCTCCCCGCAGCTCGGCATCAGCCGCGTGATCGGCCGGGTCGGCCTGAGCCCGCTGCACCTCAAGCTGCTGGTGCGCGTGCTCAGCGAGAACCTGCAGCACTACGAGAGCCGCTATGGCACCGTCCCCGTGACCCAGGAGATGCTGGAGCAGCACCAGCAGCCTGCGAAGCACATCGGCTTCCAGCCCGACCCGGAGGGAGAGGCGTCGCCCTCCTGACCCCCGCGCCGGTGCGCCCTCCGCGGCTCTCGCCGCGGCTGCGGGCGCTGCTCGACCTCGTGCCCGAGGGCCTCGCGGTGGCGGACATCGGCAGCGGCCACGGCGCCGTCGCCCACGCCCTGGCCGCCCGCGGCCAGCGGGTCGTGGCGACGGAGCGCACCCCACGGACCCTCGGCGGGCTGGTGGCCGACCTGGCCCGGCTGCCCGGCGGGGCCGCGATCGCCGCCAGGGCGCGCCTGGGTGACGGGCTGGCCGCGCTGGCGCCCGGCGAGGTCGAGGCGGTGGTCATCGCCGGCATGGGCGGGCGCTCGATCGTGCGCATCCTCGACTCCGCGCCGTGGCTGCCGCGCTGGCTGGTGCTGCAGCCGGTGCAGGAGCCGGGCGCCGTGGAGGCCTGGATCGCGGCGCGTGGCTGGGAGGCGGTGGAGACCCCCATCGCCGAGCGCCGCCGCCGCTACCGCGCCTGGCGGGTGCGCACACGGTGAGCAACCTCGTCATCCACACCGACGGCGGCGCCCGCGGCAACCCGGGCCCGGCCGCGATCGGCGTGGTCCTGGAGGTCGAGCGCGACGGCGCCCGCGAGACGATCGGCGAGGTCGCCGAGACCATCGGGGTGGCGAGCAACAACGTCGCCGAATACCGGGCGATCATCCGCGCGCTGGAGGCGGCGGAGCGGCTGGGCGCGTCGAGCGTCACCTGCCTGCTGGACAGCCTGCTGGTGGTGGAGCAGCTGAACGGCCGCTACCGGGTCAAGTCAGAAGACATGAAGCCGCTCCATGCCCGTGTTCGCGAGCTGGCCGGCCACTTCGCGCTGGTCACCTTCCAGCACGTCCGCCGGGAGCAGAACCAGGAGGCCGACCGGCTGGTCAACCTGGCCCTCGACGGCAGGGCCGCCGAGGTCGAGTTCCCGCTTCCCCCGGCCTGACGCCGGCAGTCCCCCTCGTGGAAGCGCGGTCTCGGCAGTCCTTTTGGAGGCGCGGAAGCGCCTTAGAAGCGATCCAAGCAGGCGCAGAAAGGGTGCCGGGGAACGCAGCTGATCCGGCGGGCCGATGCACCGGCCCGACGGCTCAGCGTAATGTTGAGTTGCGACTCGGCGAGGTGACCGCGGCGGGTGAAAGCCCGGCGAGGAAAGTCCGAGCTCCGTAGAGCAGAGTGCCGGGTAACACCCGGCGGGCGTGAGCCCAGGGAAAGTGCCACAGAAAATACACAGCCGCCGGATCCAAACGGCGGTGAAGGTGAAATGGTGGAGGTAAGAGCCCACCGGCGGCCGGGAGACCGGTCGGCCTGGTAAACCCCACTCGGAGCAAGACCAGATTGAGGGCGTTGAGGCTGCTCGTCTAGCCCTCGGGTTGGTCGCTGGAGACGCCGGGTAACCGGCGTCGTAGATAGATGGTCACCGCGCCGGGCTTCCGCCCGGCGCACAGAACTCGGCTTACCGCCGGGTCGCACTACAACAACGGAGCCGCCGGCGGTGGGGAGCCGTCCCTGCCAGGCGGCTATGTTGTGGGGTTTTTACAACTCTTCATCCGAGGCCAATGAGCCACAAGATGTGGTGGTTACATCGCACTCTGGCCCAGCATGCGGTGGTGGGGCGGCGCCGAGTTGGGCCCGACGACCCCACATATTGCGGCCAGGGTGTTGACACATGGGGAGCCCGGTGTTACTTTTTGCCGCGAAGTGGTAGCAGGTGGTGAAAAGTGGGGAACGGCCAATCTCCTCAACGTCCTCCTAGGGTTCGATTCCCACTTTTCGCCCCTGCGTCCTTCTCCCTCCCAGCAGTGGACGCGGCGGCGCCCGTCCGAGCGGCGATGATCAGGTGTTTCTCGGCCACTATCGACACAGCATCGACGCCAAGGGCCGCCTCGCCATCCCGGCGCGCCACCGCGAGCAGCTCCCCAGCGGCTCCGTCATCTCCATCGCCCCGGAGGGCTGCCTCCGGATCTACCCCCCGTCGGAGTGGGAGACCGTGACCGTCGAGCTGCGCGTCAGCACCGCGACCGGCACGTCGGAGCGCAACCTGATCCGCCGCCTCTTCTCGGAGGCCGCCGACATCGAGTTCGACAAGCAGGGCCGCGCCCTGATCCCGTCCCGTCTGCGCGATGCCGCCGGCCTCGGCGGCACCGCCGTCGTGGCGGGTGTCAACAACGTGGTCGAGGTCTGGAGCGAGCCCGGTTGGGACGCCCTGGTGGCCGACACCGGTGACTTCACCGCGCTCGCCGACGAGGTCGCCAAGAACCGGCGCAACGTCACCCCCTAGGTCTACCGGGCCGGGTGGCCCGACATCGCACATCCCTGTTCTTTTACACGAAGCAATAGAGATCCTCCAGCCGAAGCCCGGCGAAGTTTTCTTCGACGGCACCTTTGGTGGGGGAGGGCATTCCCGGGCAATCCTCGAGAGGATCGCCCCGGGCGGGCGCCTGGTGGCCATGGATCGAGATCCCGAGGCCGCCCACCGCGCGGCGGCTCTGAGCGATGAGTTCGGAGAAGCCTTCCGCTTCGTCCAGGGGAATTTCACGGACGCCAGCAGCCCATTCGAGGCGCTGGGTGCGGGAAGGGCGCCGCTAGACGGCGCCTTTCTCGACCTCGGGCTCTCCTCCTTCCAGCTCGCCGATCCCGGTCGCGGGTTCAGCTTTGCCAACGACGGCCCCCTGGACATGCGGTTCGACCCCTCTCGCGGGCCCTCCGCCGCCGACGTGGTGAACAGGTACCCCGAGGCCCGCCTCAAGGGCGTCATACGCGAGCTGGGCGACGAGCCCTGGGCCGGCCTCATCGCCGCTGCCATCGTGCGGCGCCGCCGCCGGCAGCCCTTCCGCACCACCCGTGAGCTCGCCGAGCTCGTGGGAGGCGTCATCCCCCGGGCCCGCTGGCCGCGCCGGGTGGACCCGGCGACCAGGACCTTCCAGGCGATCCGGGTCGAGGTCAACGACGAGATCGGGTCGCTGCGCAGCGGGCTGGAGGAGATAGTCAGGCTCCTCAAGCCGGGGGGCCGGTTGGGGGTCATCGCTTTTCACTCCCTCGAGGACAAGGCAGTAAAGGACTTCCTCAACGTCGAAGCAAGAGATTGCATCTGTCCGCCCCAACAACCGGTGTGCACTTGCGGTCACACGGCAAGCGTCATCATCCATCCCCCCCATCCCCAAAGGCCGGGCAAGGACGAGGTCGAGGCAAACCCTCGATCTCGTTCCGCCCGGCTGAGGGGGGCCTTTCGGCTCCCCCTGCCCGAGGGCTCGCCCCTCCTGCATCCAACCCGCGGTCGGTATCGACCACCCACAGGTCTCCGCAGACAACGAAGAAATGATCGCTCTAAGACTGAATAAGGCTCCCGCCCGCAGGGCACTGAGCGCCGATGCCAGGGTGCATCGCGCGCGTGCGCTGCCGCGCGTCCGCCGCACCCGTGCGTCGGCGAGCCTTGGCGTGGTCCTCGCCGGCATCGGCCTGGTCGGGGTGCTCGGCGTCGCCTACGTGGCCGAGACCGCCGCCGCCACCCTGGCGAGCTACCGCATCAACAGCCTCAAGGACCGGCAGCGCGAGCTGGCCACCGACCAGCAGCAGATCCGCTACCAGATCTCCCTGCAGACGTCGGCCGGCCGCCTCGACAGCGACGCCGGCAAGCTCGGCATGGGCACGATGCGCTCCGGCCAGATGCAGTACGTCCCGGCCACCGCCAACCCGGTCGCGCTCGCCACCCCCAACGAGGAGGAGCCCAGCACGAGCACCGCCAGCTGGTGGGACCACATCGCCACCGCCCTCGGCCGGCCGACGTCCGCGCAGGCCAAGTCGCGATGAGGCCAGGGCGCTCCAACGCCCCACCGGGGCCTGCCGGGTAGGGCTGCCGGGATGGGGAAGATGACGGTGGTTGGATCGATGGGACCGGGCGCTGGGGAAGCGGCCGGTGGGAAGTTCGATCGTGGGTGACTCACGCGGGCGCCTGCGCGTCTTCTGGCTGATGGCCGGCGCCGCCGCCCTTGCCACGGTCCTGGTCGCACGGCTCGCCTACTGGCAGGTCTTCGAGCACAGCCGCATCACCGCGCTGGCGGCCGACCAGCACCAGGTCACCTTCAAGATCCCCGCCCACCGCGGCCGGATACTGGACCGCAACGGCCAGCTGCTGGCCACTGACACCCCGGTGTTCAACGTCGTGGCCGCGCCCGACCTCATCCCGCTCAACGCCCGCCAGGCCACCGCCGACAGCCTCTCACCGCTGGTGGGGATCGACGCCGCGGAGCTCATGAAGCAGGTCTCGCAGCCGCTCAAGTTCGTGTACATCAAGCGACGCGTGGACCAGCTGACGGCGGACAAGATAGCGGAGCGGAAGTTCACAGGGATCGCCCTCGAGCAGGACTCCCAGCGCTCCTACCTGACCAGCCTCGACGCCCCCAGCACCGCCGTGGGGCCGGTTGTGGTCATCCCCGGGGTCGTGCCGACGCCGTCGCCGTCGCCGAAGCCCTCGCCGAGCCCGTCGCCCGGGGTGATCGTGCCCCAGCCGCTGCTGCCCCACTCCCTGGCGAGCAACCTCCTGGGCTTCGTCAACCACGACGGCGCGGGCCAGTACGGCGTCGAGCAGTTCTACGACAGCGAACTGCGCGGCCAGGACGGGGTGGAGTCGACCCTCAAGACCGGCGCCAACCAGACGATCACCCTCAGCGACCGCGAGAAGGTCGAGCCCCGCAACGGCGTCGACCTTCAGCTGGGCCTCGACAGCCAGGTCCAGTTCTACGCCGAGAAGGCGCTCGCCGAGGGCGTGCAGCGGACGGGGGCGGAGTCGGGATCGGTGATCGTGATGGAGCCCGCCACCGGGAACATCGTGGCCTGGGCCGACTACCCGAGCTTTGACGCCAACCACTTCAGCGAGACCGACAACAAGTACTTCACCGACCCGCTGGTCAGCGGCCTGTACGAGCCCGGCTCCGTGATGAAGCTGGTCACCATGTCAGGCGGCCTGGACAGCCACGCCGTGACGCCGGACTACACGTTCAACGAGACCGGGTCCGTGAACGTCGGCGGCTACACCATCCGGGACTGGGATCTCAAGGCCCACGGCAACATCAACATGAGCCGGGTCATCGAGCAGTCGCTCAACGTCGGCGCCGTGAAGGTCCAGCAGCTGGAGGGGGCTGACAGCTTCTACAAATACCTGAACCTCTTCGGCATCGGGCGGGGGACGGGCGTGGACATCGCCAACGAGGTCAACCAGCCGCTGCCGGCGCTCAGGGAGATGCACGCCTCGGAGCTGGCCACCGCCAGCTTCGGCCAGGGCGTCGTGGTGACGCCGGTGCAGATGATCACCGCGGTCAACGCCGTCGCCAACGGCGGTCGCGTCGTCCAGCCACGTGCGGTCACCACCAAGATCGACGGCAGCGGCCGCCGCACCGACCTCGAGCCGGTCCTGGGCGACCAGGCGGTCAGCCCCCAGGTCGCCGCCCAGGTGCGGGACATGATGATCAACGTCGTCGACAGCCCTCGGGGCTCCGGCTGGACCGCGAGGCTGGACGGCTGGAAGGGCCGCATCGCGGGCAAGACCGGCACCGCCAACATCCCCGAGAACGGCAAGTACACGGACAAGGTGGTCGCCAGCTTCGTGGGCTTCATGCCCGCCGAGAACCCGCGCTTCACGATGCTGGTGGTCATGCGCAAGCCGCAGGGCGGTGGCTTCCAGCAGGAGGGCACCTTCGCGGCCGCCCCCGTCTGGAAGCAGATCGCGCAGCAGATCCTGGTGCAATGGCAGATCACCCCCTGAATACTTTGGTGATGGGCTTCACGGTCGGTGACCTGGCTGCGGCGACCTCGGGTCGCGTCGCCGCGGGCGACCCTCTGGTGGTGCTGGACCGGCTGGTGACGGACTCGCGGGCCGCCGGGCCGGGGGCGCTCTTCGTGGCGCTCGCGGGCGAGGCGATGGACGGCCACCGCTTCATCCGCGACGCCGTGTCCGCCGGCGCCTCGGCCGTGCTGTGCGAGTCGCTCCCCGCGGGCCTCCGCGTCGCCGCCGTGGTGGTACCCGACACCCGCGAGGCGCTGGTCGACTTCAGCCGTGCCCGCCTGGCTGCGGTCGGCTGCCGGGTGGTCGGGGTGACGGGCAGCGCCGGCAAGACGACCACCAAGGAGATGGTCGCAGCGGTCCTGGCGCGGCGGCTCGCGGTGCTCAGGACCGAGGGGAACCTGAACACCTACACCGGGCTGCCGATGACGATCGCCCGGCTGGAGCCGGGCCACCAGGTGCTGGTTGCCGAGTACGCGATGTCGGCGCCGGGAGAGATCGCGTTTCTCGCCCGGATCGCGCCGCCCGACGTCGCCCTGGTGCTCAACGTGGGCCATGCCCACGTCGGCATGCCCGGGCTCGGGACGATCGAAGCGGTCGCGGCGGCCAAGCAGGAGCTGGTGGAGGCGCTCGGGGACGGCGGCGTGGCGGTGCTCAACCGCGACGACCCGCGCGTTATGGCAATGGCCTCGCACACCCAGGGTCGTGTGGTCACCTTCGGGCTTGACCCGGAGGGCGACGGCCCCGCGCCCGACGTCTACGCCGCCGGGCTGCGCGACCTCGGCCTCGACGGCAGCATCTTCGAGCTGGTGGCACCGGGCGGACGCGCGCCGGTCCGGCTGCCGCTGCCCGGCCGCCACGCAGTTCGCAACGCGCTCGGCGCGGCGGCTGTCGGCGACGTCATGGGTGTGCCGGTGGCCGAGATCGCCGCCGCGCTGGAGGGCTTCGAGCCTGTCGCCGGGCGCATGCAGCGGCGCCCCGGCCGCCGCGGCGCCGTGGTGCTGGACGACACCTACAACGCCAGCCCAGAGGCGGTGGAGGCGGCGCTGGCCGTGCTTGCCGCCACCCCCGCGCGACCCCACCTCGCGGTGCTCGGCGACATGCTGGAGCTAGGCGACCTGGCCCCCGACGCCCACCGCCGCGTCGGCCGCGCCGCCGCCGGCGTCGACCTGCTGGTTGCTGTCGGCGAGCACGCCGATGAGATCCTCGAGGGGGCCCTCGACGCCGGCCT
>JAXDLV010000002.1:0-3022 GCA_034666445.1 Chloroflexota bacterium | reverse complement strand
GGCCGGCGGGCTCCTCGGGCACGGGGACCGGGTCCGGCGCCGGCGCGGGCGTCTCGGCGACCGGCGTCTCGGCGGGGGTTTCGGCGCCCGACGCGTCAGCGGGCGTCGCGTCCGCGGCCGGCGGGGTTGGCGCCTCCTCAGTGGCGGGGGCGTCGTCGCTCGCGGTTGCTTCGGGGGCAGCGTCAGGCGCTGTCGCGGCTGTCGCCTCGGCGGCGGCCTCGGGCGTGGGCGTGTCCCCGGCGGCCGTGGCGGAGTCCGCCGTGGGCTCGCCTGTAGTGCTCGGCGACGCTTCGCCGCCCTCGCCGGTCACGGCCGCACCCTCGCCTTCCGGGGCGGGTGTACCGGCCTCTTCCTGCTTCTCGTCGTCTTCAGCCATCAGAACTCCAATCCCGCGGACCTGGCGGCCTCGGCGAGCGCCTTGACCCTGCCGTGGTAGATGTAGCCGCCGCGGTCGAAGACCACCGACTTGATGCCGGCCTTCTGGGCGCGCTCTGCCACCGCCTTGCCCACCGCCTCGGCGGCGCCGACGTTGGCGGTCGACTTGGTGGCCTTGCGCAGGTCGCTCTCCGAGGAGCTGGCGGCGGCCAGGGTATTGCCACTGCCGTCATCGATGACCTGGGCCGAGATGTGCTGCAACGAGCGATACACGCACAGGCGCGGCCTCTCGGCGCTGCCCTCCACGCGGCCGCGTACCCGCCGGTGGCGGTTGAGACGGCCGGCACGGCGGACCTCCGAGGCGCGGCTCATGCCGCCGCCTTGCCGGACTTGCCGGCCTTGCGCCTGATGCGCTCGCCCTTGTAGAGGATGCCCTTGCCCTTGTACGGCTCGGGCGGACGGAACTTGCGGATCTGCGACGCGGCGCGCCCCACCAGCTCCTTGTCGTGGCTGGTGATGATGATGCGCGCGGGGTCGGGGACCTCGATATCCACGCCCTTGGGCGGGCTGTACTTGACCGGGTGGGAGAAGCCCAGGTTGAGCTGCAGGTCCTCGCCCTGCTTGCTCGCGCGGTAGCCGACGCCAACCAGCTCGAGCTCCTTGGTGAAGCCCTTGGAGACGCCCTCGACCATGTTGGCGACCAGGGAGCGGGTCAGGCCATGGAGGGCGCGATGACGGGTCTGGTCGGTGGGCCGGGTCACGGTGATGACCCCGTCCTCGACGCTGATCCGCATCTCCGGGTGCACGTCGAGCTGGAGCTCCCCACGGCCGCCCTTGACGACCATGTGGGTGCCCTTGAGGTCCACCTCGACCCCCTCGGGGACTGCGATCGGCATCTTTCCTACGCGACTCATTTCCTTCTACCGGTTACCAGATGTAGCAGACGACTTCGCCGCCCAGCCCTTCGCGGAGCGCCTGGCGGCCGCTCATCAGGCCGTGCGATGTCGACATCACGACCGTCCCGAGCCCGCCCAGCACACGGGGGATGTCGGTCTTCCGAGCATAGACACGCAGGCCGGGGCGACTGATGCGCTTGAGCCCGCTGATCGCCCGGCCATTCTCGGTGCGCGGCTTGAGGTCGATCTCCAGGCGCTTGCCGGGGCCGTCGTCCTCGACGCGGTACGCCTGGATGTAGCCCTCCTCGTGGAGGACGCGGGCGATCTCCACCTGCATCTTCGCGCCGGGGGCGGCCACGGTGACATGGCCGGCCTTGGACGCGTTGCGGATCCGGGTGAGCATGTCGGCGACGGGGTCGGAAACCATCTCTCTCCCTCCCCTACCAGCTCGACTTCTTCACGCCCGGCACCTGGCCCTGCTGGGCGAGGCTGCGGAAGCAGATGCGGCAGATCCCGAACTTGCGCATGAACGCGCGCGGCCGGCCGCAGAGGCCACAGCGGTTGTGGTTCTGCACCGGGAAGCGCGCGGGGCGCGCGGCCTTGGCGACGAGCGACTTCTTGGCCACGTCAGCCCTCCTTCCGGCGGAACGGCATGCCCAGCTTGGTGAGCAGGCTGCGCGCCTCGTCATCGGTCCTGGCGCTGGTCACTATCGTCACCTCCATCCCACGTGGCTTGTCGATCTTGTCGTAGTCGATCTCGGGGAAGATCAGCTGCTCCCGGAGACCGAGGGTGTAGTTGCCATGGCCGTCGAACGCCGTCTCGGGGACGCCGCGAAAGTCCCTGATGCGCGGCAGCGCGACGCTGACGAGCTTGTCGAGGAAGAACCACATCCGGGGTCCGCGCAGCGTCACCTTGAGGCCCACGGGCATCCCCTCGCGGAGCCGGAAAGCGGCCACGGACTTGCGCGCCTTGATGGTGATCGGCTGCTGCCCGGTGATGATGCGCAGGTCGTTGGCCGCGGCGTCGAGGGCCTTGCCGTCGGTGATCGCCTCGCCAATGCCGATGTTGACCACGATTCGCTCCAGCCGGGGCACCTGCATGGTGTTGCTGTAGTCGAACTCGCCCAGCAGGTCGTTGAGGATCTCGTCCTCGTACCGCTGCCGCAGGCGGGGCTTCTGCATCGTCGCCACAGCGCTCATTCGGACGTCACCGCCTCGGTGATCTCGCCACAGTGCACGCAGACGCGGCCCCTGCGGCCGTCGTGCTCCGTGTGGCGGATCCGGGTGGGCCGGTCGCACGAGGGGCAGACCAGCTGCACGTTGGAATAGTCAAGGGGGGCCTCGAAATCCACGATGCCGCCCTGCAGGACCGACGTCGTCGAGCCGCTGCGCGTCTTCTGGGCACCGGCGCGGGAGTGCTTCTTGTGCAGGTTCACACCCTTGACCACGACCTTCCCCGCCGAGGGCAGGGTGCGGTCGACCACGCCGCGCTTGCCACGGTCCTTGCCCGCGGTCACCAGCACGGTGTCACCGGCGCGGATATCGAGGAAGCGACGGGCGGTGACCACCTAGAGCACCTCCGGCGCGAGCGAAACGATCTTCATGTAGTTCTTCTCGCGCAGCTCGCGGGCGACCGGCCCGAAGATGCGGGTGCCGCGGGGGTTTCCGCCGGCGGCCAGGATGACTGCGGCGTTCTCGTCGAAGCGGATGCTGGAACCGTCCGGGCGGCGGTACTCCTTGGCCACGCGGAC
>JAXDLV010000001.1:0-15230 GCA_034666445.1 Chloroflexota bacterium | reverse complement strand
ACCGGTAGCTGTAGTAGAGGCCGCGCAGGTACTTCGAGTCGTCCCAGTCGCGGTAGTTCTGCGGGCTCTGGACGAAGGCGATGTTCGGGTCCGCGAAGGGCGGCACGGTCGCCTTGAGGAAGCCCGGCTCGACGACGTAGTCAGCGTCGACGATCGCCAGGATCTCGACCTCCGCCGGCAGGCGCTTGGTGGCCTCGTTGAGGGCCCCGGCCTTGAAGCCGGGCCAGTCCTCGAGGTGCATGAACTGGAACTTGGGCCCGAGCTGCTGGCAGAGCTGCTCGAGCGGGCGCCACACGTTGGGGTCCTCGGTGTTGTTGTCGACCACCTGGACGATGTAGTTGGGGTAGTCGATCCGGGCCAGCGACTCCAGCGTCACCTGCACCACCTCGACCGGCTCGTTGTAGGCGGGCACCTGGATCGCCACCAGCGGCGTGTAGCCGGCGCCCTCCGCGGCGGCCTCCTCGGGGTCGACCTCCGCGGACTCCGGCGGCTGGTGGCGCCGGCCCATCACGTCGAGCATCTCGAAGGCGTAGGACGCGGCCAGCAGCAGCGCCATCACCTCGAAGAACAGGAGAACCGCGGAGAAGAACATCCACACGGGGTTGAAGGCAAAGGCGATGGTCTGCATCACTGCGTACGCGATAAACGCCAGCCCGGCCAGCACGAAGGTGGTCTGCAGCTGCGTCGCGAGGATGCTCCAGCGCCGCAGGACCGCGACGCGTACCAGCACGATCGCGCCGAGGGTGCCCACCGGCAGGATGGTGGCTGTGGTCCAGTCATTGGTCAGGGCGGCGGCGGTGTAGCCGGCGGCGGCCAGGCTGATGATCGCCAGCGGCAGGCTGACAAAGGCCCGCACGCGAACGAAGCCGGGAACCAGGACCAGGAGCGCGGTCAACGCCGTCGCGACCGAGAAGAAAATCAGGAGCTCAGTGAGCAACGGACTATCACCTCCGTTGATAGCAGCGCTATAACGCTGGGAAAGGTTATAGCAGCCCCGGGGAGGGGCCTGCACGGTCCGCGCCGGGCGATCGCCATAATCACGACGTGGGCAAGGTCGAGGACATCGGCGGGCTGCTGCATGAGGCCGGGGAGACCCACCACCTGGTCTACCGGATGACCGACGGCGAGGACCCCGACTGGGCCTCCTGGTACGCCGACTGGCTGGTCAACCGCTCCGAGCTGCCCCAGCTCCTGGGCCGAGCGCCGGTCCGCAGCGAGCTTGTGTACATGCTGGTCTCGCTCGACAAAGAGCACTCCAGCGAGCACCCTGACGACGCCTGGGAGGACTTCTACGCGGGCCGGCTGCTGGCCCACTTCTCGGGTGGGGGAGCCGAGTAGCCTAGCTGACCGGGTAGAGCAGCGGCCCCTCCATTGCCTCGCCGGCTTCCCTGCGCTCGGAGGGCACGACGGTCGGGCGCGGCGGCCGCGCGTGGCGCAGCATCCGCTCCAACTCCGCCGCCGGCATCGGCCGGGCGAAGAGGAATCCCTGGCCCAGCTTGCAGCGCATCTCCCGCAGGCCAGCCAGCTGCTCGGCGCTCTCGATCCCCTCGGCGACGGTGTCGAGGTGCAGGGTGCGGCCGATGTCGACCACCGCCGCCGCCAGCGCTGACGCCTCGCCGCTGCGGCTGATGCCGTCGACAAAGCTGCGGTCGACCTTGAGCACGTCGATGGGGAACCGGCGCAGGTAACCCAGGGAGGAGTAGCCGGTGCCGAAATCGTCGATCGCCAGGCGCAGGCCGAGCGCCTTCAGCTCGGTGAGCTTCTCCAGCGTGGCCTCGGTGTCCAGCAGCAGGATGCTCTCCGTCAGCTCCACCACCAGCAGGCCGGGGTCGACGTGGTGGCGATCAATCGCGGCGCGGAAGTCGTCCACCAGCTCCGCTGCCTGCAGCTGTCGCGGCGAGAGGTTGAGGCTGACGTTGAGGGGCGCGCCGGGCGGGCGCAGCTGCTGCCAGTGCTCCGCCATGCGGGCGGCCTCGTCCACCACCCATCGGCCGATGGCCACGATCTGACCGGTCTCCTCCGCGAGCGGGATGAAGTCCGCCGGCGCCACCAGGCCACGCTGCGGGTGGTGCCAGCGAAGCAGCGCCTCCACCCCCGTCACGGCCTCGGTGTGGAGGTCGACGATCGGCTGATAGTGGAGCACGAACTGGCGCCCGCTGATGGCCTGGTCCAGCTCGCCCTCGATGCTCATCCGGCGCATGACCTCCGCGTGCATGCTCGGCTCGAACACCGCACGGGTGCCGCCGCCGGCCGCCTTGGCCCGGTACATGGCCAGGTCGGCGTTGCGCAGCATCTCCATCGCGTCCTCGGCGCCGTTGCGGGAGACGGCGACGCCGATGGTGGCGCCCACGATCATGGTGTGCCCGGCCACCTCGAATGGGGCTCGCAGCGCCTCCAGCACACGCTCAACGATGACCTCGGGGCCGACGTTGTCCTCGGAGTCCTCCAGGATGATGGCGAACTCGTCGCCGCCGAGCCGCGCCGCGGTGTCCACGTCGCGCACACACGCGGCGATGCGCCGGGCGGCCGCCGCCAGCAGCTCGTCGCCGGCCGTGTGGCCGAGGCTGTCGTTGACCACCTTGAAGCGATCGAGGTCGATGAAGAGCACCGCCACGCCCGCGCCGACCTCGCGGCGGGCGCGCCGCAGGGCGTGGTCCAGGCGGTCTAGCAGCAGCGCCCGGTTGGGCAGGCCGGTCAGGGAGTCGTGGAAGGCCTGGTGCTCCATCGCGGCGACGGTGCGGGCGTCGACCAACGCCAGGCTGGCGTGGTCCGCAAACGCCACCAGCATCTCCTGCTCGCTCTCGGAGTAGTGGCGGTCGGCATAGGTGGCGACCACCAGGCTGCCAACGGCGCGGCCGTCCTCGTGCACCGGCGCCGCCATCGCCGACTTCAGGCTCTTGCCCGCCAGCGCCTTGATAGTGCCCGGCGCGGTCTCGTAGTTCTCGATCACCACCAGCTGGTCCTCGACGATGGCGCGGCCGCCGGCGCCCTCGCCCACGCGGTTGCGCTCTAGCCGCGAGGCCAGGTCCTCGTCCAGCCCCATGGACTCCACCATCACCATGAAGCGCGGGTCCTCGGCATCGACCAGCCGCAGGCCGACGACCTCGTCGCCCAGCAGCTCATAGGCGCCAGCGACGATCGCCTTGAGCACGTCGTGGATGGGTGCCCGCGCCGAGATCGACCGCTGGATGCGCGACAGCTTGCCCAGCAGCAGCTGGCGCTCCTGCAGCTCTGCCACCAGCCGGGCGTTCTGGTCTGCCTGGCGGCGCTCGTTCTCCACCAATCGCAGCATTCGCAGCGTCAGCTCGAGGCTGCGAACCATGGCGCGCAGAAGGTTGTGCTCCTCGCTGGTGAAGGCGTCGTGGCCCGCCCGGGCCAGCACGAGGGTGCGGTCACCCTTCACCGGCAGCGCCACCGTCCGGCACTCTCCCAGGCCGTGGACCTCCAGGAGGCCGGCCTCGATGGCGGGGGCCAGGCGCGCCGCCGCCGGGACCCGGCCGCGGGGAAAGCCGATCGAGGCTTCGACCTCGTCGCCGCGAACGATGAAGGCGATCTCGGCGTCGATAGCGCCGGCCGTCAGCTCCACCGCCCCCTGCAGGGCGCCGGCTTCGTCGTCGAGCCCTCCCATCTCTGCGAGGAACTCCCCCAGCTGGTGGGTCGCCCAGCTGCTGCCGGCGGGGGTCAGGTCAGGCAAACGCAAGGACCACCAGGGTCTGGTTGTGGAACCCGCGGAGGCTGTGGGTGCGGGCAATCTCCCCGTAGGTGTAGAAGCCCGCCACCGGCGCGCCGCCCGCCAGCGCGCCGAGCCGCGAAACCTCGCCGCGGATGCCCTCGTCGCCCAGGACACCACGTCGGGCGATGCAATCGAACGCCACGAGCCCCAGTGGCGGGCGCCCCCCGAGCTGGGCCAGCGCCTGGTGGCAGGAGTCCTCCGTGGCCGCCAGCACGGAGTCCGCGTCGCCCTCCATGATCCAGGTCAGGCCGCCCTGCGGCACCGCCGCGATGCAGCCCAGGGAGCGGTCGTCGAAGTTGGCGTCGCCGATGAAGCGGACCTCCTCGCCGCTGCGCCGGCTCAGGCCCAGCGGGTGGGTCAGCGCAAAGTGGGTGAACTCGTCGTGGTCCGCGCGCGCCGCCACCGGCGCCTGCAGGCGCTCGAGATAGACGTCTAGTGCCGGCCGATCGTTGAGGCTGTACACGCGGTTGCCGGCGCTGCGGGTCACCAGCATCGCGTCACCCACCTTGCTCCAGCCGTGGCGGACGCCGATGCCGAACGGCGCGTTGGAGGCGATCGCGGCGGCGACGATGCCGTTGTCCATCACCTCCGCGCCATGGACCTGGAACGTGCGTCGCATGCGCAGGTCGTCACCGGCACAGCCACCCACCAGCGGCACCCCCGCGCCCACCACGCTGTAGGCACCGCGAATCACCTCCTCCTGGTCGCCCGAGAGACCGTCGGTCAGGAGGAGCAGGACGCGGTGCTCGTACGGCTCCACGTCCTCGATGCAGCCGGCCACCTCGGCGCTGGCCTCGCGCAGGCGGCCGGAGACACCGGGGACCGCGGCTGTGGCGACGGAGAACCCGGGGCCGCCCAGCGCCGTCACCACCACGCCGGCGTCGCCGGGCCCCGAGTTGGCGATCTCGCCGGCGGTGGAGCAGCCCACCAGGGGAACGTCGCCGACGGACTCGCGGATGCCCCGGAGCAGCTCCGGGAGGTCGTACGTGTGGGAGCAGAAGACGATCAGCAGCCGGGCGTCGGGGCCGCCCATCGCATCTGAGGCGGCGGCGGCGCCCGCATGGTAGGCGTTGACCTCGTCGGAGCGGCCGACCTGCAGCCAGCGATCGGGTGGCATGAGGTCAACCTATCGCCCGCCGGGGGCCGCCGGGCCGCACGATTGTGAGGATCGGGTGACACCGCTGTCACCGCTCCCGGCTGTCCTAAGGTTTGCCCATGCCCGACCGCCCGGCATCCTCCCTCAGCGCCTCCGACGGGGCGGCGATAAGGCCCCTGTCGGAGAAGCACCACGAGCTCCTCAAGAAGCTCCTCTTCGTGCGCGACAACCAGGTGTTCGCCGGGTCGATGGCCATCGCATCGCCAGGCTTCGTCGGCACGCTGCGGGCCGAGCCGTGGGCCTCGCCCATGCTGCTGGAGGACGGGAATGAGCCCGTCGGCGCGGCGCTGGTGGCGGCCGGGGACCAGCAGAACCGCAACGGCCGGCTGGTGGTGCTGGCCCATGACCCGGCGCGCTGCCACGGCGCGCTGGCACTCTACCTGCGCAGCGTGTTCTGGAGTCACCCCATCCATCGCCTCTACGCGGTGATCCCGGCAAAGCTGCCGCAGAGCCGCGGCTACGCCGGGCTGCTCACCGCCTGCGGCTTTGTCGCCGAGGGCAGCCTGGTCGACCACCTCGTCGCCCAGCGACGGGTGTACGACCTTGACGTCTTCGGCCTGCTGCGGCGGGAGTTCGACGCCTGGTGCGAGACCAACCAGCCCGGCTGGGCCCTGGGGTGATGGCCGAGGCACGTCGGGCGACCCTGGCGCGGTCGACCATCGAGGGCAACTGGATCCGGCTCACCCCGCTCGACGCCTATCCCCCCGACGCGCTAGACGACCTTCGCTTCCGGCTCGGGCTGCGCCCCGAGATGGTCGCCCCCGGCGCCCACGGCGCCATCGTCGGCAGCCGCTTCGGCGAACCCGCCATCATCGCCGACGCCGGCAGCGGCGAGATGCTGGGGGTCATCAGCAACGTCGAGATCGGGGAGTACCCGGGGGTCGCGGGGCTGGTGATCTACGTCGACGAGAGCCGCAGCCGCGCCGGCCACGCGATGGAGGCGTACTGGCGGTACGTGAAGCGCATCTTCGACCTCGGCGCGACGAAGGTGCAGATGGAGGTGATGTCCTTTAATACGCCCGTCCATCGCATCATGCGCAAGATCGGCGCCCGCCCCGAGGCCGTGCTGCGCGAGCACTTCTTCATTGCCGGGCGGCATTGGGACGGTACCCTCTACGGCGTCGACCGGAAGACCTGGGCAAAGATCGACGACCGCTACCGCGACGTCGTCGCCCGCCCCGTCGCCCTCGCCAGCTCGCGACAGGACACCGAAGTGATTCGACCCCCCAGGGAGGAGGCAGCCATGAAGGTCGACTACCTGATCCTGGCCGATGCCGCGATTGCGGCCGACGGCAAGCACTACCTGCACGGCGCGGGCTGGGACACCGTGGCGGCGCGCAGCTTCCCCGTGTGGCACCCGCAGATGAGCGCCGCCGTGCGCCTCCGGGTGCCTGCGGGCGACGCCCCCCACCGCCTCGGCGTGGACCTCCTCGACCCCACTGGCGCCTCGCTCCTGCCCGCGCCCCTTTACACCGACGTGAACCCCGCTGCCGCCGCCGGCGCCGGCGCCGAGGAGCAGGTGTTCGCCCTGGTATTCAACTTCGGCGGGCTGCAGTTCTCCGAGCCGGGGGCCTATGCGGTGGTGCTCACCGCCGACGCCGTCGAACTCGTTCGCTCGACCTTCCACGTACGCAGGGCTGGTTGACACCCCCTGACCCAGGACATATGGTGCCGGTACGAATGGAAGGGGTAGCAGAGCGGTCACGCCCATGAGTGGACGACGCAGCCGCGCCCGGCGCCGTCTCGCCCTCGCGCTGACCGCCAAACCGGGCGCCCTGGCCCTCACCATGCTTCCGGCGCAGGTTGCGACAGCCGCCGCCACCTCCGTGGCGTGCGCCGACGTCGCCGGCCTGCAGACGGCGATCACCGATGCCAACGCCGCGAGCGAGGCGACCACGATCACGCTGGCAGCGAACTGCACCTACGAGCTGACGTCGGGTGATACCAACGGCGATGGGCTCCCGGCCATCAGCAACACGATCACCATCGTTGGCAACGGGTCCACGATCACGCGCAACAGCCAGGACGACTTCCGCATCTTCGCCGTCGCGCCCGAGGGCGACCTGACCATCAGCAACCTGACCATCACCAATGGCAGCGTCGTCGACGGGGCGGAGGCCTATGGCGGCGGCATCTACAACGCCGGCGGGACCCTGCTGGTGACAGGAAGCACGATCAGCGGCAACAGGGTAGCCGCCACGGGCAATTTCGCGACCGCCGCCAGCGGCGGCGGCATCGCGACCACGGGCAACACCACCGTGATCAACAGCAAGATCTTCGACAACGCCGCCACCCTCACGAACACCGGATCCCAACTGGGCGCCGCCGGCGCCGCCGGTGGTGGCATCGCCTCGAAGGGCGGCAACCTGACGGTCCGCACGAGCACGGTGTCGGACAACGACGTGAGCGCGACCACCAACGCCAACCTGAACAGCGTCTCCGCCAGCGGGGGCGGCATCGTGGCCAAGATCGGCGGGCCCGGCAATAACAGCGGACCCGACGGCACCGTCATCGTCAACACCACCACCCTCTCCGGCAACACGGTCAGCGCGAGCGCAACGGGTTCGTCCACGGCGTCGGCCGACGCCGCGGGCGGCGGGTTCGCGATGAACAACCTCGGCAATGGTGAGTCGGCTCCGTCGCTCGCCTCCAAGCTGGTCAACAACACCATCTCCGCGAACGTCGCCAGCCGCACCGGCGGGAGCCTAACGAGCGCGGCGACCGGTGGCGGGATCGCCCTCAAGGGCGGCAACACAGGCGACACCCTCGACGTTGTCAACAACACGGTGGCGGGCAACACGTCCGACGGCGGCGCCGTGATGCAGAACGGTGGGGGGACGCTGACCCTGACCAACACCATCATCAGCAGCACCGACGAGGACAACTGCGACGGCGACGTGGCCGACGGGGGCAACAACATCAGCTTCCCCGCCACCGACACCAGCTGCGCCAACACCTTCGCCAGCGGCGACCCCAGGCTCGGGCCGCTGGCTGCCAACGGGGGCCCCACCAAGACGATGGCGCTCCTGACCGGCAGCACGGCGATCGACACCGCTGACGCCGAGGCCTGCGCCACCGCGCTGCCCGACGGAGCCGGCGGAATCGACCAGCGTGGTGAGCCGCGCCCGGAGACCAACGGCACGGCGTGCGACGTCGGCGCCTATGAGGCCCAGCCGGTGGCGGCCGAGGCCCCGGCGGCGACCGAGCCCCCCGGCCTCCCGGCGGCGGGCCGCCTGCCTGACGCTCCGTCCGGCGGCGACCCATGGGTCATCCTGGTGCCGGCGGCGACCGTTGCGGCCGCGGCGGCTGTGGGCGGAGCCAGGCTCCGCAGGCGCTCGAGGCCGGCTCTCTGAGCGGCCGCCGGAGCCGCGCCCGCCGGCGCCTGGCGCTCGCCCTCACGGCGAAGCCCGGAGTGCTGGCCCTCAGCGCGCTGCCGGCGACCCAGCAGGTCGCCTTCGCCGCCGCCACGTCCGTCCCCTGCGGCGACGTCACCGCCCTCCAGAACGCGATCACCACCGCCAACGCCGCCAGTGAGCCGACCACCATCACCCTTGGGGCCAGCTGCACCTACACCATCACCACCCCCGCCACCAGCGAGGACGGGCTGCCCGAGGTCACCAACACCATCACCATCGTGGGCAACGGGTCCACGATCACCCGCGACAGCGAGACCCCGTTTCGGATCCTGCATGTGAGTGGCAGCGGTGACCTGACGGTGCAGAACGTCACCATCACCAACGGCCGCGACGAGGACAGCACAGAGTCCCGGGGCGGCGGGATCCTCAACGATGGCGCCACGCTGGCCGTCCACAACAGCACGATCACGTCCAACTCTGTCTCCACCACGGGCAGCCTGGCGGTCTCCGCGAAGGGCGCCGGCATCTACAGCACGGGCGACACGACCATTCTCAACAGCAAGGTGGCCAAGAACGTCGCCGAGATCGCGGTTACGCCGGGCGAGGTCGGCTTCCCGGCGGCGGCGGCCGGCGGCGGCGGCATCGCGGCCAAGGGCGGCACCCTTGTGGTGGGCAACAGCACGGTCGCCGACAACAACGTGTCGGCCACCACCGCGGACAACCTCGAGGCGATCACCGCCGCCGGTGGCGGGATCGTGGCGAAGGGCGGTAACCCGTTCAACCCGACCGCCAGCCTTCCCGGCCCGACCGTCACGATCACCGGCACGACGCTGTCGGGTAACAACGTCACCGCGGGCGCCACCGGTGACATCAACCCCGAGATCATCGCGGCGGGCGGCGGGTACGCGCAGAACAACCTGGCGCTGGATGGCGGGACAGCCCCGACCGTGACCATGAAGATGGTCAACACCACGATCAATGGGAACAACGTGAACACGGCCGGCGGCACCTCGACCGGTGGCGGGATCGCCATGAAGGGCAGCTTCATCACCGACTCCATCGGTGTGATCAACGCGACCGTGGCCGGCAACACCTCGGGTGGAGGCGCCATCTCCCAGAGCGGGCCGGGCAGGTTCACCGTCACCAACACGATCGTGAACAGCACCAACGAGGCCAACTGCGACGGCACCTTCACGGATGGCGGCGCCAACATCAGCTTCCCGGCGAGTGATACCACCTGCGCCGGCACCTTCGGAACCGGCGACCCGAACCTCGGACCGCTGGCCCTCAACGGCGGCGGCACCAAGACGATGGCACTCGGCACCGGGAGCGCTGCGATCGACACCGCCGGCGACGCCTGCTTCCCCGACCCGCCCAACGGCGCCGGGGGCATCGACCAGCGCGGCGAGGTGCGCCCGGGCACCGGGACCGAGGCCTGTGACATCGGCGCCTACGAGGTCCAGAAGGAAGTGGTGGTCCCGTCGCCGTCCCCGAGCGGCTCGCCGGCTGCCGGGGAGACCGCCAGTCCACCGGCCTCAGGACTACCGCAGGCGCTGCCCGACACCGGTTCGGGCTCCCCCGGCGGCGAGGCGCCCGTCACCCTTGTTGGCGGCCTCGTGGCGATGGCGGCGGTGGGCGCCTCCCGACTGCGAAGGCGGCGGAGGGCCTGAGCCCCGCCCGCGCTCAGAGCGCGGGGTCGACCAGGACGAAGCCTCCCGAGTAGGGCACGCCATTGAGCTGCACGCGTTTGATGCCGGAGGTGGGGAAGCAGTAGGTCGCGCGGCCGTTGGGGAGCAGCGCCTCGGCCGCGGGCGGTGCGCTGGGGGTGTAGACGATGTCGTCGTGGTTGTCCAGCACCAGGCAGCCGCCAACCGGGAGCCGCACCCACTCCGGCACGAAGCGCAGGCCCGACACGGTCGCGACGGGCCGGCCGTTGTCGTCGGGAGGGGCCTCGGGCGCAACCCACGGCTGCTGCCACAGCAGTATTCCGACGAGCACGCCGCCGATGGCCCACGACGGCGGGATGAACGCCTCCCGGGCGCTCTGCCAGCGGCCGGCCTGCTGGACGATGATGCCCAGCGGCACGCCGTACGCCACGTGGGCGCCGTAGGCGATGGCGATGATGTCGAGCTGGTTGCGAAGGTTGTAGACGTCGGCGTAGGGCGTGACGATGGTCATCGTCTCCAGGCCGAGCGCCCACGGGATCGCCCACCACCAGCGACGGCCCAGCGCGATCACCGCGTAGCCGACGCCGAAGCCCACCCCGTTGGCGAAGTTGTAGAGCCAGCCGACGGTGTCGGTTGCGTGGCTGGAATGCGTGGCGTTCATGCCCAGCACGCCGTATGAGTTGATGGGCGCGAACAGCCGGTACCCGACCGCGAGGAACGGGGTCCGGATGAGGTCGTAGCCGATGGTGGCCACGATCCCGCCGAGCACCCCGGCCACCAGCGCCATGTAGAGCGTGGGGTAGCGCCCGGTCAGCTTGAGCACGATCGCGGTGACGCTGATGAACAGGATTCCCGGCGCGGCCAGCAGCCAGAACCACGCGGCGAAGGTGCCCAGGTCGTACACCCAGGCCAGCAGCGGCGCCACCGAGCAGAGCCCCAGGATGCCGCAGGCGGCGGCGAGGATGCGCTGTCCTGCCGGGCCGGCGAGCGCCGGGGGTTTTAGGCCGATGACGTGGTCATGGCGGTCCACATGCTTGACTCGCCGAGCATCTCGGCGACGGCGCGCACGTAGGCCTCACCCTCGTCGGGCGGCACGAAGCGGTTCTCGGTATTCGAGCCCACACCCGCGCCAAGGATCTCCATCGCCCGGGCACCGTGGTCGCCCTCGGGTGCAAACGAGACCTTGCCGGCGTCATCAAGCGTGATGGTCAGGGCCAGCACCGACTCCTCGGGCAGGTTGCGGAAGACGAGCAGACGTTCAGCCATCAGCGGTGGAGAATGATCGTCTTCGGGACGGGCTGCATGTTGGTCATGTCAATCGTGTCCTTGCCCATCTGTACGTACCTCCGGTTCGCACTCAACATGTCGCCTGCGTGCGCTTCGCCGGTGATCATCCCGTTGGTCTTGACTTCGTTGAGTCGGTTTATCACACCGTCGATCTGCTCATGGCTCATGCCGTTGGCGCGTAGCTGCTCGGCCAGGGCCTGGGGGTCGACGCGGTTGACTCCCGCTATGACGTCTGGGTGCAGGGGTTCGTTGGCGTGCAGGACGACAAAGTCCGACCGCAATGGCTGGTCACCGGATCGCGGGAAGGCATTGCCATGGTCGATGGCGACAACGCGCCCATCGCTACGGGACATGATGTTGCCGTCGTGGCGGTCGCCGTTGCCGATGATGTAGTCGAGCGTGGCCATCCGATGCTGGTCCTCGATGCTGTAGGCGGAAGGCAGCTTCCCCTCCGCGTCCGCCCAGGCCTGCACCGATCCACGCCCCAGGGTGGGGTGGTCGATGGCGGCGGTGGTGGGCACGATGTCGAACCCCAGCGCACGGTCGACGGTGTGGGCGCTGAGGTCATTGCGGTACATCTCGGGGCCGTAGGGTCCGTCCTTCACCTTCTGGCCGGTCCCGCCCTTGAAGACCGCCTTCGAGTCGTCCTCGAATGTCAGCCGGTGCACGTCGTTGACGTGGCGACGCTCCTTGGTGACCGGGTCGAGGACGATCATCTCGTCCCAACCCTTGATGCCCTTGTTGACCAGGCCGAACTGCTCGGCGTCCAGGGGGATGTCACCGGGGAGGTGGGCGTGCCTGGTGGCCTGCTGCTCCAGCTCACTCGCGAGCATGTGCTCGCCAGTGCGGACAGCGCCCTTCGTGCCCGCGCGGGCGACGACGCCCTCGAGGGCAACCTCGGGGTCGATCAACGACCCAACGGTCCAAACGGTCGTGGCCGCGGCCATCATCTCCAGCTCCCCGGCCTTGCGGTCGTCACCCGCCGCCACGGCCTGGTTGTACTGCTCGATGAGGGCCCTGTAGCGTTCGCTGTCCTCCTGCCCGGCGGTCTCCGGGTAGTCGCGCAGCCATTCGCCAAGGCCCCGCTTGTTGGCGTAGCCCAACGGGTCGGCGGCGAACTCCTCGTACGCGGACCGGCCCTGGCCTGAGTTCAGGAACTCCTGAAGACGTAGAGCGCCCTCCGATTGGGGGCCGGGTGCCCCGGAGAGGGTGCCGATGAACAGCAGGGGATCAGTCACGTCGCGGTTCGCCTGGAACGCCATCTGGTTAAGGAAGCCCTCGTAGCCGCCCTCCAACCGCGCCTTCCAGCCCTTGTTCACCTGGTCCGCGCCCAGGGGGCCGCCGACCCCGCCGCCGAACATGCCACCAAAGCCGCCAAACGCGCCCGCGAGCAACGACTCCTTCATCACATCCGGTCCGCCGCACCGCAGCCACGCCGCGACGTCGGTCCCGCACTCCCGCCAGCCGCCATCGCTGGCGAAAGCGCCGGCGGTCGAGGCCAGCGCGGCGCCCAGGGCCGCGAGCGCCCCAACCGCCAGCATCGCGGCCGCGGGCGGGGTGGCCGCGCCTCGGGTCGTGAGGACGAAGGCCAGCACGCCGGCGGCGATCGCAAGGCCGAGCTTCATCCACCAGAACGGCAGGCCGAGGGTGGCCGCCAGCGCGATCACGCTGCCTATGAGCACGACCGCCAGGGTCAGCTCCTTCGGCGGCGCGGCGCGCTGCGGGAAGAGCGCGCCGATCACCTTGCGCCAGGCGATCATGATCAGCCCCGTGATCAGCGGGCGCAGCACCGCGGTCACCAGCACCAGGACGCCCAGGCCGAGCATCGCGCCGACGGCTGGCGAGATGAACGCCGCCGCCAGCATGGCCCCGGCGAAGCCCCACAGGATGTGACCCAGCGCTCCCTGGCCGTCGTGGCGCACCAGGCCGACAATGCTGGTGGGGAAGCCGCGAAGGTCGGCCCAGAAGCGCTTGCCGCCCACCTGGCGCCGGTACGCGAGCAGCCCCATCAGGATCGCCATCCCGATCGCCCAGAAGATGCTGCCGGTCACCTGGGTGGTGGGCGACGTCACCGGCCCCCCGGGGGGCACCTTGCCAAACCCGTCGAAGACGACCGCGGTGATGACCACGTTGGCCAGCCAGGAGATGGCGAAGCCCAGGCCGGCGAACAGCAGCGCCCACTTGATGTCCCTGTTCAGGTAGTGGAGGAAGCCATGCCAGAGGCGGCCAATGCGCTCGCCGGCGGTGGCCTCGTTGGATGCCTCCGCGGGGGCGGCCGCTTCGGGCGTCGGGCCAGCCGCTTCGGGGGGCACGACGGCAGGCTTCTTCTTCCGCTCAGCCATGACTCAGCGGGGCATTCCCCGGTCGGCGGCGCAGCCCTACTCCCAGCACCCTCTTCGGCAATCGACTGGCCTCCGTATGTCGCGCTATTGTCAGGCAGCGGCCCAGCCTGCGCAACCGGCGGCCTGCCCCGGAGGATTCCAATGTCTGACAAGAGAGAGACCGCCACCCTGGCGGGAGGGTGCTTCTGGTGCCTCGACGCCGCCTACCGGCAGATCGAGGGCGTCACCCGAGTGGAGTCCGGCTACACGGGCGGGCAGAAGGCCGACCCCGACTACCGCGACGTCTGCACCGGCCGCACCGGCCACGCCGAGGCGGTGCAGGTTGAGTACGACCCCGACGTGATCAGCTACCCGCAGATCCTCGAGATCCTCTGGACCATCCATGACCCCACCACGCTCAACCGCCAGGGGGCCGACAGCGGCACCCAGTACCGCTCCGCGATCTACTATGCCGACGAGGCGCAGCACGCCGCCGCCGAGCAGTCGAAGGCCGAGGTGCAGCACCTCTGGGGCGACCCGGTGGTGACGGAGATCACCCCGCTCGGCACCTGGTACCCGGCCGAGGAGTACCACCAGGACTATTACAACCGGAACCCGGGCCAGGGCTACTGCGCGGCGGTCATCAACCCCAAGCTGGCCAAGCTGCGCGCCAAGCACTCGGAGCGCATCCGCACCGCGGTTTAGGTGGCTACGTAGACCATCACCCCGGTCAGCTCGACCGAGACGTGACCCGAGTCGAGGCACGCCATGATGGCGTTCTTGTTCACCCAGGTCAGCTCGGCCACCGCCTGGAAACCTGAGCCGACGATAACCAGCTGAAGGGTCGACAGCGTGCCGGCGGCGACCACGGTGAGGTTGGAAACCGTTGCCGGTGAGCCACTCGACCAGGATGCGCTGCCGTGCATGACCTGGACGCCCGCCGTACAGGTGAGACCGCTCCCCCCGCCCAGGGTGAGGCTGATGGTGCTGCCCCCGCCGGCGTCCGTGCAGCTGCCGTCGCCGGCGACGCTGGTGAGGCCCGGGCTGAAGGTCGCCTTGAGGTCATTGCTCGTCGTCCCGGCGATGAAACGGCACACTCCTGCCTGCACCGGCGCGGCCTCGTCGGCCTGCACGGGAGCCGGCGCGGCCCAGAGCGAGACCGCCGACCACCAGGCGAGGCCCACAACCAGCAGCCGTCGCCGCGACGTGGCGTGAAACCCGCTGAACCGATGCACATGGGGTAGTCGCCTCGCGCACCAGGGGCGTTACACAATGCGTCGCCTCAGGGGCGACCGCAGCTCAGGTCAGCAGCCCGCGCTCCAGGTCAGACCGAGGTCGGCAGAGCACCGGACGCCAAAATCCCGGGCCGCGTCGGCGGTTGTCAGCGTCGCCAGGATGAGCCCGTCCGGGAGCATCATGACGTTGGAGATGGTCGCCCCGGGGGTGATGCCGCCGGCGTCGAACGGCCGGAAGGTGGCCCCGCCATCGTCGGAGCGGCTGAGACCCGCCCCGGTGCTCCCGGGCCCGACGCTGGCAGCGAACAACGGGCCACCGCTGGCGTTCCCGGGGAGCCCGGTCACCGAGGCCAGGTGGCCGGGCGGCACACTCAGCTTCCGTAAGCTCACGCCGTCATCAGTCGACAGCCTGAGGTGGTAGTGGGTGACGCGGAACGGCCAGGGGGCTGACGTCTTCGCGTTCACCGACTACCAC